>CAMAWP010000207.1 GCA_945861765.1 Akkermansia muciniphila | reverse complement strand
GGATTTAGGTCGATCCACCCCTGGAGCCACGCCAAATCTCCGGGCTGTATTCGCCGTCCTTGCAGCATGAATTCTGTTTCCATGCCTTCACCATCCGCCTTCTTGGGCCGGTAGTCCAGCAATATCACTCACAACTTCGGGATGCACGGAAGGCTTTGGTGAGTTGAAAAAATCTCTTTACTGTGGAATGATGACTCTATAAGAGAAATGGCCGTTAATGAACCAACAAACTGATTTTCTAGTTCCTGCATCTTCATTCTTAATCGGAATTGGAAGCTTACTCAGCTTGTCGGGGCCATATTTCGAGTATAATAATTCCAGCACACCGGATCAAGCCGACCAACGAGCGATCGGAAACGATTGGGCGATGGTTGGTCAAGATATTCGTCATGCTATGATTTCGGTTAACAAAGGCGACGGGAACGCTCCAAATCCCGGCGCAAATGGGGAAAAATAAAAAGCCTCAGTCTTTTGGGTCACCAGTTGCTCGAGCTGTAGGACCACCCGCCACTAGGGTTTTCCAAGGTCATGTAGAACATCGTTCTGGCCCGATTCCATCGGCCTCAGAACTTGAGGCTTACGGCCGTATCTTCCCAAGTTTACCCGAAGAGATAGTAAAGATGGCTATGAACCAATCGGCGCATAGAATCGAAGTTGAAAAGAAGATTATATTTAGTCAGCAAGATCAAGCTCGTCGCGGACAATGGTTTGGATTGATTGCGGTTTTGGCGGCAATGGGTTGCGCCACTTTGAGCGCGATGTATAGCCACGACACTTTTGCTTCTATATTGGGAGGATCGACCATTGTCAGCCTCGCTGGCGCATTCATAAGCGGAAAATATATTCAGAAAAAAGACCTGGCAGACAAGGCCAAGCGTTCTCCAGAACCGGATCAATCAAGTTAATTTGTTCGAATTGCGGGAATAAGCTCGCGGGCAAGGAAGTGATGATTTGTCCAGTGTGCCATTGTAAGTTTTCTAAATGAAACAGCGCCGCCAGGCGATTTGAACCGGGCAAGCGCGGTGTTGACATGTCGGCAAATCTTCACCGTAGGCACATGACGACAGGGCGGTGGGCGCTACTCTGACAAGGGGCCTTACTCCTATGGCAAAGGGGCCAGTCCCGCTGGTTTTTTTTCTTTCTATACTCCTTTTCTATACTCCTTGCCGTTTTTTGAGATAATTTGAGAAAACGTCAGAAATAGACAAAGTGAAGAATCATCAATATCCATGCGGGTTTGATAACGAACGACAACTTGAGAGAAAATGGGAAAAACAGCGTTTTCCTCTTAGAAGGCAGTTGCTCTATCCAACTGAGCTACGAGCGCAACCGTTTAAATACGACGTCATATATCCAACAAATTCGGCGATGTTTTTTCATCCTAGCGGCTGATTGTAGCCTGCAAAATCTGCTCCCTGCAACTGGCACCAGATCCCGCCGCGACGAAAAACAACCGAAAAAACCAAAGCCACCTAAAGAGGCCAAGCTTTCAAAAGATAGCTCATGGCAACTGTTCACCAATGAGAGCCCTCTGTTGTAATCTGTCCGCACCGAGATGTTTTATGGACGAGTAAAAGTCCGAGGCAAGACAATTCGCCGCAAATTGGACACTGCGGTTTATACAACGGCGAAGTTACGTCTCCTTAACTCTCTCAACGAGCACAAGACTCGAACAGAAACTGAAGCGTAGGTCCCGACGGTTCCGCAGCGCGCCAGTCGAAAAGCTCATCGTCGGTGAGTTGCTCGAAAACCCTCGATCTCCTCCGGCGTCGGAGGAAGCCCAATTAAATTGAACGGCTCCCGCACATGCCTTCCCTCTTGAAAGAAGTCAAACACTGCGATCTATTGGATGCGTCAACAATCTGTCCTGAAGCCCTCCGTCGTCGCCGGGCCGGGATGATGGCATGGTTGGCAATGATGTTTGCTCTATCGATTCAACGCTGGGTCTGGTTGCCGCCAATGTGCCTCCTGTTGAGTTGGCAAGGATTGCTCGGAGCGGAAAGGCATCCGACCGGCCGCGATGTTTTCCGCCAACAGTGCGTCAAGTGTCATGGGAAGAACGGCGAAGGAGTGAAAGACAAATACGCCGACGCGCTCGTCGGCGACTGGTCGATCGAGAAGCTGGCCCGTTACATTGAAAAGAACATGCCCGAAGACGCGCCGGGCAAGTGCGTGGGTCCCAACGCAGAGGCGGTGGCACGCTACATTTACGACCTCTTTTACTCGCGCGAAGCGCGGGCGCGCAATCATCCGGCGCGGGTGGAATTGGTGCGGGTGACGAACCGCCAATATGTCAACACGGTGGCGGATTTGATCAAGTCGTTTGGAGCAAGCGATGCCGCGCTGGGGAGCGAACGAGGGCTCCGCGCAAACTATCGGCCAAAATCACGAAACGTGGGCGGCGACATAAAGACCTTCGAGCGCGTGGATCGTCAGGCTGATTTCAGTTTAGTCGCGAATAGCAACGACGTGGAACGTCTCGGCACCGTGACGAATGAGTTCACCATCAACTGGCGCGGCGCCCTCATTGCGGACGAAAGCGGTGAATACGAATTCATCGTTAAGACGCCGAACGGCACGCGTTTGTGGGTGAATGACGAGGAGACGCTGCTGATCGACGCCGGCGTCGCGTCGGGGAACGTCAGTGAGCACAAGGCCATGCTCCGGCTCATCGGCGGACGCAGCTATCCGCTGCGGCTGGAGTATTTCAAGGCGGCCAAGGACAAGACAGTCTCCATCGCACTGCTCTGGAAGCCGCCGCACGGCGTCGAGCAAGCCATCCCGCCCCGCAACCTTTCGCCGGGGCGGGTGACGCCAACGATGGTAGTCACCACCCCGTTTCCACCGGACGACAGCAGCGTGGGTTATGAACGCGGCGTGTCCGTCTCCAAGGCTTGGGATGAAGCCGCAACGCAGGCCGCCATCGAAGTCGCGAATCACGTCGCCAAACACCTCGACAAGCTCTCGGGCACCAAGCCCGGCGACACGAATCGCGCCGCGAGCGTGGAAGCCTTCTGCGGCCGGTTCGTCGCGGCTGCGTTTCGGCGTCCCCTGACGGACGAGCAGAAGCGTGTGTTCGTCTCGGCTCATTTCAAAACGGCCTCCAACCTCGAAGACGCAGTGAAGCGCGTGGTGTTGCTGGCTTTGAAGTCGCCGCGATTTCTGTATCTGGGATTGGAACGTGCGAAGCGGGATGACTTCGCGGTGGCCGAGCAGCTTTCCTTTGGGCTGTGGGATTCTCTGCCGGACGCGGAATTGGAGAACCTGGCAACCAAAGGCGCACTCCACACCCAGGAGCAAGTGGCCCAGGAGGCACGCCGCATGTTGGCCGACCCTCGTGCCCGTGCAAAGGTGCAGGCTTTCCTCCAGCATTGGCTGCAAATGAACCAACGGGATGATCTCTCCAAAGACGACAAACTCTATCCAGGGTTCACTCCGGAAATCATCGCCGACTTGCGGACCTCGCTGAATGTGTTTCTCGAAGACACCGTTTGGAACGCTTCTTCTGACTATCGGAAACTGTTGCTCGCGGATTATCTTTTCGTCAACGACCGGCTGGCGAAGTTCTACGGCATGCGCACGAATGCCGTGGACGACTTCGTGAAAGTGAACCTGGATCCGAAGGAGCGATCGGGCGTGGTGACGCATCCTTACCTCCTCGCCGGGTTCTCGTATCAAAAAACCACCTCGCCGATTCATCGCGGCGTGTTCCTGACGCGAAAGATCGTGGGTCGCGCCCTCAAGCCACCGGCGATGGCGATGACATTCAAGGATGCCGAATTTGCGCCCAACCTGACGATGCGAGAAAAAGTGGCGGAACTTACCCGCCCGACCGCTTGCCAGTCCTGTCACTCGGTCATCAATCCCCTTGGGTTCAGCCTGGAACAGTACGACGCCGTGGGCCGGTTCCGAACTCGCGAGAATGGCCGGCTCATCGATCCGGCCAGCAACTATACCACGAATGACGGCGAGACGATCCGGTTGACGGGAGCGCGGGATCTGGCCGAATACGCCGCAAGCAGCGACCAGGCGCAAAACGCCTTCATCGAGCAATTGTTCAATCAGGTTGTCAAGCAGCCGATGCTCGCGTATGGTGCGGACATCATGAACCGACTGCGCCAGTCCTTCGTTGCTTCCGAGTTCAACATCCAGAAGCTGCTGGTGGACATTGCCACAATCTCTGCACTGCAAGGCATCGAGAACCCAACCTCATCTAAAAGGAAACCATGAACGCGATCCATCGTCGGCAATTTATCAAGCGCCTCGGCCTCTCCGCCGCGTCGCTCCCTTTCCTCATGGGCTTGCCCAGCCTGGGCCTCGCCGCGCCGGCCCGTCCCCGGCAGCGGTTGGTGGTGATGTTCAGCCCGAATGGCACGCTCCCGCCCGCTTACTGGCCCGAGGAGCAAGGCCGGGATTTCAAGCTCAAGGAAATCATGACCCCGCTGGAGTCGTTCAAGGACCGTATGCTGATCCTGCGCGGGCTGTCCAACAAGGTGCGCGGCGACGGCGACGGCCACATGCGCGGCATGAGTTGTCTCCTCACGGGCATCGAACTGTTTCCCGGCAATATCCAGGGCGGCTCCGACACACCGGCGGGTTGGGCGAGCGGGATTTCCATCGACCAGGAGTTGCGGAATTATTTTCAAAGCAAAGAAGAGACGCGCACGCGGTTTGGCTCGCTGGAATTCGGCGTGGGCGTGACCGACCGCGCCGATCCATGGACGCGCATGTCCTACGCCGGGCCGAACAAACCTGTCGCGCCGATCTCCGACCCGTATCAGATGTATCAGAAGCTCTACGGACAGTTGAAGGACAAGGAGAATCTCCAGAGCGTCCTCGATGACGTGCGCGATGATTTGAAGAAAGTTAGCAAGCTGATCAGCCCCGAAGATCGCAAACTCCTCGCGGAACATGAAACGCTTGTCCGACAGATGGAAAAAGAGGTCGCCGAGGCGGGTCGCCAGAAATTGCGCGTCGGTCCGCCGTCCCTGGAAGAGGGCGTGGCGGATCAGAATGACAATGTGCCGCGGTTGAGCCGGATGCAGATTGATTTGCTCGTCAACAGCTTCGTTAATGACATGGCGCGCGTGGCGACGCTGCAATACACCAAGTCCGTCGGTTCGGCTCGGATGAACTGGCTGGACATCAAGGACGGCCACCATTCGCTGTCGCATGAGCCGGACAAGGACGAGACGTCGCAGGCGAAGCTCCTCAAAATCAACAAGTGGTTCGCTGGCGAGCTAAACTATCTTACTCAAAAGCTGGCCAGCACTCCCGAGCCCGGAGGCTCCGGTACGCTCCTTGACAACACACTCATCGTCTGGACGAACGAGCTGGGGAAGGGCAACTCCCACACGCTGGACAACATTCCCTTCCTGCTCATCGGCGGCGGGTTCGGCTTCCAGATGGGCCGCTCGCTCAAGTTTGAAAAGGTTCCGCATAATCGCCTTCACCTTGCCCTAGCCCACGGCGTCGGCCACCGGATCGAAACCTTCGGCAAAACTACTCTCTGCGACGGCGGACCGCTGAATCTGAGTTAGTAGCCGACGCGTGAGCACTCTGTTGTCGCAGCGCTTTACGGCCAAGCAGCCGTTGAAATTACGCAACATCCGCCTGCCCCGCCGGCTTCAAGAGCCTCAACCATTTCAACTGGACGTTCCGGTCTGTGATGGGAATGACGCCCAAGGCAATGCTCGGAAAACAGGCGGAGATTTCCTGAACTCCGGGAGAATCTGTCTTCACTCCGATTTACGCTGCCGGTTGTGAACCCTGAAAAATCCCATTCGGACGAACGCCTTATACCCGTGTCGCGCCGCGCTTGGAGGCGCTCTTGATGTGCGCGGCGAACATCGGTGGAAACAAATGAAAACCCAACAACCCTCGCTCTCTCATCCCACCTTCCGCTCGCTCGACCACCTCGCCATCGTCGTGCCCGATACGGAAGAGGCGTTGAAAACTTGGCGCGATCTCGTCGGGCTGAAGTTGCTCTACAGTGAAATCGTGAACAACGGCACCATCCGCCTGACCCATCTGGACCTCGGCAATACGCAATTGCAACTGGTCCAGCCTCTCACCGCAGATCATCCGTTGCAGAAGTGGCTTGAGCTGCATGGCCCCGGCCTCCATCACTTCTGCTTCAAGGTGGAAAACGTCGAGCATGCCTTCGTCGAACTTCCAGGGCGAGGGTTGCCCACCGCCCCGGCCATTCACCAGGGCACGCAGGGGAAGCGCGCACTCTTCCTCGACAAGTCCGCCACCCAAGGCGTGCAAGTGGAGGTCACGGGGCCTTGAAAAAAGCCTCTTTTAAAACTGCCCGAAATCACACCATGCTCATGGCGGTATGTGTTAACCGCCGTTCTTTCAATGAAGATCCTGATGTGCAGTTTCGGTTCGCACGGAGATGTTAATCCCTACTTGGCCCTGGGTCGGGAACTGCTGCAGCGCGGTCACGCTGTCACCATTGCCACATCCTCGGGCTATCGCGATCTGATCGAACGACACGGCCTCTGCTTCGCTCCTGTCCGACCAGAGAACCGGATGGAGGATGTCGATTTGATGAAAAGGGTGATGGACGCTCGGCACGGTACGGAGACGGTGGTCCGGCAGATCGTCATGCCCGCCATTCGTGATACCTACCAGGATCTTTTGGCGCCAGCATCCAAGGCTGACGTGCTTGTCTCCCACGTCCTCACCTACGCGGTCCCGATTCTTGCGGAGAAGACCGGACAACCCTGGGCCTCGACTGTGCTTTCGCCGATGGTGTTCTTCTCCCCCCATGAGCCTCCGGTTCTGGCTCCACTTCCCGGCCTTGCGAAACTGCGATGCCTCGGGCCGGGGATTAATGGATGGCTCTTTCGCCAACTCAAGAGAATCAGCCGATCATGGAGCCAGCCCGTCGCCGATCTTCGCCGAGAACTCGGCCTCCCTTCGGGGCTGGATCCGCTGTGGGAAGGCCAGCATTCGCCCCACCTTGTGTTGGCCATGTTCTCCCCACTCTTTGGACCTCCACAGCCTGACTGGCCAGCCAATGTCGAGGTCACGGGGTTTCCGTTTCTGGATCATTCTGACACTCCCTTGAATGCGGAATTGGAGCAGTTCGTCGCGGGGAAGGAGCGACCCATCGTATTCACTCTCGGCAGTGCGGCGGTGAAGGTTGCCGGGGAATTCTATCGTATCGCGGCGCGGGTGGCGAAAAAATTAAATCGCCGCGCCGTGCTGGTCGCCGGATCCGCTGCTGACGCCCTGAAACCGGAGCTGCCCGCCTCGATGACTGCCGTCGAGTGGGCAAGCTTTCCAGGCCTCTTCGCCAGGGCGGCGGTGGTGGTCCATTCCGGCGGAGTGGGGACGACAGCGCAGGCATTACGGGCCGGTGTTCCGCAGTTGGTGGTTCCCTTTGCACACGACCAGTTCGACAACGCCGACCGCGTTCGGCGGATGGGGACCGGGCGGATCCTGTTCCGGTCTCGCATCACCGAGAAGTCACTCTCGCGGGAACTCGAACGAGTGTTGGCGGATAACGGTGCGATGCGCTCATCGAACGAGATAGGGCGTGTTATCAGCGACGAACGGGGCGCAGCGAAAGCTGCCGAAATCCTCCTGAACCGTTGGAGCTGACCAAAAGCATCAACCAACGACGAACCCAACTTGTAAAGCTGTTCGCTTGATCAGAGTCAATTCGGCCGACGCGCAACGAGGGCAAAGTTTGAGGGTATTGAACACTGATGATTCACTGATCCCAAATTGATCAACACGCAGAACGCCCACGCCAACTCTCTTAGCCATGAGCCATAAACCAAACGTATTCTCACCGCCTGGAACTCCGCTGCTCGAACGCACCGTCGGCGAACTCGTCGCTGAACGACCCGGGCGCTCCCGCATATTTCAGGCCTTCAACATCGACTTCTGCTGCCAGGGCGCGCGCACGCTGCGCGATGCCTGCGAACGCAGTGGACTCGCCGCGGATGCCTTGGTCGAGCAACTCGAGGCCGAACTCGCGGACAAGTCTGCCCCCGAGGCCAACCCCGCCGAGCTGCTGCCGCACGAACTGGCCGCTTACATCGTCGAGACTCACCATGGTTTCCTGCGTCGTGAACTTCCCCGGTTGCGTGCGATGTCGGAGCGCGTCGCCCTGGTTCACGGAGGTCATACGCCGTCCTTGGTGGAAATGTTTCACGTCTTCATCGCGATGGAAGCCGAGCTCGGCAATCACATGGTCAAGGAGGAGAAGGTTCTCATTCCGGCGGTCATGGCGATGAGCCGAGGAGAGCTCGCGCCGGTAACACTGGATGGCCCGATCGCGTGCATGATCGACGAGCACGATGAGGTCGGGGCAGCCCTAGTCCGATTACGCGAATTGAGTCACGGTTTCCAGCCGCCCGCCGATGCCTGCAACACGTACCGCGCCCTGTTCGCAGGCCTCCGTGATCTGGAGGAGGATGTGCAGCGGCACATCCATCTGGAAAACACGGTTCTGTTCCCCGCAGCCCTCGCCATAGCGTAACTGAATGCCTCACCGGAGAATATTTTGAGGTGAAGAGAAGAAGCCGTTGCGGGGTCAGTTCAACCGCTCGCGCTGCAGCGCGCGGAGTAATTCTGATGCCTCGATGAATGTCGGCTGAAGTTCCAACTCCGGCATTCTCTATTGTCTCAACCTCTCTGTTTGATTAACGTCCACAGCGTGCCGAAAAGAGAAGTTCCTTTTAGTCGAAGACCCTCCAACCAGACCCGACCGCAAGGGTCGGATGTGAGCAGTCTCGAGTTGGTGAAGCGAACCCATGAAACCTGATTTAGGACAAAGATCGAGCCTTCAAGGGACACGCGTCAGATGAGCATCACAATCGATCTCTCCAGCAAAATCGCCCTCATCACCGGCGCGTCCCAAGGCATCGGCTCGCAGATAGCGCGCACGTTTCACAGAGCGGGCGCGACCGTCATACTGAATCATCCCGGCCTCGGAGGCACAGGCGCGGATGCGGAGAAGATTGCGGCCGAGTTGAACGCTACGCGCCCCGCCAGCGCGCATGTGGCTGCCGCGGATGTTTCTCGGCCCGACGCCGTTCAGATCATGATGCAGGGGCTGAAGGAACGACTGGGCGGGATTGATTTTCTCATTAACAACGCCGGCATCATCCGCGACCGGACCATCGCGAAAATGTCGCTCGAAGCGTGGAAGTCGGTCATTGATGTGAACCTGAGCGGAGTCTTCCACTGCTGCAAGTTCGGCCTCGATATCATGCGCGACGGCGGCGCCATTGTGAGCCTCGGCAGCATCGCGGCCATCCAGGGCTTTTACGGGCAGGCTAACTACGCCGCAGCCAAAGCTGGGGTGCAGGCCATGATGCGTGTTGTGAGCCGCGAAGCCGCGCGCCGTCACATCCGCGCCAACGCCATCGCGCCCGGCGTGATTGACACCGCGATGGCGGCGACGATTCCCGAAAACGCTCGCGCCGAAATGACAAAGAACATCCCCCTCACGCGCTTCGGAACGCCAGAAGAGGTGGCTGGCGTCGCACTCTTCCTCTGTTCTCCCCTGGCATCCTATGTCACCGGCCAGACTCTCGAAGTCAACGGAGGGTGGAGAGGATGAGTTGAGATGAGGGGCGCTGCGCGCATCACGTCCGCCGCCGAAGCTGTCGCCGCGATTCCGAGTGGCGCGACGGTAGCGGTGAGCGGCTTCGTGGGTGCAGGTCATCCCGAAGCGCTCACCGCTGCGCTGGAACACCGCTTCCTGTCCAGCGCATCGCCGCGCGACCTGACCCTGCTCTACGCCGCCGGTCAGGGCGACCGCGAGCAGCGCGGCTTGAATCACCTCGCGCACGTCGGCCTCGTGAAACGCGTCGTGGGCGGGCACTGGAACCTCGCACCCAAACTCGGCAACCTAGCGCTCGCAAACCAAATCGAAGCCTACAATTTTCCACAGGGAGTCCTTTGCGTGTGGTTTCGAGAAATCGCCGCCAGGCGGTCCGGTGTCATTACCAAGGTCGGTCTGAACACGTTCATCGATCCCCAACAAGGCGGCGGGCGCCTCAATGCGCGCACGACCGAGCCGCTGGTCGAGCGCCTGACGCTTGACGGCGAGGAATGGCTGCGCTACCGCGCCTTTCCAGTGACCGTCGGCCTCATCCGCGCCACAACAGCCGACCGCCGCGGCAATCTCAGCATGGAACGTGAGGGGATCATCGGCGAAGTCCTGCCCATCGCACAGGCGGCGAAAAACCACGGAGGCATCGTCATCGCCCAGATCGAGCGCGTGGTGGACCGCATCACCGACCCGAAGTCTGTGCGCGTCCCCGGTGCTCTGGTGGACTACGTTGTCCTTTCCCAGCCGGAGGAACACCCGCAAACCTTTGGCGAGCAATTCAACGAAGCCTACGTGTTGGCGCACCCGGGAACGGCGATAGGCTGGGGCGACGGTCCCGCGATCCAATCCACGTCAGCTCACGCTCTCTGCTCCGAGCGCAAAATCATCGGGCGTCGCGCGCTCATGGAAATCCGCGCCGGCGACATCGTAAACCTCGGCATCGGCCTGCCTGAGACCGTCGCCATCGCCGCGGCGGAAACTGGACGACTGGACGAATTCACGCTCACCGTCGAGAGCGGCCCGATCGGTGGCGTTCCGGCAACGGGGTTAAGTTTCGGGTGCAGCCATTACCCGGAAGCGATCGTGGACCAACCGTCGCAGTTTGATTTTTACGATGGAGGCGGACTGGATGTCGCCGCGCTCGGCGCACTCGAGGTGGACGCGGAAGGCAGCGTGAACGTGAGCGCGTTCGCCGGCCGCTTCGCGGGCGTAGGCGGCTTCGTGAACATCGCGCAGAGCGCGCGGCGGGTGGTTTTCTGCTGCACCTTCCGCGCTGGCGGCCTCGATGTCGCCGTCCGGCGGGGCGCGCTGCGCATCGGGCGCGAGGGGCAGCATGCGAAGTTCGTCAAGCGCGTTCAGCAGGTGTGCTTCCACGGGCCATCGGCCCTGGCGCGCGGGCAGGACGTAATCTATGTCACCGAGCGCGGGGTGTTCCAACTCACGCGCTCCGGCCTCGCGCTCATCGAACTCGCGAAGGGCGCTGATTTGCAGAAGGACGTTTTGCAACAGATGGAGTTCGAGCCAACCATAACTCAGCTCCGACAGATGCCAGACGCTTGTTTCCAAAACACCCAGCCATGAGACCCAAAGTGGTAATAATACACCAATGGACCCCTGGCGGCGAAGCGGGCGAGGCCGCAACCAAATGGGGTGGGGCGAGACTCCGTCGAGCCCTGGAGTCTTTGCTTCAAGACATCAGGGCTCGACGGAGTCTCGCCCCACCGGAGGTGTCAGCGAACCGCCGATCGTTGGAGTTCATCGGTGTTCATTCGTGGTTTGCAAATTAAAACTCATTCTCAACTCGCGATTCTTAGATGAAATACTCCCAGCCCATTTACATCGTCGCCGCGCGGCGCTCGCCCATCGGACGATTCGGCGGTGGACTCAAATCCCTCTCGCCTGCCGACCTCGCGCTCCGCGTTGCTGCAGCCATCGTGCCCGCACCGCTCAAGCCGACGGTTGACCAAGTCATTCTTGGCCAGGTGATGCAAGCTGGCACGGGGATGAATGTCGCCCGCCAGTTGGGCCTCCTCCTCGGCGTGCCACAGACCTCGCCGGCCTTTACGGTCAACATGGCGTGCGCGTCGGGTCTCCAATCCGTCGCCCTCGCGGCCTCCGCCATCGCGAGCGGCGAAGCGGCGATCGTGCTCGCCGGCGGAGTCGAGTGCATGAGCCGCGCGCCGCATTACGCCATGGATCTGCGCTGGGGCAAAAAGCTCGGCGATGCCGCGCTCGTGGACGGCCTTCTCATCGACGGCCTGTGCGATCCGGTGATGAAGCTCGGCATGGGCGAGACCGCGGAACGCATCGCCGACGCGCTGCACATCAGCCGCGCGGAGCAGGATCGTTTCGCCGCCCAGAGCCAGCAGCGCGCCGCCATGAGTCGCTCGGCATTCCAACGCGAACTCGTCTCGATCCAAACTCACGAAAGCACAATCGAAGCCGACGAACATCCACGAGCGGACACAACTGCCGAAAAGCTCGCGCAGCTCAAACCCGCCTTTCGGCTCGATGGAACCGTCACTGCGGGCAATTCGTCCGGACTTAACGACGGCGCCGCGCTCGTGCTGGTGTCGGGCGAAGCCTCGCTGAAACAACATCAGCTCACACCGCGCGCTCGGATCGTGGCCGCCACGGCCATCGGATGCGACCCGGCGCTGATGGGCCTCGGCCCGGTGGGCGCGATTCGGAAGCTGTGCGAAGAGACCGGTTGGAACCTCGCGGAGGTTGACGCCGTCGAGATCAACGAAGCCTTCGCCGCGCAGACGCTCGGCTGCGCAAAACAGCTCGGCTTGAGCGAAGAGAAATTGAACCGCCGCGGTGGCGCGATTGCGCTGGGGCATCCGGTCGGTTGCAGCGGCGCGCGCGTGCTCGTGACGCTGCTCCACATTTTGGAGGACTTGCAACTCACGCGCGGCATTGCCTCGCTCTGCGTCGGCGGCGGCATGGGCATCGC
>CAMAWP010000206.1 GCA_945861765.1 Akkermansia muciniphila | reverse complement strand
GCGCGGAGCAGCGGTTCCAGTTGTTCGAGCCACGCGGGCGTCAGCAACGCGGACACCACCGCGAACCGGCTCGCCAACAACCGTTCGACCACCTTCACATTCGTCGCCACGAATACCCCTGTCCGCTCGTGTTCCGCCGTGCGCCGGAGCGTTGAATACAACGCCAGTTCCGGCGCATCGAGAGTTTGAATGGGTTGGATGCGCAACGTCGCCATCTGGGAATTAAAGCGGTGGGAAGTAGCAATGAAAAGACTAACCCTAGCCTCTCAGAATTCTTCAGCGGATTCAGGTAACCGCCCTCGGCAGAAATGTCCAAAAGCGCAACTTCCTGCCACGAGTTCGTGAGCGTGGGACGCATTTCCAAAATCGTCCGCTCCAACCCCGGCGGAATGTTCGCGATGAAGACGGATTCGTATCCTTCCTCGAGAGCGACGTGATGGTGGGCGGAGTTCCTGGAGATACAGCCAGGGGAAAGCGCCTACCCAAACTGCGGTCGCGAACAACCTTGAGATCATCCTGACTCAATTCACTGCGCCAAGACCTGACCACAGACACCGAGATTTCACCACCGCAGCCAATGCAGGACGGTTCAGATCGAAAGAATGAGGACAGAATGCACCACTAGTCATCTCCGACCCCTTTACGGGAGAGAATCAGAGAAGGATACTTCCCCTCACGCAGCCAAGCGTGATGGGAAGGCACCAGGCCTTTGCCCACGCCACCAGATGCGCAAGGCAAAGCGACCTCTGCGCCTCAACCATTCCAATAAAATCAGACAAGTTCGTAAATTTCCCCACGAACATCAATCTCGCGCTTGGAGATTTTGGCGTGATCGAGGGGAAAACTTTTCTCGAAACATCCCTGCTCATTCGGAGATGCGCCGTTCCCCATCTTGACATCTCGCTTGAGCTTTTTCACCGAGACATTATTTTCGTGCCATGCCGATTTACGAATTCCATTGCGGGAAGTGCGATCAGGATAGTGAAGTGCTGGTACGTTCCAGCCATTGGGAAGGAACAGCCTGCCCACATTGCGGTTCGACCAAACTAGCCAAAAAGCTTTCTGTCTTCGCTTCGAGCGGCGGCGATGGCGCCGGCGATGAAGGCGCCGCTTGCTCGGGGGTTCCTCGCTCCTGCGGCCGTTGCGGCACGGGAGTTCCGCACTCGCACTGAGTGACGGCATTCATGCCTCCCGCACCTTGAGAAGGATAGCCGTCAGGCGATTTGGCCGCACAGCTCCGAGGGAGTGATCTTCAGCAAATTCTGCGCGACCCAAGTGGGCCGATGCGTGCCCAGTTGTTCGCAAGAAAATCCTCCGGTTCCAACGGCCAGCACTTTGGCGTTGATCGAGTTCGCGCAGGCAATATCGAGCGGAGTGTCTCCGATAACGAGGATGTGTTCCCCAGGCAATCGGCCTCCGAGCCGTTGACGACCGCGGCGTTGCGCGATGCGAGCTAATCGGTTGCGGTCTTCGTGATCATCTCCGAAGGCGCCCGACTCGAAAACATCCCATAATCCGAAGTGCCGCAGCTTGATTTCCGCTCCCAAACGAATATTCCCAGTCAGCAACCCTAAGAGCGGCGGAGTTGGAAGGCGCTCAAGATTGCGGATGAATTCGTTGACGCCGGGGCAGACGCCTCCATCCAGTTGCCCAAGCCAATGGTCGAGCCAGAAAACGTAGGCATCGAAAAACCGTCGGAAATTGTCTGGCGTTGCCTCGATGCGATGTTGGCGGAAGCATTCTCCGACGAGTGAAGTATCGGTGCGCCCGGCGAAGCTCAAACGTTCGGTGGCTCTCGGAATCTTGAACTCCGAAGCAAATGTACACTCGAAAGCTTTGCTCCCAGCTCCTCCGGTGCGGAGCAAGGTGCCATCGATATCAAATAAGACCAGTCGAACCACAATTGGAAGTTAAGAGGGTAAGGCGGTGAAGGCAACTTTAACCCTCGTTCGAACGCGCGCCCAATTGTTTCCAGGCTTGATCGAACCACTGACGCTGCGGCGGGTAAAGATACGCAGTTTCAATCAGGCTTCCAATCGCCCACGCTTGATCAAACTGCTGAAGACCGAAATAGAGCTCAAACAGATCCAAATGGTAATGCGTGGTCTGGGAACGAGTGAGATGGGTTCTGTTCACACTTTTCAAAAGAAATTCTGCTTCCCGATGACGGTGATTCAACAGCAGCGCGGCGCTATGGTTGACGATGGCGGCCAGCGATCTCGGATTCTGGGCGTACAATCGCAAGGTCAATCCGATGGCTTCTTCCTGGCTCTGCCGAGAGATGATAAGGCTGGCGGCGTAATTGTTGACGACTACGGAATCGAGAGGCCGAAGCTCGAAAGCGCGTTTGCTGGCCGCAAGCATCAGATCCACTTGTTTGAGTTCGTCAGCGATATTAAAGAGGAGCATCCAATAGTTCAGATCACCCTTCAGGTCTCTCTCCAGCTTGCGAAGCACCTCGCTGGCAATCGCTGGAAATCCCAATCGTAGAAGTTGGGAGGCGACAGAAAATCCGAGGCTCGGCTCATTTACCCCCCACTCCGCTAGGCTGTGAAATGCGGTCTCGGCGAGGAATTGTCGGCTGACAGCCAGCTCAGCACGCCCTTCCAAAAAATAGCTGTAAGCATAGAGCTGTTGATGCAGTGATTCCTGTCCGCGGATTTGCACTGCCGCTCGTCGCAGCTCTTCCCACTGTTTGGCCTCCATCAACTCGTTGGCATAAGAGATCCAGAAGCTCGGCTCCTCACCGAAACTCGGGGCGGAGCGCTTGAGAAGCCGAAGCGCCTTGTCGCGCCGCCCGAGGTCCACGAAGAGTTCAGCCAGCTTTATGGTTTCCAGGACAGAAGCGGGCGGATCTTCATGGGTTTGCGCTAAATCAATCGCTTCAGCTTTCCGTCCGGACAGAAATAGCAATCGCCAATAACCAATGTGATAAATGAGAGTATCTGATTGCCACTCCTCCAAGCGCTGAAGCGTCGTCAGGTAACGATCAACATCAAATAAGCGCGCATACGCCGCCAGTTGCAAGCGGCACGCCAAGATCCGAAGGGCCGGATCAAGCGTCGCCGCATCGAGACGCGCCTGCGCGGCCGTCCTCGCGCCCGGAGAACCCCATCCAACCAAAAAGGCCGAGTCGTAAAGGGTCAACTCTGGGTCGGAGGGAAGCCTTCGAGAAACCTTCAGCCAACGCGTGCGAAAGGCGTTGATCTTCCCTCGATTAAAAAGACTCTTGAGATAACTCGCCTCTAACGTCGGCGTGAATCGATCTTTCCTCGGCTCCAGCAAGCTGATGAGAAGATCCAAATGCCCCTCCCTGATAAAAACATTCGACACCAATTCTAAATCCAAAATGTTTGTGCTCGTGAGCTTGAGGAGCCAAAGCGATTGCCGCAACGCATCACGGGCATTGTGAGACCGACGCGCGTCTTTCAAAATTGTGCGGATGCCTCCGCGGAACAGTTCAGCATCCGCCTGATTCTTCGCAGCGGCCGCCTTCCACGCGTAATGTGCTTCCTCGAACTGTCCCGCCGTGGTCGCCTTCAACGCGGTTCGCTCCAGAGACCAGGCTTGAACAATATCAAGCCCGCTGACCTTGATGATCGGAAGAAATCCCTTGGGTGAAGCCCTCCAAATCTTGGGCAGGAACAACCCCAAAAACAGGAGAAAAAAGAAAAAGCAAACGACAACAGCTCGGAACCAAGGTTCATAAACTAATAAATGAATGAGAGGATTCTGAGCAGACCAATAGCGTAGGCGTCTTCTGGAAATTAACCTCATGGCAGAGGCATTTCTAACAAACTCGATCGTAATGGCAAGCGCAGAAAAAGGGATCGAGATTTGTCGTGTGATAGGCCGAGCCGGTGTCACGAGCGAGTGTCGTCGCCGGGACGGAAAATCATGCAGATGACAAATTCACCGTGGCAATTTGACGCGGTCGGTGACTTTCAAAATCGAAGGGTCAGTTTCGCATAGACCGCACGATCCGCTTCCGCGTTCCGATACGCGATAATGAGAGGCGAGCTTTCGCGGTGATGTGCCTGCAGGAGGTTGCGCCCCACCAGGGCGAGCTCGACGTGCTTGTTCGGTTTCCAGGCCAGACGCATCTCCAGCTCGGTGTAGTCGGAAATGCCATAATACGGAAGACGGTCCACGTAACGTAGGCCCAACCCCCATTCGATGTGTTGTCCGAACTCCACATCAGACTGAAGGAAGATTTGATGATGGGGATTGGCGCCTTCTTCAAAATCTTGAATCACTGAACGCGCTGAACCCCTCGTTTCAAACTCCGTTTCCAACAACGTATAGCCGCACCGCAACCGCCACGAGTCCACCGGCTGCCACGAGGCAATTACTTCCGTGCCGTAGGTCTTGCCGAAGAGATCGTTGGTGATCAGGTAAGGCACCGCCAGATACGGTGACGGAGAACTTCGAAGCTCCAACGGCAGCGTTAAGAGCGATCTCAAATTATCGTAGTCGTTGTAGTAGGCCGTCCAATCCACCGTCAAGCGCGGGTGAATCGTGGCGCGATATCCGATCTCGTAAGCGATCAGTTCTTCAGAGCGGAAATTTGGGTTTCCCTCAACTGGAAACAATATTCCCACCGGACCGAGGGGAATCGGCTCCGCAAAAATAGAAGCGTCCCGCTCAACACGCGATGGAGTGCGCGCTGCCCGCGAGACCGCTCCCCACAAGGTGTGCCGTTGATGGGGCGTCCAAGTCATGCGTACGCTGGGTTGGACTTCAAAACCGGTAAAGTCGTTATGTTCCACCTTCGTGCCAAGAGTCAATTGCAAGCGGTCAGGGACAAGCGCAACCTGGTCTTGAACAAATGCGCTGACGAGGTGCAGCCCGACGCTGGGATCTCGCATCTTGAAATCCACACTCTCGCTGATGTTGTCCACCGAATGCCGATAACCCGCGCCCGAAACGATTTCATGCCGATCCCCTAGGTGAAAGCGATATTGGGTGTCCAGATCGGCGGTGTCCCGCAGCTCACGCCCGACGCCGAACCCGCGATCCGTCCGGTCATAGAACATCTGGACCGAGAGATCTGAATCGGCGGAGAATTCATGCGTCCATCGGCCCAGTATGTTCGCGCCTTCCGCGGTATCGTGATAATCCACCGGCGTCAACTGCGGAGGAGTGAACGACGAACGATAAACCGGCCCCCCCAAATGGTTAAGGTAATAATCCCCTTGCAGCGTGAGGCGATTGTTCGGTGAAGCCTCCCAGTCCATCCGAAACCCGCCTTGCGCCATCGACCAAGCTTCGCCATCCCCTCCACCGCTGACCTTCGTGAATTCATCGCGGTCGGAGTATTTCGCATAAACCCGATAAAAAGCGTTCGTTGCCAACTGGCCGCCGTAACGGACGGTGCCGAACGCACGTTCCTCAAACCCACCGCCGCCGCTGATCAGGGTTCCCTGGGTTTCCTTGGCGCTTTTGGTGACGATATTGATGACCCCGTTCACAGCGTTGGCACCCCATTGAGTGGCTCCAGGACCGCGAATGACCTCTATCCGGTCGATGTCTTCCAAAGCGGTATCCAGCTCCTCCCAAAGCACGCCGGAAAACAATGGCGTGTAAAGCGTCCGACCGTCCATGAGGACCAGCAATTTGTTTGCGAACGTGTCATTGAATCCTCGGGCGCTGATGGCCCACTGACGGGAATTCGGACGAGCCACCTCAAGCCCTGGCACCATGCGCAGCACTTCCGGCAACGATGTCACCCCAGAGCGTCGGATGTCCTCTTGCGTGATGACATGAATGGCTCCCGCCGCGCCGGACAGACTCTCGCTCCGACGTGAAACACTGGTGACCGTGATCTTCCCGAGATCCTCAAAACTCAACTGAAGCAAGTCCGGGTTCTCAGATCGCGATGCCAGGGCTTTCGGTTCGGCCCCGAGGCCACGTGATGCTGTGAGGAGCATCATCAACATGAGTTCAACAATCGCGACCCGCGCAAAGGGACGACGAAACCAGAGGCGTCGAGATACATTCCCTATGTTCTGTCGCATGTCGTTGTCCTCGTTCCTTCGAGCAAAAAGCCGATGGGAGAGTGCGTTTTCACGTCGAGCTCTACCGTGGCCATCGAGAGAGGTTGACACAAGAAAAATACTTTTCCGCATCCTCTCGCTCGATCAGCCGAAGGTCCAACGGACAAGCGAACGCGTCTCACCCTCGAAGAGAATTGGAGAGAGCTCACGGGCCGATGCTCACTCGATCACACCGCCGCCGAGGCAAATTTCAGCGTCGTAGAAAATAGCCGACTGGCCAGAGGCGATGCCTTGGTCTTTCTCGGTGAGCGTCACTTCCCAGCGCTGCTCGCCCAGGCAACGGATTTGACATTTTTCCAGATGAGGACTGTGCCGGACTTTGGTTTGCAAACTGGTCTGAGCTGGCTCTCCCGCAATCCAATGAACAGGATTGACCGTAAACTGCTTCTTGGCGTGGTCGAGGTAGTGGTTCGAGTGCGCGACATAGACACGATTGGCTTCCACGTCCTTCTTGACGACGTACCAAGGGCCACCGCCCAAGCCCAAGCCCTTCCGCTGGCCGACGGTATGAAACCAATATCCTCGATGCTCAGCCAGTTTCCGGCCCGTCTCTATTTCGATGATCTCGCCCAATTTTTCGCCAAGATGATATCGAATGAACTCCGGATATTTGATCTTGCCGAGGAAGCAGATCCCCTGGCTGTCCTTTCTCTCCCTGTTCGGTAAATCCAACTCGTGCGCGAGCTTCCGAACTTCAGGCTTGGTCAGATGCCCGATAGGAAACCAAAGCCGACGAAGCTGCCGTTGATCGAGTGTGGAAAGAAAATAGGTCTGGTCTTTCACCGGATCGGGAGAACGCTTCAGAAGGAACGTGGGAACTCTAGATTTGTCGTCACCCAGGACCAGGGAGAGACCACTCCGGACTTCGCGCGCGCAAGACGACTCTGAACCCACCCCTACCCCTCCCAGGAAGGGAACGGACAGAGCTCCCCTCCTGGGAGGGGTAGGGGTGGGTCGGTTCGTGGGCAGGTCAGAAGGTTGAGGAACCCGATTCGGATCGCTGATAACGCCGCCGGTCTCCTCGATTTGAGCGTAGTGACCCGTGACAATTTTATCGAAGCTCGGGTCGATCCTTTCAAAGAAGAGTCCGAACTTGATCCTTTGGTTGCAGAGAATATCCGGGCTCGGCGTCCGCCCTTGCCGAAGCTCGTCGAGAGAGCACGCGACGATTCGCTCTTGATATTCGGTTTGCATCGACACAATTTCCAATGGAACTCCCGCCGTGTCGCAGACAGCTCGGGCGTATTGCAAGTCTTCTTCCCAGGGACAACTCCCAAGATAAGAGAGTTCATCCTCAAGCCAGATTTTCAGGTAAAAGGCAGTGATATCCCTGTGCCCTTCCTTCTTGACCAGGTGGAGGGCAACTGAGCTATCGACGCCGCCAGATAGGAGAACTGCGATCTTCATGGAATGCTGCAAAGAAACAAAACTAGGCTCGGACAGAAAGCGGAGTGTGTCAAGAATCCGGCAACTGTGATTCACGACGCCCGATTCGAGCTGCCATTCAGAAATTTCAAAATTCAAATTCTCAAACCTCTACTTTTGCTCTATCACTGACGCGCTACATGACTCGGCCCGAATCCACCTTTTACGTCACAGGCGGAACTCTACGCCACGACGCGCCGTCGTACGTTGAGCGCCAAGCGGACAAAGACCTCTTGAACGCCCTCGTTAAAGGGGAATTCTGTTACGTGCTTACCTCACGGCAGATGGGCAAGTCCTCGCTCATGGTGCGGACGGCTAGCAAGCTCCGCGAGCAAGGGACCACAGTTGTGGTGCTTGACTTGACGGCCGTCGGACAGAACCTTGCGCCGGAGCAATGGTATGGCGGATTATTGAGCCGTCTCGGCCATCAGTTGCGCATGGAAGATACGCTGGATGATTTCTGGTTTCGTCATGAAACGCTCGGGCCATGCCAACGATTTTTCACCGCCATTCAACGAATTGTTCTCCCGACGCTGCTAGAGAGCGAAGAGGAAGCCCTGGCGAAGGGACAACGGAAGCCTCGAGTCCCGGATGTCGCGCCGCAAGGCCCTGAGCGGCTCGTGATCTTCGTCGATGAGTTGGACGTCGTGCGCAGTCTCGCGTTCTCGACCGACGAGTTCTTTGCGGCGATTCGAGAATGTTACACGCGGAGAGTTGAAGATCCGGGCTTCCATCAATTGACCTTCTGCTTGCTGGGAGTGGCGACTCCGAGTGATCTGATTCGGAACACGCAACTGACACCCTTCAACATTGGGAAGCGAATCGAGTTAAGGGATTTTGAAGAACACGAGGCGCTCGCGCTGGCCGATGCGTTGGGACATCCGCCGCAGATCGCACAACGAATGCTCCGTCAAATCCTGCGCTGGACAAGTGGACATCCTTACTTAACTCAACGTTTGTGCCAAGCCGCGGCGAACCATCGGACTGCATCGGGCACTCGCGGCGTGGACGAGCTCTGCCGTGAAATCTTCTTCTCGAATCGAGCTCGCGAACGGGACGACAATTTGCTGTTTGTCCGTGAACGACTTTTGCGGAGCGAAGTGGACTTAATCAATCTATTGCGTCTTTATCGCAGAGTTCATCGAAGCACACAGATCGCCAGTTTTTTCCGCTTTCATATTGCCCTCAGGAAGATTGAGCCGGTGGCTGACGAAGAGACCAATCCCCTGGTTAGCATTCTTCGTCTTTCCGGTGTGACGAAAGTGGAGAAAGGCATTCTGCGTGTCCGGAACCGCATCTATCATCGAGTTTTCGACCCCGCGTGGGTCGAAGCGAACATGCCGGTCGCGGAGCTTTGGCGTCGGTGGCTGGCTATCTGGGGGGCGATCAAGCGGGCCGGCGCGTTCATCGCAACCGCGTTCATCGTCCTCCTTTTGACGTCGGTGGCTCTGGCAGTATGGACGAGGCCTTGGGAAAGGGTGCGCTTTGAAAGGACGCCACGAACTGCCCGGCATGTCAACCGTCCCAAGCCCCATGTACCACTTCGCGAAGCAGCCGCCACTCCAGCGATGATCGATTTGTCGGACTTTTACAACGCCGCCCTCAATGAAGCCTGGCACCTGGGCCCGCGCACCAATCACCTGTGGGCCTTGCCGTCGGGTCTGCAGAAGTTGGCTGGCGTGGAATTCGATGTTCGCGGCCTGATTCAACTGGCCGGAATGAATCTTTGGCGCGAAGGCTTTCCTGAAGCAGTAAGGGGGATCGCCGTGAGACAAAAGTGTGAGCGAGTTCATTTTCTGCACGCTGCTGCCTGGAAAGTTCCGGAGGGGACGCAGGTCGGGAATTACGTCATCCGTTACGCGGACGGGAGGAAGCGGTTTATTCCCATCTTGTACGGCCAAGATGTGAGCGATTGGCTCGTTACGAAAAACGAAAAGCCGGATAATGAGTTTGAAACGCTCGCATGGAAAGAGCCCAGCGAAGCGAGTGGTTCAGAAAACCGCTCGAAAAGACTCTTTAAGAGCACTTGGGAAAACCCATTCCCGGAGGTGGAAATCCTGGCCATCGATTACACGAGTACGATGACCGACGCCGCGCCATTCCTGATCGCGATATCGGTTGAACCCAGATAAGGCGCTGAAAGGTTGACGGGAAAATTCTTTTGCCTGGGCAAAGCGACCACCTTACTCTCGGCCAACAATCAACGGGTCAATCAACCTCAATGAAAACACTCATGCCCTTGCTCAAGATCCTCGCGCTACCACTCGCTCTGCTCGCCGGTTGCCGAACCGCCCCGATTCAGCGTGTCGGACCCTTGGCAAGTGGAGCGCACCTGACGCCGACCCATCAGTTGCTCCATCCTGCGGGCCAGTCGGTCGAGTTCGGTGGCCGTCCCATCGATCTCGTCCTCGCACCCGACGGTCGAACGCTCTTCGTCAAGGACAACCGCGGGTTAGTGGTGATCGATGCCGAAACGTGGCGGGTCCGGCAGGAATTGAAGTTGAGCGAAGGCGGCGGTTCCACCCATGGAATAGCTGTCACGCGGGACGGCTCCCGCATCTATCTCTCCACCGCGCAGAACGGACTTTGGGAAGCCAAAGTCGCGGCGGATCGCAAAGTGAGTTGGGGAAAGAAGATCACTCTTCCCGGCCCCGCAGGCAGGGGGAACTCTCACGTCGGAGGATTCGCGCTCTCGCTTGATGAATCAAAGGCTTTCATCTGCCTGTCGCGCAATAACAGCCTGGCGGAGGTCGATCTGGCCTCCGGCACGTTGGTGAAAGAAATCCC
Organism: Akkermansia muciniphila; assembly: GCA_945861765.1. Lineage (GTDB taxonomy): Bacteria > Verrucomicrobiota > Verrucomicrobiia > Limisphaerales > SIBE01 > SIBE01. Next base: position 2,301 of record CAMAWP010000206.1, on the reverse strand, counting down.
TGTTGGCGTGGCTCCCTTCGACGTCCTCCTCGCCCAGGATGGCAGGACTGCGTTTGTCTCGAATTGGGGAGGCCGCCATCCAGCGAAACGGGAAAAGTCCGCGAAATCTTCGGAGACCGACACCCTAGTGGACGAGCGGGGTGTGGCCGCCAGCGGAACGGTCTCGGTCGTGGATTTGGAAACGGGCAAGGAGATCGCTCAGATTGTCACGGGCTTGCACCCGTCGGACCTTGAACTGAGCGCCGATGAGCGCACTCTCTATGTGGCAAACGCCAATTCAGATTCGGTCAGCGTGATTGACACTGCCACACGGCGGGTAATCGAGTCCATCGTGGTGCGTCCCGACCCAGCGCTTCCGTTCGGGAGCGCTCCCAATGCTCTGGCTCTGAGCAAAGATGGAACCAAGCTTTATGTGGCCACCGGCGGCAATAACGCTGTGGCCGTCGTGGGGCTTGGAAACCGTCCGTCCGCGAAGCTCGAAGGATTCATCCCGACCGCATGGTATCCCGGCGGCCTGGTCACTGATGGAAAACATCTTTACGTCGCGAATGTCAAAGGATTGGGTTCTCGGAACAAATCGCCCGACAAGAATGGTTGGAATAGCCATAACCATCTCGGGACCGTCACAAAAGTCGCAATTCCCACGACCGACGTCCTGCAGTCCTACACGCGACAAGTCAAAGCTGACGCCCGCGTTCCCGAGATCCTGCGCGCCTGGGAGAAAACGACTCGTTCCAGAAAACCTGCGCCTGTCCCGACACACCTCGGCGATCCGTCGGTCTTCGAGCACTTGGTGTATATCATCAAAGAAAACCGGACTTACGATCAGGTTTTCGGCGATTTGTCGCGCGGCAATGGCGACCCCACATTGTGTGTCTTCGGCCGCGAAGTGACTCCGAATCACCATGCATTGGCCGAACAGTTTGTTCTCTTGGATAATTACTATTGCAACGGGGTTCTTTCTGCGGACGGCCACGCTTGGGCCATGGAAGGCTATGTCACGGATTATTTGGAGAAATCCTTTGGCGGTTTTACGCGCAGCTACCCTTTCTCGGGAGACGACCCGATCAGTTTCGCCTCTTCCGGGTTTATCTGGGACAATGTCCTCCTGCACGGCCTTTCCTTTCGCAATTACGGCGAGATGGGAAAAACGGAAACAGTTCCCGTCAATGCCACTTTCTCGGCTGTGTACGACGATTTTCGGACGAAAGCGGGCAAGATTGGTTTCAAACACGACATTCAAATCGACACGCTCCGCCGTTACAGTTGTCCCGACTCGCCCGGTTGGAACATGAGGATTCCCGACGCCATCCGGGCGGAGGTTTTCCTCAATGAATTCCGAGAGAACGAGAAGAACGGCGCGTGGCAAAACTTGACGATTATCTTCCTGCCGTCCGATCATACCTCAGGCACCCGGCCAGGTGGCCCAACGCCTCGGGCTCAAGTCGCGGACAATGATCTGGCAGTAGGACGGATCGTGGAGAGTATCTCTCGAAGCCGGTTCTGGCCGAAGACGTGCATCTTTGTCATCGAGGATGATCCGCAAGCCGGCTTCGACCATGTGGACGGACATCGATCACTTTGTCTGGTCGCGAGCCCCTACACCAAGCGCGGCGCCGTTGTCAGCCACTTTTACAATCAAACTTCTGTCCTTCATACGATGGAGCGAATGCTGGGAATTCCTCCGATGAATCAAATGGATGCGCTTGCTCCGCTGATGACTGAGTGCTTCACCAAGACGCCGGATTTTACGCCCTACACGAGTTTGCCAAATCAAATACCGCTCGATGAGATGAACAAACCGTTGAGTGAATTGCGCGGACTCGAACTGTATTGGGCGGAGAAAAGCGTGGAGCAATCCTTCGACGAAGTGGACCAAGCGGATGAAGATACGTTGAATCGAATTATCTGGCACTCAGTCAAGGGCGTTGAGAATACCTATCCGGCCACGTTGGCTGGCGCGCACGGCAAAGGCTTAAGAGGACTGCGCTTGAAATTAGGCCCGAACGAAGAAGACTGATGGAGTGTCTGCGCCGTCTTGAATAACTCGCATTTTGGACCACGCGCTGTTCCCGACTCGATCGGAGCACCGCCTCCATGTTTTTCTACAGCGCGGATTTTTTCGATAGATGTCGTCGGGCTTGCCGACTGATTTGTTTCCCGGTTAGCTTTTCGCCATGTTCAGACCGTGCATTGACCTCCATGAAGGTAAGGTGAAACAGATCGTCGGAGGCACTCTTGGCGACGACCCCTCTCAACTCCGCACGAACTTCGTCGCCGATCGCTCCAGCGCATGGTACG
>CAMAWP010000205.1 GCA_945861765.1 Akkermansia muciniphila | reverse complement strand
CCTCGGAAACTGCGCTGAACCTTTCCTGAGACCACAAGTGTGGTTTTCGAGCGTAACTCGTTGCAAATTAACGCAGAACTTCTGGAATGGTCTCGTGACAAATCCGTCAATCGTTCGGAATGATGCGGAGGGATCAGGAACTCTGAAGCTTGTAACCGGTCAGCGATGAATGGGTTTGCGATGTGCTTGCAGTTCCATGTGAGCAGAAAATCCATTCGATGCACGCCTGCAGCGGCGATATGGAAGGCATCGCGTCCCGCGACACTCGGAAGGATACCGGTAGAAACGAGCTTCTTGGCGAGAGTGCGGACTGGATCGTTGAGGTCGAGAAGCGGGATGCCGGCGAGTAGTTGAAGGCGTTCAGATGCCTTTGCGGCTTCGCCGTCGGCTGCCTCATCCAGAACGAGCTGCGACGTGAAAAGGTCGAACTGTTGCCGTTGCATGTCCCACCACTCTCGGGTGAGTTCCTGCCGAGCGAGTTGCAGGAGGTCACGCGATGGACGCGAGACGTAGATGCTCGGGATTGTGGTCTCGATAAAGATTGAATGCGGCATCCCGGAGTTTTGCTAGGTCCGTGGGAACTGTGCAAGCGCGAGTGGCCTAACGACAGATATAGGTAATCCGAAGTTATTCATGGGTGGCGAGGAGAGCGAAGCGATATAGGTAATCCGAAGTTATTCATGGGTGGCGAGGAGAGCGAAGCGACCCTCTCGCCGCAGCCACCCGTGAATAACTTCGCCGGGGCAGGCATGCTCCGATGGGAATGGGATCGAGTTTCAGGAGCATTGATGATAGGATGCTACATGGTTTCCCGCGCCGACGGGTCAGGTCTTCGAACGACAAGTCGCACCGACGACTTTGAGCTTTATCGACCGACCCGCCGACCGGGCTTGACCCCCTAACGACTACTCAGAGGGCGTCCACACTCAACTGTGACGACTCTTCTATATTGGCGTCGCCAGGTCAAGCCTGCGGGGAGCCATTTATCGCACCCACAAAACCCAGCAAATTCATGAAAACAAAACATCCCTTCGATCTGGTCATTGGCCTGGACAGGTCTGATCAAAAGGCCGACCTTCACCTGATCGACACCGTTACCGGTGACGTTAAAAAGCAAACACTCAACACCTCCCCCGAAGACCTCCACGACTGGCTTGCGGAGTTGCGGCAACGCTACCCCCAAGGCCGCGTCGGCCTCTGTCTGGAGCAGCCCGCCTGCAATTTGATCCCCTTCCTGGAAACCTATTCCTGGATCACGCTCTATCCCATCAATCCGATCACATTGCAAAAGTTCCGCGAAGCCTTCGTCACCAGTCGAGCCAAGGACGACGCCAAAGACGCGCGCTATCTTGCCGAGCTCCTCCTGGCGCACCACGACAAATTGACTCCGTGGCAACTCGACGACAGTCTCACACGCCAACTCCGCCAATTGGTCCTCCATCGTCGCGCCGTCGTGGACGAGCGCACCGGATTGACCAATCGGCTAAAAGCCTTGTTAAAACAGTATTTTCCTCAAGCTCTGGCTTTGTGCGGGGAAGATCTTTGGCGTCCGATGGCGACGGACTTCCTCCTCAAATGGCCCACCTTGCAGGTTCTCAAGAAAGAGCGTCACGAATCGATCAAGGAGTTCTATCGAACCCATGGGTCCCGTAGCGAAACGTTGCTCCAGGAACGACTCCAACTCATTGACAAAGCCATCGCGTTGACTGACGAGATTGCCCTGCTTCAAAGCTTCTCTTTGCGTGTGGAGTTGATCTGCCGGGAGCTAAAATCGGTGATTGATATGATCGACAAATTCGAGGCCAAAATCGCTCTCACTTTCGCTGAGCATCCAGATCGAGAAATCTTTAGCAACTTGCCTGGTGCCGGGCCGACGTTGGCTCCACGACTGCTCGCGAGCATCGGCTCGGAGCGCGATCGATTCCCCTCCGCCGAAAGCCTCCAATGCTACAGCGGCATTGCCCCGGTCACCAAGCAGAGTGGAGGCACCTGTTACATCCACCGTCGCTACCTCTGCCCGAAGTTCTTGAAGCAAAGTTTTCATGAGTACGCGAAGGAGTCGATACTCCACAGCCGGTGTGGCAGTGGTGCCTTTTTCCATATAACCCTCCGCTCACCAAAACCGGTCACTGCCAGCTACTTATGGCGCATCAAGGCTCCGACAAACCCGGCACACGTTGGAGAACACATAAAAAAGCGACGATTTGAACTGAAGCTCAAATCCGTCGACGTCCGGCGCATCCTGGGTGTCGACAAGGGAACCTTAACCCGCTGGGAACGCGGGACACACCAACCGAGCAAGCCATTCCTCCAGAAAATATCGGAGTTCTTAGGCTTCAATCCGTTCGAGCGAAGACCACAGGTAATCGATTAAAGTGGAGAGGACTCGTTGGGAAGGCAGTTTGACTTGCGGGTGGTAGAAACCAATTCACCAGATAGAACCGCTCTGGTGCTACTGAGAGCAGTTCGGAAGCTTTGGAGGCAGTGGGCAGAAGGACCCGGAGCAGCGTTATTTCTAGGAATGCCTGTTGACGGAGCCTTTGTCGGAATGCCCGACGCAGATTTCGCCGAACATCGCCGCGGAGAATGGTATCCTGCGATTCAACCGGAGTCTCCATTACGTTTGATGGCTGGAATCGCCATGTCAGGTTCAATTTCAAGAAATCGCTGAATCAATTCGCCACGATTATGAGCCTTAAACCTCTTTTCCATGCGGTAGACCTGATTCTGAACTGTTTTCAATGTCACGCCAAGCGCGCTCGCGATCTCTTTATGGCGGTAACTCTGCAACAGATAGGCAACAATCTTGATTTCCTGTGGCGAACAATTCTTCGGTCCGTGTTTCGAGTTTGCCACGGCTCGAAAGCATCGAAACAACTCCTTGATCAAGGGTTCGGAATAAACCACGCCTCCGGCAATAACGCACCGCAGAGCCTGCGGCACCCGGGCGCGAGCCACATTCTTCACCAGATAACCGTCACATCCAGCGGAAATGGAACAAAAGAACGACAGAAGGTCGTCACGCGCCGTGTACATGAGCACCGGAAGTTCCGGACGAACGGCTTTGATCCGGCGCGTGCTCTCGATGCCGCACATCTTTGGCATAGAAATGTCCATGATCACGCCATCGACGTCGAGCTTTGGAATGGCACGCATAGCCTCCCAGCCATCGGCATACTCCCCGGCGCAAAGGAGGTTTCCGTCCGTCTCAAGCGCGCGTTTAATAGCGAATCTCGTCGCTTCGTCATCGTCAACAATTGCGACGAGCAACGAACCTCCGTCACGTCCATTTGTCTCAACCTTCCGAACTGCCATATCCCCACCCTCCGACCTTCGAAACACTGTATTTGAAATCCGTAACCCTGTCCAGTGGTAGCAAGATCTTTGCCAGTCGAACGATTGGCAGGCGAATTCTTCATGAACGGAACAACAGCTCTGCGAAATAATTCCTCCGCAAGTCCGCCGCGATCAAGTCCGGCGCTCATTGCGAGCAACAAACTGTTCGTCATTCGGAGCGACGGATTCGAGTGCGCCGCGCACACGTGCGCAGGGACGAGCGGAACTTGTCGCAAGCTCGCCCAATTCGCTTCGTTCGTCGGTGCCAAAGGCATTCGGGAACAACCCGGCGTTGAGCAGGAACTCTCCCAAAGCCAGATTCGAAGTCACGACGGCCAGGGGAATCGACCCAACCCAGGCAAGCAAGATGGGCATCAGAGCGATAACAGAGCTGGGCGCCCAGAGTAGCGCGGCGCCGAGCCAGATCGCACCCAACAAAGTCGCTGGCCAAAAAAGCCGACCTGCATCGCTCCAAGACAGGGCCTCTTCCGGATTCCGTGATTGGTTTTTCCAAGCGATCGAGCGTCCCGAGAGAATCTCCAAAACAAAGCGCGCATGAAGATAAAACAGCAACGGAGCCGTCAAAATGCTTAACGCCAATTCCAACAATGTCGACGGGACCTCAAACTTCCATCCAGCCCAGTGTGAAGAAACTCCGTTGGTTGGCACCGAGTCACCCGGATTCTTGAATTTCAGGTTCCGCCGATGCATCTCAGAGGAGCGCAGCAGCCCGAGGAATCTCGGCAATGCCGCCATCCCGAAGACTACCACCAACGTTCGGACATTAAACCCGAATCCGGCGTCCGGCATCGGTGAGAACATCGAGCCGATAAAATCAAGGAACATCAGGACCAACAGCAGTGGCCCGGCAAGATAGGCAAAGATTCCGTTGGCAAAATAAAGTCGATGCCCGAATTTCATCCCGGGCCAAAAAATGAAGGGGAAATGCTGGACATTTCCCTGACACCAACGCCGATCGCGCGTTCCGTAAGCCAGAATATTTGGTGGCAGTTCATCGAACGATCCTCCGTTGTCGATATCCCACTCAATATCCCAACCAGCCCGCCCCAATAGCGCCGCTTCGACAATGTCCTGGCTCAAGACTGTTCCTCCCAATGGAGGTTTCCCGGGCAAAGTGGGCAGTCGCGCATGCTCCATGAACGGCGCAACTCGGACCAAGGCGTTGTGGCCCCAGTAAACGGAATACTTACCGAAAAACCAATATAACCCTCGCGCATACAGGGGCATCGTTCGTCCGAGCGAGTATTGCATGGTGCGCGCAAAAGGCGTCACCGCCCGGATTGGGATAATCGTCGACTGCAGGATCGCAAGCTTCGGGCTTGCTTCCATCCTGAGAATCATCCGTCTGATGGTTTCTCCGTCCATCACGCTGTCGGCGTCAAGAACCAGCATGAGACTGTAGCGGTTGCCGTGCTTTTCCAGAAAATTCGCGATATTCCCCGCCTTGAATCCTACCCGGTCATGCCGACGAACCAGAGAAATGCGCCCAAACTCTGCCCAAAGCATGCAACAAATCTCCTCCTCCCGGCGGCAAATATCCGCATCGGTGCTGTCGGATAGCAGAAAAAAGTCACAACTGCCATCTAATCTCGAAGCCGTTAGACTCTGCGAAACCTGCCTCACCCCCAGGTAGACACGCTTGGTGTCCTCGTTGTAAATCGGCATCACAATCGCGGTGCGGGAAACCGGCGGTTTCGGCACTTGATCCCAAACCTGTAGGTCTCGGCTCCATCCTGCGCGCCTTCGCCAAAAGCCAATGACGTAAAGCGCAAGATGGAATGCACCTGCGAACATCAACATGCCGTAGATTACCCTTGGCAGCAGATTCTGGATTCCCGAAAACGTGCTTTGCGACCTTGAGGGAATGATCCATTGGAGAATGCCAGTCGAAAATGCCACGCAGAGAAACAGGACAAATGCTCGGTAAATCGCTCGCCGAACAGCAAAACGAAGGCGTCCTTGAGTCATTTGGGGCTGATCAAGCGTTAGCTCATTCGCCTTGGCACACGCCAATCATGAGAATTTTGAAACTCGACTTTAGGTCGTCATGGCGCGCTAAAGACGAGTTCATCAGGGCTGACACATTGATCCAACTCAGCGGTCGTCAGGTCGGTCCAATTCGGGCGTTTGCCTTTGATTGCATTTCGGATTCCCTCGGACTCTCTGGCCATTCGAAACAGGCCAGATTTGGCGTGCGATAACCTGCCCGAAAGAATCTGCTTCTCCAAGAGCTTGGTGAGAAGCTCATTACCTTTGCCGCACCTAGCGATTTGCGCTGCGGTTAGAACAGCTAGGGCGGGGTCATCCAAGGTCAAAAGCCGCCTTTGATTGTCGTCCAATTGCATCATCTCCAGCGCAAAATGATAGGTTGCAAGTTTGGGATCTTTCACGATAGCATTCAACAGGCCGTTGGCCACCCACATTCTTTGCTCGTCGGGCCCGGGTGTTTTCAGAATATCATCATAGGAAACCATGGACCCAAGCACGCATAATGTCTGCTCGGCGGCCGCGCGCGTGTGGGGATTAGGGCTTCCCAAGGCTGCGAACATCGCCTCTGGTTTCAACATCGCGGAACTTGATTGACCAATTTCGAGCTCCCAGAAATGCCTGAAAATAGGGACGATTCCTTTGGTTTCGGCTGTACTCCAAGTTCCTCCGAGACTTATCACCAGGTAGCCAGAGTAATCAGCGCGGGGTTGCAGCCAAAAACTAATGTGAGGGTCGCTCGAGGCGCAAATGTTGATGATTTCCCTCAACGTTAACACACCTGCTGGTAAATCCACTGTATAATCAAACATGTTTAGAAAAGAGATACCCCTGCGCGGAGTGCCAATTTTCCTGTTTGTAAAAACGGACAAACCGTCGATTATATCGGTGTACATCCTTAACCCAGGCTGAGGTCGCTTCAGTTTCACAGGAAAGTTTAACCAAGTTTCGGCTTCCCCATTTTTAGGCACAAACCAAATCACTCCCGTTTTCTTATCCTGATTCCACTCCATGCTGCCGTAAGTGCTTGCTACTTGATCCAATACGTCGCTCACGCTGCACTTCTGAGATCTGAAGGCAAACGGTTTGTTAATGTCACTCGTGATGTAGGCAATCATTCTTATCCCCAAATGCTGGGCAATGTTGTTGAGAGTCTTCGTCAAAGATCCCGCCGAAAGGGTCACATTTGTCAGAGGGAGTTGCGGCAGCTTCTTATCCCACTCGGCGAAAGTTTCCGCTACCGTTATGTGGAGTGCTGGAACTAAAACCAATATGCTGAGCACAAGTGATTTCATAATCAAAAGTTACAACTTTTTGAGTCTCCATTATAACCAGTTCTCGTCACACTGGTTGTGATAGTGCCATGTGTGGTTCCCGGTGTGACGGTTACCGTAATCGTGTGTGTATTGAAGTAAGAACAGGTGAGTGATGTTTGGCTCGTACCAACGAGTACAGTCTGACTAGTTACTGTTTGACAACTGCTGGCCGGGATCGGGCATGGATTTGTGATGAGGTCCCACGCGCAATTGATAGGGTTGGTCATTTGAAATGGAGGCGGTAAAGGTCCCAGCGGTCCGGCATTGCATGAATCCGAAGTTATGGACACAGTTTCCTGCCACCAAAGCGCGTTCGAGGCGCAAGAGTAACAATAATAGGCCAAGCCACCATAACCACCGACCCCGCCTGAACAGCAGTAACTGGCTACCATCTCGATTGATTCATCTGGGCACTTGACTTGCACCTTGACCGCTTTTGAACTCGTTCCGGCGGTTGCTGTAATTGTGGGTCCAACCGTTGGCGTGTCCGTGTTCATTGTCGCCGTTAACTTGTCCACAATGGTAACGCTTGAAGAATCTGAAGTTAATGTCCAGCATGATGGAAGCTCGCTCGCTGTCGCGGAGGGGTTTGCTGTGGCGCGGATAGTGACAGTCCCATTTCCGATGCAAACTACGTAGATAGGAGGAGGCCCCCAACCTCCGAAGGTGCCTTTGTCCGGCGTGATGGAAGCGACTTCAATAACCTTAACAACGATCGACTTCGACGAAGTTCCCGCACCAGCCGTGAAAGTGGTGGTGCTCGGAGTTGACTTAGTTATCTTTCGCTGTAACAAGCCCAATCCGATGGGAACGCCTCCAGGCGAAGACGTGAAGCCCCAGCAGCTGGGAAGAGAGCCCTCAGCGACGCTTGGATTCGGCGTTGCGGTAACAGTGACATCACCAGTCCCGAGACACACGACATAGGTCGGCGGCGAACTGCCTGAAATCAACGTCCCCTCGCTTGGAGTTAAAGAAGCAACCTCAACCACGGTCACCCGGGCGGCATGTGATGTTTCTGAGTTGTAAGTTGCTGTGACCGAAAACGGCCCTCCCGCAGTTGAAAATGTCTTCAAGGCGTCGGAAGTGGGATGACTGGTGGGACTCCCGGAAATGGTGGCCCCGGACCATGACCAGCTTGATCCAGGAGGGTGGGCGGTCTCAGCAGTGAACAGCTTCTCCTGGCCAATACAAACTGTCATATCCTGGGGACTTTCATGCGTATCCACCTCGTATTCGATCCAAACGTTCTTGGTTGCCGCTCTCATCTCGAATGGCAGGAGCAGTCCCACGCAGCATGCTCCAACCAAAAGCAAGATCGGTCCGGCTGAATAAAAGAGCAAAGACTTTTTCATTGGCCTGGGCTTGCGATGGTTTTTAATTGCGTGGCTTTCGCCAAGGCTGAGCGCGCTGCGAACGCGAGCCGGATGTCTTTCCCGTTCGCGACGCGGGCGAGAGATCCTGCCGCGTCATCGCCACCTAAACGCCCCAGGCTGCCGAGCGCTGCGATTCGGAGCATCGGAGGTTGAGCTTCGTCTACAGCGATCCGTTTGAGGGAGTCGCGCAGAGTGGCGGAGTTCTCTTCACCGGCAAGCTGCACAGCCGTAATTCTGGTCAGATGATTGGCTGTGTCATCATGGACCAGAAGCCCGATTTGGTCGGTCAATGGCGGCATGGCTAGTTCTGGATTCTCGCGCCGAATCCGATGCAACCCAATCAATGCGGTTCCGGCGAAGCTCTGGTCGGTTTGCTCGGCCGCTTGGCGCAGTTCCTGGATGATTTGGGGTCTTTGAACGGCGTCCGCCTCGACATGCCAAGACGCCAAGTGTTGCAGCGCGTAATCCCGGATGACAAACGGTTGCGATCGATCTCGCCAGAGTGCGGCCAGGACCTGGGTAAGTTCATGCGGAGGGTCCTCCTGCTCGCGGAGGATGTTCAGAATATCGTTTTTCAGAGCATGGCTCTGGCCAGGACGAAGCGATTTATCTTCGGTTGAGTTCCGCAAATAATCGTACAGTGCCTGGCGTTCTTCGACCGATAGCTTCGGGCTCAGTCTGCCAATGGCGCTTAACCGATCGCGGAAATCCACCGGTCCGCCTTTTCCAATCGCCATTGCCAACGGAGACGTAGGATCTGAGGGGGAGTCCTGAACAGCGGTTGAAGGTGACGTTGCGCCGCTTTGCCGGGGACTCGCCGGATCCTGCGTGCCCGCGCCATTCACGGAGGCCCCAGCCATTGCCGCTTTCTGAATGGGTGCACTGTGCGGCACCCCCGGCTTGCGGCTGCTTTTCAATACCAACGACAGCCCAGCCACCACCGCCCCGATACAAAGAGCTCCCGCGAGAAGAGAAAGAGAACGTTTCATAATCAATATTCTCCTAGGAAGTCTTCGCCCTGATAGCCCCGCATGACATGGCAGTTCGATGTCTGCACGGCGGGCGGCATGATAAAGAAAACATTCGCCAGGCCGGTCGCGTCGAAGTCCACCGCACGCAACTCTTTCACAAGTGTGCCGTCATCGAACATCACTCCGCCCACGACGATATGAAGCTCGGCGCGAACGTCCGGAAAAACGCGGCTTTGAACCATGGCCGTCTCCACGAGGCGGCTTCCGTCGGCATACTGTTCTCCATAGAAAGCTCAGGACTCTGAGACTCCGTAAATCTGGATTCCACGGATTGCCGCAGACGCAAACACCGGTCCTCCGGGTGATAACCGCGCCACGACAAAACGATCTTCGGCCTGATCGATCGTGACGCGGTAGCGCCTTCCCTTGCCCGAAAAGGAGTTGTCTTCACCAAGCGTGAGGCGCTTATCGAACTCTACAACCGCTGGTTTAGGAATTTCCGGACAGTCCCAGACCCGCGCCCTGCCGACCCATGCGGCGGGACTGTTCTTAAACGAGCCTCCCACCACCCGTACATGAATGGCTCCGGTTTCAACCAAACCGTTCCCGTGCCTCACTGTCCCAGTGACATCAAACACACCGGATTCATCGAACCGATGCGAGACTGGCAATGAAGAAAGATATTTTGTTGACCCGTTAACCTCGATGCTCATCTCTTCCTTTGCGTCAGGTCCAACGGTGAACAATAGAGCGTCGCCCTGACGGACGGTCACGTCTTGGTCCTTCAACAGATCCGTCGTCTGCCAGACGATCCGCCGGGACTGTTTCAGCCCACCGTTTTGAAATGATACGTTGACTGCGGTGGCAACGCCCTTTGCGAGCGGCACGTTCGCGAACCAGCGATTTCCGGCACCGTGCCGGGCTGGAACGGCTTGGCCGCCAGCTTGGATGGCCATCATACTGAGAAACTCACCGCGGCCTTCCAAAAAGGCCGGCGAAGTGACGCTGGAGAAAAGCGTTTTGGGAGGGGACGACCCTCCGTCATCAATGCCATTTTCCTTGCCCAACTTCTGTTGCACCCAGTCGATGATGCCGTTCTTGTCGGAATCGGCGCCTTTCATTTGCTGGAGCCGTAGAGCGTTCACTTGGAGAGAACGGGTCTTTCTGGCGTTATCCCAAAAGATGCGGATTCGGTGGGTGCCAGTCTGAAGGAAAGGACTGTAAAGCTGCACTTTTCCAATCTTGCCTGGAGCGGCGTCTAGCAAATGCCGCCCTAGCCCCTCGCCATCGATGGAAACGAGAACGTAAAACCCGGAATCAGGATCGAGTTTATTCCGTGAGATGCCTTCGATTTCCAGCCGATACATATCCGCTGCGGGGACAAGCAACTCGTATTCGACATAACCGCGCCGGTCGACGGCATAGATAGAGTTTCCATCGATTTCCCAACGACCCAGGCGGGCGATCGCAGCCGCGCCAGGGACGGTCGCAATGATATCGTAGCCGGTGATTACCGGGCCCGACGCCGCGCGAACAACTGCCTTTTGACCTGTAACGGGTTGGATCGAGGGAATATTTTTCGAATTGGACTGGGCTTCGCCGGATGTTGCATTGCCGGATTGGGCATCCGCACTTGCGAGAGCATCCGTTTCGGTGGAAGGACGCGAATAAAGCTGGCTTTGCGGTATCGGCTGTTGCGGGATGGTTGGCGTGCTCCAAAGCAGCTTGGCAATGGCTTCGCGGGTCCTTTCGTAAAACTCAAGCTTGATCGCATGCTTCTGTCCCCGTTGCATTGGGAGCTGGGTGGTTAACTGTTGAGCCGCGTGGTCTGACCAGCCATCGATCAGGAGTTGCCCGTCGATCCAAAGCCGGGCGCCGTCGTCGCTTATCACATGAATTGCGTAGAGCTCGTCGGTTTGAGCCTCCACGACACCTTCCCAACGCACGGTGAAGTGATCGGCGCCAATCCCGTCGGCAGGTGCGTCGATATCCCAGTCGAAGTTCACGGTGGCATCAATTCGACTGGTGGACAGACCGGTATTGGAATCGAAGTAGGTAGCGGCCAAACCATCGCCTTTTCCTTGTGTAAGCCTCGCCGCAGGCTCCGTGGATAGCTGCCGAACCTGAACATGGTCGAACAATGCTGTTCCCAAGGCGGAGTTGTCGTGGCTGTTGACCACGATGCCGACATAAACCTCGGTCGGTAGATCGAGCGACTGAGTGTTAATCCATTGCCAATTCAGCCCGTCGGAGGAACCGAAGCTAATAAACCTGTTTCCGCGCCGAACTAACTTTAGCCAACGAGCACCCTCCGTCGGATCTGTTGTCTGCTGTGAGGTTGTGGCGCCAGTCTGATTTCGTTGAAGGAACACAAGGCCGTTTGCCGGAGTCTTCGCCAAAGTAACATGCCGCGAGTCCCCTCGCAGAGTTTCTCGCATCATCAGACCAGCCTTGGCCCAAGGATCGGTGTTAACCTGGCTGACGACGCGAGCTACGATTTCGCCATCACCCCGCCAGATTCGATGCACAAATTGAAAACCATCCGCGTTCGCCCAGATATCCGCCCCGGACCCGGCGATGCTCCAAAGGTCATTCGCAAAGCTCACTGATCCGGCAAGCCCAACTTGTCCAATATCGACGCTGAGCCATTCCGCAGGCAGGTTCGGGTTCGGAATGAGACGGGGGGGTGGCTCGAAACCTTCCTCGAGGGACTTCCGTCCCGTGCGGCCGTTTTCTGCTACATCCTGTTCTGCATCGTTCCCATTGTGCGGATCTAGTCCATGAGCCAGCTCCCAAACGTCCGGCAGTCCGTCCCCGTCTTCATCACTGATGCGCGAATAAAGCTGGTTCTGAGGAATGATTTGCAGTGGCGTGGACGGACTGCTCCAAAAGAGTTTTGCCACGGCTGGTCCGCGGTTTTCAAAATAGTCGATTCGTATCAGGTATCTTTGTCCCGCCACAAAGTTTAATATCGCCGTCGATGCCTGTTCGGCATGCTCGTACCATTCGTCAATAATCAGTTCGCCATTGATCCAGAGACGGGCGCGGTCATCGCTGACCATCTGAATCGCGTAAGGCTCGCTAAATTGAGCTTGGAGTTCGCCTTCCCAACGCACCCGGAAGTTGTTTCGTCCGATGCCCTTCGTCGGCGTTCCATAACCCCAGCTAAAATTGATAACCGGATCGATACGGCGCAGGCCCGCAGCGGTGAAATCGATCCCATTGTTGTAGATCCCTTGCAGGCCATCGCCATTCCCAACCTTTGGCGCTGATTCCGATCGGCCGTTTGGGTGTGCGATGCTCAGTTGATCGAACGCAGTCTTGCAAAGCTTGGACGCATCATGACTGCTTACAGCCAGACCCACGTAAAACTTGGGCGGCATCGCAATCGCCTCCGTTCCGAGCCATTCCCACGTCATTTGTGGACGGCGGCGGGAAAACGGGGGAAAAGGGGCGGTTTGAAATTAATGGTTCTTCGGCTTTGGATACATGAAAAAACCGCCTCCGTTGGGAGGCGGTTTGGGTGGAGGAGGAAAGATTATTCTTTGGCTTCTTGCTGATCTTTCATT
>CAMAWP010000204.1 GCA_945861765.1 Akkermansia muciniphila | reverse complement strand
AGTTCCCGAGAGTCATCTCCGATGAGAAAACCAACGAAACCTCCTATGGCTGCAATGCACAACGCCAGTGCAAGTTGGGCCGAAACTGGGAGGAGGGTTCTCTTTGGAGATGACATAGGAAGCTATCTTTCTTCGTTTGATTGTTCCATCACTTTGCTCGATGAAACAGCAATTCCTGACCAAGTTTGTGAAACCTCGCTGCCGGGCGATAGTTCAGAATCTTTTTCGTCACATGTCGGCTGATCACGCGTCTCACCCAGCGAATCAACAAACGCTCACGACCTCACGCGGCCAAATTACTTCGGGGTCCCCAGGCCAGCAAGTGTTCCCAATGAGTCCTCGCGGCAAACATCTGCCGCTACAGGGAGACTCCGAGCAAGCCGCGCGTCATCTGAAAATCAGTGTTGCCTTGGGCAAATAGCTTCGGGGTGTATTCGTGAGCGGCCACACGCACGATCAATTGCAGAATCTCCGAAGCCAATGCTGTGGGTGCGGTCTTGTTCGGGTCGAGCACCCAGTCCAGATCATCGGGAATAATCCGCGATGCGTCATCCGTGGAGCGTGAAGTCAATTGGAGCAGCGGGATCATTGGATGGCCTTGAAGGAAGCGATCTGCGACATGCGCGAGCATCACCTGGACCCCGGTGGCACCAAGGCCGGTGAAGGTTTCCACCTGATGATCTGTCGGCGTTTGCATGACGTGAAGGCCGGCCTTCCCAAAGGGCTGCCCGTAAGAGAGAGTCGGGCAAAATCCGGTGTCGGCGAGCAATTTCTCCCTAAAATTGGATGCCGCCGCCAACGACGCATTCTCCGGAATCACCACAGTTCCGCCCGCGCTCACGATAGCGCGAATCAACTGAGCGCATGCCTCGGCAACGGCATCGGGAATTGAGCCGACACTCGTTAGCCCCAGGTGCAAAGCTTCCATCCCGACCTCTTTGCTCGCTGGATATTCTTCGTGCTCGACTCCGGTTTGAAACCACTTCGTCACTTTAGCGGTCACAGATTCAATGCCGCCATCCATCTGCACGCTGGCGTAGCCGAAGCGGTTTTGATCGATGTTCTGTTCTGCCAAAAAGTTGCGCATCGCGTCGTTGTGGGTTTTTTCACAGCCATGTTCAAGGAGAAGCCCTCTCCTGACGAAAGGATGAGCAAGGTAGCCGGCCATGGTGCGGAGGTAGAGCACCTCGGATTCACCCCCGGACGCGCCACACCCTTCCGTGTGCGCGAGGGCGACGTACCGCAAGCCACGGTCGGCGGCACCGCGATTCAGTTTGTTGGCAATCAACCGGGCGATCTGTCCCGAGCAAAGGCTGGTCGGGACGATCAAGCCGACTTGATCGCTGATGTAACCGCGTTCTGTTTGGAGAAGGTTAAAGCGCAAATTCTCGAGGGGCGCGGTTTCTTGGGCGCGTTCCTTAACGCGCAGCGGCTCTCCGTCGGGGATAGGAACCTTCAGGATCGGGTCGAGATGACTGCGATCTGTTTGCCGCCACTCGCGCCAGAGCTGGACTTGAGAATGGCCCGCCTTTTCACCGATGCTCCTTTGCCCGGAAGCGATGCGGACCATCAGTTCGAAAGTTTCGGCGCCCAGCACGTCCATCGGCGTGCCGTCCTGGTACCGCCCAGCGTTGACGTCCATTTCGCGAGTCAACAACTGGTAACGGCCCGTATTGGTCATGATCTTAATCGTGGGCACGAATGGAAAATTGGTAATCGAGCCGTTGCCTGTCGTAAACAAAATCATGTTGCACCCAGACCCGACTTGACCCGCGATGCTTTCCAAGTCATTCCCCGGGCTATCCATGAAATAGAATCCCGGATCGCTCATTCGTTCGGCGTAATCAATCACGTAATCCAGGCAAACTTCCGGGTCCTTCTTCCGCGCGGCGCCGATTGATTTGACGGCAATGTTATACAGCCCGCGAAAGTTGTTGCCGCCGCTGGGATTGCCTTCCGCCGTGTGGCCATGCCAGGCAACGCGCTCCTGAAATCGCTCCAGCGTGGCGAGAAATTTCCGCGCTGTCCCGAGGTCGCGGACATTTTGGAGAATGTAGGGTTCAGCCCCCATCAACTCGTCGGTTTCCGCGAGGTTCGCAGACCCGCCGTAACGGATCAGCTCCTTCGACACCCAGCCGACGAGCGGATTGCCGGACACTCCGGAAAAGGCATCGGACCCACCGCACTGCAACCCGATTCTCAAATGCTCCAAGGACTGCATCGAGCGCTGGCACGCGTTCACCTGGCTCAGCCAGGATTTCACGATCGCCTCGCCTTCTGCCAAGGCCGGCTGGTAGTTGCCCCGCAAGCTCAGGAAGCGATAGGCCAGCTCGTTCAGCGGATAACCGCGCTCGGCCATGTAGTGTCGGAGCATGACGTTAGTGACGGGTTCGGCTCCTTGATCAACCGCCAAGACAGCACCCACATTGGGATTGACCAGAAAGCCAGCCAGCGTCCGCAAGAGCAGATCCAAATTGTTTGGCTTCGAATTGCCCCCGCCTTCCGTGTGGCCGACACCGACGACGCCATCGATGTTTTGATAACTTCCGGCAATGTCTGTGAACCGCTCGGCTAACGACCGTGCGTAGCTTGCCGTCAGGGAAGTCGTTCCCAAGATGACAACGAAATTACGAGTGCCCACTCCGCGATGGTCGCCGCGCGCGAAGCCTTGGAAATAGCGCTTTTCCGCGTGGCGCGGCACTTGGCGGCCGGACTGAACCGCGGCGGCATCGAGCTTATAGCGAACGAGGCGATCCACGAAATTGGCTGCATCCGGCAAGTCAAAACTGACGTGACGTTGCCGCAAGGCTTCGAGAATTTTCGCATTGCACACGTAATCGCCAGGCGCGATGTCGCGGATGGCAGTCCCAAAAGGCAATCCCCAAGAGAGGAGCGGTTCGCCGATCGCGATCGGCACGATGGCAAACCGGTGGCCTTCTAAAACGGTGTGAGGAAGGGCGAAGGCGGATTCGGCTGTCGTGATGTGGGTACCGACATGAAGACAATGGCTGGCGATAGCGACATTATCGCCCGGAGCCGGAATGCAACCGGCCTGATCGAATGGGATTTGCATGATCGTTTTGTTTTGCAGAACAGACACCGTCGGTATCGAGGACGCCGGGACTGCGCTGAAAAAGGATCATACAAATCAGGAGCTTGCTGTCGAGCGCTGCCCGGTTGCCTCCAGGGAGAAGGGTCTCCACGGCTGATTCCCCAGGAACGGATCCCATCGCAGAAGTAAAGGTCTCAATCAAACTTGCGGGGCCGCGAAACCTCAGTTAAGCATTGAACATGGGAAGCGATGATCTATCAGATGCAGCGCTCGTCCTGATCGGCCACGGGTCCACCCTCAATGCCGATTCGGCCGCGCCGACCTATCAACATGCCGATGAACTACGGCGGCGCGGAATTTTTGGGCAAGTGCTGGAAGCATTCTGGAAGCAAGAGCCTGGCATCGCGGGTGTTCTGAGAGGCGCGTTTGCTCCCCGCGTGTTCATCGTGCCCCTCTTCATCAGCGAGGGTTACTTCACCGAGGAAGTTGTCCCACGCGAGCTAGGGTTTTGCAAAAGCCGAGAGCCGGATTTTTCCCGCGTTCGGCACCATGGAAACCAAGTCCTCCATTACTGTGGCCCAGTCGGCACGCACGAGAGCATGACGAACGTGGTTTTGGCCCGGGCTCGAGAGGTTGTGGAGCAACATCCGTTTCCGCGAGCACCGAAACCGGAAGATCTGGCGTTATTTGTTGCGGGTCACGGGACCGGCAACAACGAGAACTCCCGCAAAGCAATCGAACGTCAGGTCGAGTTAATCCGCTCGCAAGGTATTTACCAGGAGGTCCACGCTGTCTTCATGGAAGAAGAGCCGCGCATCGCCGATTGCTATGCCATGGCTCAGGGGCAAAACCTCGTGGTGGTTCCATTCTTCATCAGCGATGGGCTCCACTCTTACGAAGATATTCCAGTCATGCTCGGCGAGTCGGAGCATGTGGTCCGAGAGCGTATGAAAAGCGGCCAGCCCACGTGGCGAAACCCCACGGAGATGCAAGGCAAGCTCCTCTGGTATGCGTCAAGCGTCGGGAATGAGCCTCACATGCCGGATGTGATTTTGGAGCGAGTGCGGCAAGCTGCTGGCATAAATAGGAATACTGCAACTCAGCCTTGAGCAACCGTGTGTGGCTTGTTCTTGGTGACGATGCTTGCGAGTGATTGATGGTTTGACCGTACCATCCGATTCTAGCGCTGCGCCAAATCTCCCCAAATGATCAACTCAACGCGGTGCATGTCCTTGTTGAACGCTGACACGCGCGGGCTCCAAGTCCACATGCCCGGACGCGATTAAGAAACTTCGTGTTTACCCAAAGGTTTTCTATGTGTGGGACTCAAACCGCGAATACTGGCGCACCACCACCAATTCATCATCGCCTCTTAAAAGACGGTCTCCGATTGATTCTGGGCGATTGCCAACGATCTGAGGAATCCGCCTGAATTCTGGCTCGTGGTTCCGGTGACACTTGGGGCCGATGGATGCGTAGAAAGCCGCCTCTCGCCCAAGCCATGAAGCCTGCAAAACTCAACTCGGTTGGCTGCCTCATCTCAGACAAACAAGCCGGCCCGTTTCGGCTTGAGATCGGCTGGATCAAATCGTCGCCCGCTATCAAACCGTGATTCGTCACCGAAAACTCATGCCCCTCGCCTACACCGAAGACCAGATTGTCGAGCTGCCCGCCATCGGATTGTTCGCGAAGCTTGGCTGGACCAGGGTGTCGGCGTTGAAGAAAACCTTCGGCGCGACCGGCACATTGCTGCGCGAGACGAAGGGCCAGGTGGCGTTGGTATCCCAGTTGCACGCGGCGTTGGAGCAGTTGAATTCCGCGCTGCCGCCCGAGGCCATCCCCGCGGCCTTGGATGACATGCCGCGCTGATCATTCACGCGATAGGCCAATCTGTAGAAGGGATGGGACGTCCTCTTGCCGTAGATCGTAACTTCGGCTTTCCGGTGCCGAATGATCTTTGGGAAGCTCACGGTTCGACTCTCTGATTCAGCCGAATTCCGTGCGGAATCTGCGCGAGTTTTGTTCAAAACCCTCATTTTACTCAACAAAAATGGCTCCAGAGGTAGGGCTCGCACAGTGCCTAACTTCGGAGTGAACACGTTATAATGCCCATTTTCAGGCCCTGCAAGACTAATACGCCACTACTCTGCAAGTGCTCCGAAACCGCTCCGGTATTGCTAAGAATCGATGTTCACCTGACAGTTTACCTGACAGCCGCTCACGCGCTCGGCGACGCCATGATTCTCCGAACAGCAAGGCGGTTTCCCGCGCTGGCATTTACCGAGTCATCATCAATCTGTTCTACTCCGGCTAGTTTGAATATCCCAAGAAGAGCGACAAATGGTATCAAGGACGGCACGATGCGACCGCCGTCCCCCCATGCTTTGATTCGCTTTTGCATGGTCGAGGCAGATAGGCATGCGACTCATTGCTCCAACCGACGTTTGTTAGTCGAATCCAAACGTTATCGAAATCCTCGCGCGCAGCGTTGTCGAGGATGATTTCTGATGTTGGAGTTGGAGAGATGACGACCTCCAAACGGGGCCTGTTCTGACGCCATTTCTCGTTCCCACAAGGTAATCCCGTCGGGTATCCTCATTCTTGCTGCGCTGCGAAAATCGCGACCGCTGCGCCGAGCTTTCCTGTTTCATTATCCGTCGCGCCGATTTCATTCATTGCTCCATAGCCCGCAGGAGTCAATCTCCGCTCGTCCCTTGCTCCGATTCGACCCCTCGGCCCACTCCGCTCTACTGTTCTGTTGCTCACTGACCTGGGGCCAGGACGGGACGGAACCCGATACCGATGGACCTGTAGTCCGGTCTGCCGCCGTCGGGGCGGATCGATGACCGGCATGATTCGGCACTCTTAGAGCGTGGATGAGAGCGGACACTGGCCAGGAGGGAGCTTCTAAGGGACTTCTCTGAACTCGTCAAACCTCTCGTAATGGTCCACCCATCTGTCGAACGCCAGAACTTCGCATTCGGACGGCCACGCTGGTGATAGCACCATAGGCTTCCGTGCTTCCTCAGGGTCGAATTCAAAAGGGAAATATCGTGCGCCAGTGTCTTTACTTACCACCTTAAGGAGGCCCTTGTATTTCCTTTTCCTCAAAAAGCATCGTCGTATTGAATGAACTTTCTTCTTTTGTCCTTCTTCATCCTCCTCAATCTTTCGAAACCATCCTTCTTCAGACGGAACTTCGATGTGCTCTTCCTTTATTATGAAAGGCGAAAATGGCTGTCGTTCCTGCGCCAAAATATCGACGGCTATCGGATTTCTCGTAGGCGAGGCTACGGACCAACACAGTTGTTGCCAGGCAATAGGGACAAAATCCTCCGGTTTGATGAAGGCGTCACGGTCCTTTGGCGGTGGCAAAACGTCGTCCTTTGCCGCGTATAGGGACAAGTATATCATTGCCCCCTCGATAGGCCATCGGCCCTGATTATGCACTCGGCATCGAACTCTTCCCTTCTGCGCCAACTCTGAATAGACATTTAGATTGCGCGAAAGATTAAAGCGCTTAATCCAGGGCAGGACTACGTTGCCCAACAATGAAGCTACAATTCCTCCGAAAAAGCCCACTATTGCAGCTATCACTCTGTCGCCCATGGATTAGAGAAATGGTTACCTGTGCATTTTGGTATCCGACTTCAGACCGAGATTCTGCGCCGATACCGGGGTTGTCAAGACGCACGATATGTTGGCGGAACGATTCAACTAGGTGGATCTCTCTGGCAACCAGTTTGCCTTTCCCGCCGGGCTCCAAACGACGAGTCCAAGCAATGCGACAAACAGCAACGCTGAGGAACGTCCTTTTTCTTTTCTTTTCTACCCGCCTGAAATCTGCATCACCGTTCGTGCGATTCCGGCGATCCAGTAGTTTCGCACTCGGACTGCCAAGGTTTTCCAATCGTGAAATCCTTCGATTCCGACCCTCGCCTCCAATTCTTGAGGCTTGAAAATCAAGAAATTAGGCCGGCAGCCGCTGGGCGGTGTGCATGGAATAGCTATTCAAAACTACTCCGGCACAATTCTGCACTTGCCGTTCAGTATCCGCTAACCGGCCGACATGGAGGTTCGATACGATGCCCTGATTCGTGAAAGTATGAATCAGCGCTACAAAATCTACCGCAGGCACCGTGGAGTTTTTTATCTGCGCGACACTAAGACCAACGAACGCGAGAGTCTTCGCACCAAGGACAGGGAGGAGGCCGTGAGGCTCTGCAATGCTCGCAACGATGCGGTGCAGCGGACCGGACTCAACCTTCAACTCGCCCGCGTGTATTTCATGGCCTCGGATGCGGGTGCGTCCGAGCGCACCTGGACTCACGTTTTGCACCAGATCATCCTCACCAAGCAGGGGGAGACGCGCAGTCGATGGGAAGTCGCTGCCAAAGACAAAGCGCTCCAACCCCTGCTTGGCTCGAAACTAATTGAAACGACTGCCGAACATTTCATCGCCGCACTCACGGCAGGGACCGTTTCGACCAACGTGTTCCTGCGCCGGATTCACAACTTCGCACTCGACCTGAATTGGCTGCTCGCGCCGATCCTTCCAAAACGGCAATGGCCTGCGGTGCGGTATCAGGTGAAACGCGCGATCACTTGGGATGAGCACCTGCGAATCATCGACCGCGAGGGGAATCCGGAGAAGCGAGCCTTCTACGAATTGCTTTGGAATCTCGGAGGTTCACAGGGCGACATCGCGAGCCTGCGAACCGAGGATATCGATTGGGAAAACAACCTCATTACATTTCAACGAAAAAAGCTCCTCCATCGGGAAGGCGGTGCAGTTCGAATCTCCTTCGGCAACTATCTCCGATACATTTTGAAATCCCTCCCGAGCCACGGTCTGCTGTTCCCCTATCTTGAGAGCATCCGCTCCTCAGACCGCGCCACTGAATTCAAGTAACGCTGCGTCGGTCTCGGAATACGGGGAGTCACCCTGCATTCGTATCGCTATTCCTGGGCTGAGCGCGCAAAGTCTGTTGGGATGCCTGAACGCTTCGCGATGGAAGCTCTCGGTCACAACAGCAAGGCCGTGCATCGCGCCTATGCGAAGAAGGCTGATTTCAAAATCCCTTCATTGGAGGAATTGGAAAACGCATCGAGGGGGAAAATCGTGCAGTTGCCGAAGGTGGGTTGATTGGCTTCGCGCGGATAGTGTCCTCGCGCCGTCCCACGCAAGCAGATTCGCAAGCGCGGCAAGATCAGAAAATCGCTTTGAAGGGGACGAACAGAAGAACTCCCGCGAGGAAAGCCCATTTGGCAGGATGGATGGGTTCGCGGAAGTCCGTCAGAAAGCGATGTGACGCATAGATCACCACATTTGAGACGTTCCTAAGGGCAACCCAGTTTGCGTTGGCGAATGCCAAGCTCAAAGACAAAGGGCTTGAGAAAGCACTTTGCTCGCCTGTTCTAACGCGGCACGAATCCGAAAAAGGCGCGGATTCCACGCAAAGCAAATCTCTCTGTCAAAACTTTTCAAAATAGGAAGATCCACCCGCTTGATCCCAAGCCGCGATAATTCAACCCCTGCTGTGCTGGGGAGGATCGCGGCTATTGTTCCTGCCTCAAGGGCGCTTCCAACCAACGGGAACGAAGAACACTCCAACTGAATATTTAAGGCAATCCTCAACCTGCGAGCAACTGCTTCCAACTCCTGCCTGAAGATCCCATTGCCTTCGAGCGTTGCAAGCGGTAGCCCGTCCAAAAGGCTGGCATCGGTGCCGGCCTTCTTCTTGGCGGCAGCTCCCGATGACAAGAAAAGCGAATATCCTACGATCCCCAACGATGTTGATTGCAGGGGGCGCCTTATCGCATCCTTCCGGATAACACCAAAATCAATCATGCCATCGGAAAGTCTCCTGACAATCTCGCTCGTCGGCAAATTGAGAAACTTCAGCCGGACATTTGGGAGATGTTTTTGGATATGGGCGAACTGTGGCAACAGACGCCAACGAATGAGGCTTTCGCCTGCGCCGATGGCAATTTCCAGCGCCAGACCTTTGGACTCCGTCTTGAAATCCCACAACGACGCCAAGCATTCTCGCGCCACCACGTTGAGCCTTTCTCCTGCCGGAGTCAGCACAATGCCCCTCCCCATTCTTCGCATCAGCTCCGTCCCGAAAAACCCTTCCAACTCCTTGATTTGCCGGCTGAACAGGCTCTGCTTTGCCGGATTCCCCTTCGCGGCTTTGGTAAAACCACCGGCTTCCCCCACGAGGCAAAAACTTTGCAGCCGCTCCAGCGAAATTCCCGTTTGTTCAAGCAGCTTCTCAAACATGACTCGAAAGTTATGGTCTACGCGAAAGTTTGGCTAGAAAACAATTTGAGGTGTGGCAAACTCAGCATTGTCAAATACGACCGATTTGTGATGAAAACGACGGAAAGCGAAGCCGATGCCCGGATAACCACCCGCAATGAATCCTATGAAATCCTTTGACCCGACCAAGTTTACCGTGACTTCAGCGAAACCGCTTCCGGTGATTTTGCTTCTAGACACCAGTGGGAGTATGAGCGGTGCGAAAATTCAGAACCTCAACGAGTCTGTCAAAGACATGTTGGTGACATTTCGAGACACGGAGAACAGCGAGACGGAAATCCATGTCGCGATCATCACCTTTGGCAAGGAAGTAAAACTGCATCAAGCGCTCGCCAGTGCCAGCGACATCCAGTGGCACGACTTGTCTGCATCGGGCCGGACGCCGCTCGGCACTGCATTCAGAATGGCAAAGGCGATGATTGAGGATAAGGATGTGCTGCCGTCACGCGCCTATCGTCCGGCAGTGGTGTTGGTTTCGGACGGACAACCAACCGACAGTTGGGAAAACCCGTTGCAGGCGTTCATCAACGAGGGCCGTTCCGCAAAATGCGACCGCATGGCAATGGCCATTGGCGCGGACGCAGACGAAGTGGTGCTCGGCAAGTTCATCGAAGGCACCAAGAATCCCCTTTTTTACGCGGAAAACGTCAAGCAATTACGGGCTTTCTTCAAGTTCGTTACCATGTCTGTGACCATCCGCACGAAGTCGCAGACGCCGAATGTCGTGCCGGAGGCGGGCGCCATTGATGTCAAACCTGCCACCATCGAAGCTCGCTCGGCGAAGCCGAAATCCGCGACGCAGCAATCCTCTGACGAGACCAGCAAAAGCGAGCAAGCAAGCGAGGAGGGATATTGGTGATGTTCGACCCAAGCAAATTCACGGCACCGAAAGCCAAGCCGCTTCCAGTATTTCTTCTGCTGGATGTCAGCGGCTCGATGAACCAGGTCGTTGATCCCGAAAATGTCCGCCGGACCGGTCAGACATTCGAGAATGACGGTCGGACGTGGGAGTTGGTCGAAGACGGGACAACGAAGATTCAAATCTTGAACGATGCCGTCCGGCGGATGGTTGATTCGCTCGCTGCCGAGGAGAGGATGGAGACTGAATTTCTGATTTCAATAATAACCTTTGGCGACCGGGTCGTGCAACATCTTGCGCCTGGAGCCGCATCGTCCGTGAACTGGACGGATATGCAAGCGGATGGTTTCACGGCAATGGGGGAGGCGTTCTCATTGGCCAAAAGGCTGATTGAGGATAAGGATGTCATTCCATCACGCGCCTACCGTCCGACAGTGGTGCTGGTTTCGGACGGACGACCTACGGACGATTGGGAGCATCCTCTGGAAGCGCTCATCACCGGTGGGCGTTCGGCAAAGTGCTTTTTTATGGCGATGGGAATCGGCGAGAATCCAGGAACGCAGGTTCTCGAGCGCTTCATCTCGCAAACACCCGTGTTGGCAGAGGTGAACGGCACGCTGGTTCGCAACACCGTATTCCAAGCGGCGGATGCGGACAAAATTCATGAATTTTTCCGCAAGGTCACAATGTCGGTGACCACCCGCAGCAAGTCGCAAAACCCCAATGCCGTCCCGAAATCGGCAGAACCAAACCCGCAAGAGGAAGGAGGATATCGATAATGGCACAAGCAATCGGAGATCCGGAAGAATTGGAACGATTCGCGCATTCACTGAATCAGTTCGTTGATTCGCTCAACGACGCCGTGGGAAACCTTAACGGCGCGTTCGCTTCGCTTGGCGACACCTGGCAGGACGAGAAGCGGGCGCGGTTCGAGGAGGATTACAACGCGCTCGTCCAACAGTTGCATCAATTCAACACGAACGCGGCGGAGCAGGTTCCGTATCTGGCCGAGCTCGCGTCGCGCCTGCGCGATTATTTACAAAGTTAAAAAGTGAAGGATCGCAATGGCGCAAGTCTCAATTGGACAAGTGGAAAATCTGGAAGACCTCCTGCGCGGGCTGCTGTCCGTGCGCGAGGCACTCGAATCCGCGTGCCGAGAACAGATCGCCGCTGCGGAAAACAAATGTGGGGAGGCTCGCGAAGAAGCGCAGAACAGCGAAAGTATGCTCGAAAGTGCCATCCAACAAGAGCAGATGGCACGACAGGCGGTTGAGGATGCCAAACAGAATTTGGAGAGCAGTCAAAGGGCGCTGAGTGCTGCGGAATCCGCGTTGTCGGAGTGTAGAGGTTGATTCTGCTATGAGCGATGAAACCGAGAAATCCGACGACTCCGTTACGGAAGATGCAATCGCCGAAGCGGAAGCTGACGTCGCAGAAGCGCAGATCGAAGTTGAGGCAGCGGAGGTTGCTCTCAAGGAAGCGGAAGCCGCACTCGAGAAGGCTACGGAAGACCGCCTGCGGATGGAGCAGCGAGTCGAGATGGCAAGGCAGGCTTTGGCGATGGCCGAGCAGGCGCTCGAACAGTCGCGGGCGGAATGTGCTGCCCGGTTTGCTGCCGTGTCCCAATCCGTTGATGTCGCGACCGGAAGACTGACCTCCGCACAACAGGCACTGAATGCCTATCTTGCGACCAATCCATCCGCCGCGCAGTTTCACTCATGGCTGCAATGGAACCCCGCGCAACATGGCGCTCCCATCACGCCAGATATCCTGCGCGACCGGATGAACCTTTCCGCCGAACAACTGCGTTTGCTTCAGGACTATCTCTATGACCGCAATCCCGCATATCGCGGACTGGTTGACAAATATCGCGGCGAATGGGCAACAGCGAAAGGCGACGCCGAGCGCAACATCGTCGCGCGAAAAACACGCATACACCTCAGTGGCGAGTTCGGAGAGCAAATGGCGCGGCACGCGCTCGCGCCGCTGGGCGGACGGATCGAGACCCAGGGGCGGACTCTCGTTGGCGACAACGGACGATACACTAAAACGGATTTGCTTGTGACGGATTTGCGCGTCCCGGTTATTTTGGGGCGCGGGGAAGGCATGGGCGCGCCGGTTGACGGTTCGATGGCGTTCGAGGTGAAATGCGGCAAGGCCGACTACCTCTATTCACAGAAGGGCCACATGGGAATGGCGCTTAGATAAGGCCCTTTGTTTTTGAGTGGTTGGATTTTCTGTATTTGCTGCGATGAGGTGTGTCTTTGAAGAGGCGGCGGTGTTTGTTGAGCAGAGCAAAAGGCTTGGGGCGACGTTTGCCCGCTCGGGGTTCGCAACGAC
>CAMAWP010000203.1 GCA_945861765.1 Akkermansia muciniphila | reverse complement strand
ACCTGAACCGCGTCGAGGCGTTCTTGGGCAAGAAGATTGTCCGCCTCAACGCGAAGGCAGGATTCGACCATTGGCTGGACGTGTTCGGCGGCTACCTGCCGTCGCCGCAGATGCGTTGGTGTACCAAGTTGCTCAAGCTGAAACCCTTTGAGGAGTACGTGGGCGATGAGCCGGTGGTGAGTTACGTCGGCATCCGCGCTGACGAAGACCGCCTGGGTTACATCAGCACCAAGGAGAACATCAAGGCGGTGTTTCCGTTCAAAGACGATGGCATCGACTACGCGGGCGTGATGAAGATTCTGCAGGACAGCGGCATTGGGATGCCGCCGTATCTCAAGTGGGGCCGCACGCACTCCGGTTGCTACTTCTGCTTCTTCCAGCGCCCGATTGAATGGGTACGGCTGCTCGAAACCCATCCCGATCAGTTCGATGCAGCCATGAAATACGAAAAAATCACCGACGACCCCGGCAAGACTTTCACTTGGATCCAGGGGATGCCGTTGAGCGAGCTGCGTAAGCCGGAAACCGTTGCTGGCATCAAGCGCCGCTACGCCGAACATGACGAACGCAGGAAGGCCAACCGTGGCAACAAGAGTCTCGTCGAAGTGCTGGCGGGGATGGAGGACCAGGATCATGGGCCGAAGGCGTGCCTGATTTGTCAACTCTGAACAATATGAACCAGAATAAGCAGCACGGCAATTTCCATTGGAACTATCCACGATGTCTCGCTCAAAGACATCAAGGTCAGCGAAGACAACGTCCGTCTACGCCATGAAACTAAAGATCTCGACGAACTGGCGGCCAGTATCAAGCGACATGGCCTTTTGCAGCCCGTCGTCCTGATGGGTGAATATGGAAAGTCCCGTTGCGAACTCACCACAGGGAAACGACGGTTTCTAGCTCACAAGCAAATCCTGAAATGGCCGCAGATTCGTGCTGTCTTTATCGGTCATGTTTCAAAGACAGAGGCCGTTGTTCGATCACTCGTGGAAAGCATGCAGCACCTTGAATTGGAATATGACGATAAAGTGAAAGCGATTATGTTCCTTTACAACACGCTGGGCAAAGATGAACGAAGAGTTTCGCAGGAAACCGGACTGTCTTTGAGGAAGGTTCGCGATTTTATTCTGATTGAGGCGCGAGCAACGCCTGCGATGAAATTGTGGATTAAGAACCACAAGGCTTCACCGGCTGACGTGAAGCGTGCGATTCGCGCTGCCCAGGATAACTTGGACAAAGCGGAAGAACTGCTGAAGCTGATCATCAAATACAAGCCGACCACCCACCAAAAGCGACGCCTTGTTCTTTACGGTGAGCGTGACCGGAAAGCATCTGCTGCAGATATTCTTGAGAAGGCGATGAAACCCCATGTGGAGGAAAACATCATCATCACACTGGCCGACGGCCTGAGAAAAGGACTCTCGAAAGCGACGAAATCGCTCGAAATGGAACCAGAGGAACTGGTTGCCAAAGTCCTGACTGACTGGCTGGGAAACCAAGGTTTCGTCGCATGATGAGGAAGCCGTCAACAGCCAGCGGGGCAGATGACGAGGAATTAAAGGAAACTCTTGCAGTGCTCATCCCATGCACTCGTAGAAAGAATCACCCTTTCCCACTCACGCACATCGCAATGACAAAGCTTGGAGGCTTTGCAGCCTTGTCCGACCGCGTCGGGTTTTCGCCAAAAGATGCTCAAGCAGTTATCGTGCACCCAACGTTTTGCCAAACCAGTGCGTATGTTCTTTGAGAGCAGGAAACTCGATAGTGTCGATGCCGCCGCACATCTGGCAACGCTACCGACGAGAGAGCAACAGGTAATTGCCGGAGCGCTTGTTGCCGGGGGAACTTGATACCTCCGAGGTTTGAGAAGTTACAATTCCTGCGTCATTACGGGCCGGTGCCCCGGAATGACAACATGTATGATGAGACGATTCAACGGTCGGCTCGTCGTCAGGGAATTGCGCCCATTGACTTCGAGCATCCGTACCAGCGGCGCATCGCGGATTCCTTCAACCGCGCCACGACTGACCCGGTTTCGGTCATTCTCACCGGCACGGCAGGGGACGGCAAAACGCATCTGTGTCGGCAAGTGTGGAAGGCGTTGGAAGGACATGACGAAGATTGGGCATCTGACAACCCCTACCTGACCATCAGTTTTCACTATCCGAAAGACCGGATGACGTGGCCGGATTCGGAAGAGCCGAGCCTGTATCGCTCGGTGAAGATTCACTTCATCCGCGACCTGAGCGGCTGGGCACCACAGCAGGGCGCTGAGTGGGACGTAGACAAGGAGGCGTTGCTCCAAAAGTTCTGTCACTCGTTGTTCAGTCCGGATGCCGACGAGATTTTTCTGATCGCGGCTAACGACGGTCAGCTCATCGAGTCCTTCCGTCGTTTGAAGGACACGGAGGACGTGAAACGTGCGCGGCAGGTATTCGAGGACCTGCTCGTCGAAGACCGGCAGGAGCAGCCGGGCGTGCGTTTGAAGTTTTTCAACCTGAGTCGCGCCAGTTCCGCCGAGCTGTTCGACCTAGCCATCGAAAAGTTCCTCGCGCATCCGGGCTGGGATGAACTCAAACAGGGTCTGCCCGGTGAGAACGACGTGTTCGGCCCCAAGTGCCCCATCCGGCAGAACTACGAATTGCTCGGCACACCACTGGTCAGGGCGCGGCTGCGGTCGCTGCTGGAATTGTGCGATTACAACGGTCTGCACGTGCCCGTGCGCCAGATCCTCCTGCTGCTCACAAATGCCGTCCTCGGCCACCCGGATGTGAGCCAGCACTTGATGCTCCCCAGCGACGTCCCGAAAGTCATCGCGGCTGGCACGGTGTCCAAGGCCAGCCTCTACAACAACATTTTCGGCGCGAACCTTTCCGAAATTCGGCGGCAGTCCATCACCATCTTTGATTTCCTTGAGAGGTTTCAAATCGGCTACGAGACGTCGAATCGCGTAGACAACTTGCTCATCTTCGGTGAGGACGACGAGATCCTCGGCGGCTATTTCGACAGGTTCATCGCGAAGGACAGATTTTACGGCGCAGACGACCGCTTCTACGCGGCGAAGCACGAATACATCGAAGGCACGAGCGAGGATGCAGAAAAGGACAGAGAGTTTCTGCAAATGCTGGTCGCCCAGCGGCGAGGGTTGTTCTTCAAAATCCCAAGGGAAGCCGAGTTGGAGTTGAACCTTTGGGAATTGACGGTGTTCAGGTTTGCCGGGGAATACCTTGATGACATTGTAGAGGTGGTCAAGCGAGGCGCGGTCGTGAAGCGTCCGCTCGTGTCCCGGTTGGTGAAGGGATTGAACCGGGTGTTCACTGGTATGCTCATCAACAGCGACCGGGAACTTTATCTGGCGACGAGCGGCAACCACTCGCAGGCCAAGGTCAGCCGGATCCTTGTCGAGCGTGTGTCGGTCGAGCCGAGCAAAGGCGAGAAGGTGATACTGCGTTTCGACCCGGCGAGCGGCCGGGTGCTGCTGTCAGTTTTCTTCGCGCCGGACAATATCGCAGACTTCAACTTGACGCTCATACGTTACGAGTTTCTGTCGCGCATCGCGATGGAAGGCGCGTTGCCCGCCAGCTTCTCGAAGGAGTGCTACGAGGATTTGCTCGCGTTCAAGAGCCAATTGATTGCCGCATACTTCAAGCGCCAGGCGAAAGAGGAAGTGCCGGCAGGTTCGACGGTTTCACTGACGCTGCTGTCATTGACCGAGCAAGGAAATCCCGACCCACGGGCCGTTGAAGTCATGCCATGAACGCGCTGCCTCAACCCTTGCCGCCGCCAGAGAGCTTCGATCAATCGTCCTCCATGTGGGTGGATGAGGCGATATGGGGGCACCGCCTTTACGATGAGCAGTTGCCGTGGTTCGTGTTCCTTGAGTTCCTGAACGTGTTCACCCACGAAGACGACAAGGGGCGTGCCTTCGATGAGCAGGGCAAGCCGAACGAGTTGAAGTATCGGGCTGCTCACCGGCTCTACCTTCGCAACATCCTGTTCAACAATCCGCATCTGCCTGAAATTTTGATGACTCATCCCAACGACAGCAACCGCTGGGACGAGTGGCTGCGGCGCATGAAGTCCGCGGCCACGGGCCTCAACCACCCGGAGTTCGGCTTCCTTAAAGCCCATTTCCACTCCTTCGAGCATTTTTGCGAGATCGTGTCGCTCGTGCGCTCCACCAGCCTCGAAGTTGACAGCAACAAGCGGTGGACATCGAAGTTCGTGTTCCCCTACGGCCGCGACTGTCTCTACGAGGACCTGGACAACAACGCCTCGACCAACGACCGACGCTTCTTCGGCAGGACAGGTGAGATGCTCTATTTGATGTTCTGCCGCACGTCGCGCAAACAGGAGCTTCTTGCGGCGCTCAAAGGGCGGTTGGCCAAAACGGACAAGACTTGGGATTCCATCATCAGGTGTCTGCAGCCGACCAACGGGGAGGACATGAGCAGTGAACGCGCCAATGCAGTCCTCCCCTACACCAGCCATCCCTGCTTTGAAGGCCTTGCTGAAGACTGGCTGGCCATCTTGCGGCTCAACATTCCGGGCTTCGATGTGTTCCCGCATCTTGTCAACCTGGCCGGGTTGCACCTGCTGAAATATCAGTTGACGGTATCTCAGCAGCTTCTCGGCTCCTCCAAACCGTTGAACCTCATTTGTGAAGTGGTTGCACCGAAGAAGACGCTCGTCCGCCAGATTTCTTGTGACTTCTATCAGTCTAACAATTTACTGCCTGCCCAGGCTGTCGAGACGTTCATCATGAACATTGAGCGATCGGATGATTGGCAGAGGGCAGTGACTGGCGATGGAGCGGTGGAAAGTTGTCGGCAAATTCTCCGTAATAAGGCGCGTTGGGAGGAAGACCCGGCAGTCTCAACTGACCCCCAACAGTTGATTGGGGCACTGCGTCAAGCGGCGATGAAGCGCCACCGCCAGCACGTCGCGAACATCCACCGCAACTATGGTCGCGAAATCGGACTCGTGTCGAAGCGCGGCACCGTGAAGCTGCGTTATGCACCCACCGACGCGCTGCTCAAAACATTGCTGTTCGCCAATGTGGAGAAGCGAATCGAGCTTCATCAGTTCCTTGCTCGTCTGCATCTCCGATATGGACTGGTCTTCGGGGACAGGGAAGCCGAGCAGATGCTCTCGAAGGACGAGTTCGACAAGAAGGCGTTTCAGGGCAACTGCCGGCGTCTTGAACAACGGCTCGGCAGCCTGGGCCTCTTGCGGCGGTTGTCGGACGGCTGCGCCTATGTCGTCAACCCGTATCACGCGGAGGCCCGATGACCAGCGACCAACTCATCGGCAAGGTTGTCGCGAGATACCTGCGCGACCGGCTCACGGAGGAAGACTCGACCGGCGTCGCCCGTTATCTCCTCGACTGTCTGAGCGCCGACCAGACCGCTGCGGTCGCGAAGACCATCCTCGAGGATGCCTCGTTGTCTTCGCTCGTCGAAATCAAACTTCCGATTCACTTCGTCGGCGGACGCGGCTTGCCAGCGCAGGTGCTCACAAATGAGCGCACGACGTATTTCCGAAATGCCGCCTGCCCCAAGTCCGCGCTGCTCGTCGCGAACACAGGCGACGACGAAGAGCAGTCGCTCAAGGAACTCGTGCCAGTTGGCGCAGCGCAGCTTTATGCGCATCCCGAACTCTGGGTGATCCGGGCTGCCGAGGGACTGCCCATCCTCGCCGAGCATCAGCACTGGTGGGTAAAAGCGTTGCAGGGATTGCTCGAAGTCCGTTCATTCGCACTGGACCGGCTCGCTGAATACATCCTGCACACGCGATTGGCGATTGAGGACGGACAGCCCGTTCTGGCAGCTCTCGGTGTCGCGCTGCCCGCGTTGCATGTTCCGAAAGACACGGCGTTCGCATCCGCACTCAATGACAAGAACGCGGGTCACACATCCAGATGGAAGGCGCTCTACGCGCAGGTCATCAGGAAACGTGCCTGCTATCTGGTAAAGCAAACACCCACGCAAGCGTTGCTGCTCGAAGATGATTTGGCGGGGTCGTTCGTCAAAGTGAAGGATTCCATCCCGGACGCAATTCATCCGACCATCCAAGCGTTCATCGCTGCCGAGAGCGGGTGGAACCAACAGGCTGCTGACCTTGCCCAATGCGAGTGGGAGATGGTGAAGCCGCTGTTCGACGGGTTGAAGAAGGAGAAATTCAACCTCGGCAAAGCCACACTCGAATTCTACGACGAGCGCGATGAGGCGCTGCTGACCGCGGATGAGCGCGACTACCTTGTCCGCCTGCGCGAGACCAACCGCACGGAGGCGCAGGACGAAGATGAGGATTTTTACCGACGGCACCGGAACGAACTCAAGGAACAGCCGTCACTCAAGTCGAGGTGGGACAGATTCATTTTCGGGACACCCATCGAGACGGAGGATTTTCTGCTCGGGATCGCGTTGTGTCTGGAACGATTGTTCGACCAGGACATGCCATCGTCCAAGCGCCGTCTGAAAATCACATGCGACCGGCGCACGAAGAAAGACCTCAAGGACCTGAGTGAGGATGCGGGCCTGTTTTTCGCCCGGCGCTATCGCGGACTGAAGCCGCTCTTCGGAAACCGTGTCTCGTGGGACGTAGGCGACCTGATGAACTTCGAGGCACTGACCGGCCATTGGCGCAAGGCGACGAAGCCCTACGTCAACAAGTCCGCCGCCAAGGCCGCATTGCAATTGAAATTCCTATTGGAGCTGGAACTCGAACTATCCACCGGCACGACTGAGACATGTTTCAAGCAACTCGTCTGGACTTACGATCCGAACTCCATCGCGGGAGAGTTTTCCAGTGACTGGCTGCGGCTCGCGGATCATCCCTTCATGCTCTGCCGCGTGAACCGCGAGCCAGTCAGTGGCAAAGGCCGCTACCAGTCGCTCGACCTCCGCAACGTCCGCACGCTTTATCCGGCCTATGGGCAAGACCGGGGTTCCTTCGTTTCCACCTACAAGAAGGAAAACGACATTTCGCTGCTATGGCCGTCGAATTTGACGAAAGCCCAGCAGGACGGACTCGTTTCCGAGGCGACCGCCTCGAAGCTGCTCACTTTGTTTCGAGCATTTCAGCAGAGCTACCAGGCTGCGGTCAAAGGTTTCGCCGAGGAAGGGCTGGCTTGCAAAGCGATGGTCAGGCAGACGGAGGACTACGGCGTGTTGCTCGATGCCCTTTGCCGGGACGCGAAGGGCGACCGCAATCGAGAGAGTCTTTTACGGCCACTGCTGCAAATCGGCTCCGTGATTGTGGAAGGTGGCCGCGTCACAGCCATCGTTGCCCCGTGGCATCCGCTTCGGCTCTCGGCGATGGCAAACAAGGCTCTTCAAGTCGCGTCCCTGCTCAGAGATCTGCTGACCATCGAGAACGTTTTCTTCGGTGATCCACCGCTGTTCTTCAAGGAACTCGAAGCCGAACTGGCGCATCCCTACTACCCGGAAATCGTTATGGGGTGGCACGACAAGAAGCCCGAGCTCCTTTCGCTGACCGACCATCATCTCGACTACAGCCTCCATGAGTCGCCGGTCATCAGCAACGATGGTTTCGACGACACAAACGAGAGTCCGGCGGAGACATCCACGCTCATCGTCGATTTGACCAAACGGTTCCTGTCCCTCTACCCGCACGAGCGGACCAACCTTTCGGTCGTGCTCTACAACTGCGACTCAGCGCGGCTGCCCTATGCTCTTGTGGATAAGATGAACGAGCTGCACGAGGATGAGGATGACATGCGCTGCCAAATCATTCTGCGACACCGCGATGGGGCGAAGCTACGCGAACTCTACGAGAAAATTATCGAGTCGTCGGACGCCGACGCGGACTCGTTCGTGTCCAGCGAGGCCGCCAAGGATTTCATGGCGAGGCTTCGCATCGGCATCATGGCCGACCAGGCACCGGTGCCCGACCCGAAGGACGGCCCTCCGGCGGACATGGTGTTCTTGCAGGATGTCATCGCCCGGCACGCGGGCGTCGAGTGGTACACAGAGACTTGTGTGCCAGTGGACTCCGAGACATTCATTCCCGCCCGCTGGTCACGCCGCCGTCCGTCACCGAGCGATGATATGAAATCCGTGGTCTACTTGTGCTGCCCGGTGCAGACGAAGGAGGGGTGGTTGTTCATCACCGCGTTGACCACGTTCATCCGGGGCGACTGGGATGGCATCGAAAGCAAGCGCCTGCTTCCAGCCCGCAAGCTCGACTTCAACGATCCGCAGACCGCCAGCATTTTCAAAGAGATTCACAACCTCGGAAATTGGGTGGTGAACTACGACGAGCTTCTCGACCGCCGCCAATTGCTGAACCAGAACGTCAAGGTTATCCGCTGCAAGCAGGGCGGGACGCAAGGACGCAACATTCTGATTTCATCGACAGCATCATTGAGCCTGCTGCGCTCGATGGTGCTGGGTCGCGTGAAGAACCTGAACCTTGAGCTGAACGAAACCGATTACCGCGAACTGACCGAGAAGTTCATCAACGACGCGAACGAGATCTCCGGCGACATCGTTCTGCGTGCCGCGAAGCGCGGTCGTAATGCCAGCGAACTCATGGGCGTCGTCCTGAGTCGCTACATGATTCGCCACGAACTCGGTGCGACGCGGCGCTTCGGCTGGTATTTCCTCGACGACTACGCCGAGTGGCTCGGCGAGCGCGAGGAGCAGATTGCCGACATCCTCGCTCTCACGCCGGAGCAGACGCCGGACGGAAAACTCCAACTGGCTGTTATTGTGGCGGAGTCCAAATACATTGACTACGCCAGTCTTTCGACGAAGCGAAAGGAATCACAAAAGCAACTGCGCGACACGGTGCGCCGCATCAACGACGCCCTCTTCGGAGACCCGAAGCGGCTCGACCGCGACCTGTGGCTGTCGCGCTTTTCCGACCTGATGCTCAATGGCATCCAGTTCCCCGCAAACTCACCCATCGATTTGGCCGCGTGGCGCAGGGCGGTGCGCTGCGGGGAGTGCGGCATCTTCATGCGCGGCTACTCGCACATCTTTGTGTCAGGCCCGTCTGACGCGCCGGGGTGCTCAGACTTTGTGACCGTCGCTGAGTCCGAGGATTCCTGGCAGGAAGTGTTCTCTCGAGGGCGGTTGCGCGAGTTGGTGTTAAGCTATGCCAAGGACGTGAACCCGACGCCCATCCGAAAAGCCAACGCAGGCGAAGACATCTGGAAAAAGCAGACCTACCGGAGGCCCTCAGACCGCATCCAGATTGGTCATCGGCGCAAAGAGGACGACGAACCGGGAAGTGAGGGCAATGCGCATGTCGAGGGCGGCGGTAAAGGCCCGCCGCCGACAGCCACAACCTCATTAGGAATGTCTACTCAAACTCCGTCGCCCGTTCCTGCGCCAGCGCCGACACCTGCACCACAAGTCACGCCCGCAGGCGCATGGCCGTGTGCGCAGGTCGGGCAACTCATCGCCGGCTATCTGGGAGGCTCCCAAGACAGCGCAAAGGACGAGGAATGGCTGCGGCAAGTCGAGAGCCAGTGCAAAGGCGCGTTGCAGCAATTCCAGCTCCAATCGAAGCTGCTGACGAAGACACTGACGCCAAACGCCGCGTTGCTCAAATTCCAAGGGAGCGCGAACCTCACGGTCGAGCAGGTGTTCAAACGGCGCTCCGAATTCCTGACCACTCACGGGCTAAACGTGATTTCCGTCCGCGCCGAACCATGCGTCGTCGCCTTGGCCATTGCCCGCCCGAATCGTCGTGTGCTGCATTTGCCGGACGTTTGGAAGAAATGGAACCCGAACTGCACTCACGGCAATCACGACCTGCTCATCGCCGTGCGAGAGGAAGACAGCAGCCCGTTGTTTCTTTCTCCGAAGTCCAACGCGCCACACACCCTCATCGCCGGTTCCACGGGCAGCGGCAAGTCGGTGCTGATGCAGAATATCATCTTGGGCATCGCCTGCACCAACACAGCCGCGCAGGCGAGGATTGTGCTCATCGACCCGAAGCTCGGCGTGGACTACTTAGCGTTCGAGGGCTTGCCTCATCTGCAAGGCGGTATCATCGACGCCCAGGACAAGGCCATCCACACGCTGAATGAACTCGTCGGTGAAATGAACCGGCGCTACTCGGTCCTCAAAGAGAACCGGGTTTCCAACATCTTTGACCTGAACAAGAAACCGACTGCGACCGAGCGCCTGCCTTTTCTCTGGGTCATTCACGACGAGTTCGCCGAATGGATGATGACGCCAGAATACTCAGATGCCGTGTCGGACATTGTTGGCCGACTCGGCGTGAAGGCCCGCGCCGCAGGCATTTCGCTGGTCTTCGCCGCGCAGCGCCCAGACGCCAACGTCATGCCCATGCAGCTTCGGGCAAATCTCGGCAACCGTCTCGTGCTCCGCGTTGACGGCGAAGGCACATCCGAAATCGCCCTCGGTGAAAAGGGCGCGGAGCGTCTCCTCGGCAAAGGTCATCTCGCCGCGAAGCTCGAAGGCACTCCCGAAGTTGTTTTCGGGCAGGTGCCTTTCGTAGACACCGACTTCCTCGCGCAGGTGGTCGAGACTTTGAAGCAGACCGCTCAATTGGCATCTTCGCAACAATGAACAAATCCGACAAAACCAACGAAGAGATGCGCTACGAATTCATCATCTATCCGAGAGAAGCCGACGGGAGTTTCATCGTCGAAGTGCCCGAACTGGCTGGTTGCATGGCGGACGGCGCCACTTATGAAGAAGCCGTTGCCAATGCCAAAGAGGCCGTGCAGGAATGGCTCAAATTCACCATCAACACCGGTCTCACCACGCGGTCAAATCACGGTTTTGAGGGATGCTACCGGGGTGAGGGGTGACCTTGGTTTAATTGAGTGGCTCACGGCTGCCTGCTGTAAGTGTCTCATTTGCAGCAAGTTCTTATTTGAGTAGAAAAAGTCCCAATGAAAGCCTGGATGACAAAAGCGCTGGGGTTGCTGAAGGCGAGCCTTGAGCCACCGAAGCACGAATTGAACGAACTGGACTGGAAAGCTGAGCTGTCGCCGGACAAGAAACGACTGACGGCTGGGAAGGCTGGCTTACGCGTGAATGGAGGAAAAAAAGACCCACACCCGCTACCCGTGCCAGGGCTCGGAATGAACTGGTGTCCACGATCCGCGGTTACGATTTCAAATCTCTTCGGCTGGGTTTCTGAGTTAATTCATCTGCCAGATTTTGACCGCGGATGACCCAGAGCGGCGAGCCCCAATCAAATTGAACCACGGATTACACGGATAACACGGATGAGGATGAAATCAGAAAGTACTTTTCCCCAGCAGTTCTCATTTTGGCCGCAGACGGCCCCAAGAACCGGCTAAGGAGGCTATTCACAATAATATGAACAGGTATGGCGCAGGAGTGTTGGATGCTGGCAAGGCGCTCGTGAGGCGCCTATCCCCATTGATCTGTAGGCCCACATGCCCAGCCCGCCCGCGGTTTTGGCTGGCGAGTTTTTTTTCAGCCGCGCAAACTCCTTCGGGTAATCCGCCGGGGTGGGGAAGGCAAATTTGTCGCCGGTGGGACTGATCGAAAATCCTTGTTGTCGCTTCATAATTTATACCCAATCACACCAGCACTTCGCGAATCACGTGCCCGTGAACGTCTGTCAGTCGGCGGGCCACTCCGTTGTGTTCGAAAGTGAGGGCTTCGTGATCGAGGCCCAGAAGGTGTAGGATGGTGGCGTTGAGATCATGGATCGAGAGGATGTTCTCCACAGCCCGGCGCCCGAGTTCGTCGGTCACACCGTGACTGAAGCCGCGTTTCACCCCCGCTCCCGTGAGCCAGCAGGTGAAGCCGTCCGGATTGTGGTCCCGGCCCTTCGATCCTTTTTGAAACATCGGCATCCGTCCGAATTCGGTGCACCAAACGACGAGGGTGTTCTCGAGCAGACCGCGCTGCCGGAGGTCGCGCACGAGAGCCGCGGCGGGTTGATCGAGGATGGCGGCGTGGACGTCGTATTGCTCCTTGAGCTTGTTGTGCCCATCCCAGTTCAGCTCGCCGCCGCTGGCGTACGCGCCGTTGAAGAGTTGCACGAACCGGACCCCGCGTTCGATCAGCCGCCGCGCAAGAATGCAATTGCGGGCAAAGGCGGCCTTGGTTGGATTCGAGGAATCGTCGGCGCCATAGCTCTTGAGGATATGAGCGGGCTCGGTGGAGAGGTCGCTGATTTCCGGGACGCTCAACTGCATGCGGGCGGCGAGTTCGTAGCTAGCGATGCGGGCGGCCAAGCCGCCATCGTCTGGGTGGTGTTCGAGGTGGCGTTGATTCATGCGTTGCACGAGTGCGCGCGCCGCGCGATCGCTCGCGGGACCGATCCCGGCGGGTGGAGCAAGATGGCGCATCGGTTCCTTGGCGCTGAATGGGGTTCCCTGAAACTCCGCCGGCAGGAAGCCCGGCCCCCAGTTGTTCACGCTGGCCTGGGGCACGCCGCGCGGATCGGGTATGGATACGAACGCGGGCAAATCCTGATTCTCGCTCCCCAAGGCGTAGCTGACCCAGGCGCCGATGCTGGGAAAACCGTCGGGCACGAAACCGGTGGACAGAAAATTCTCGGCTGGGCCGTGAGTGTTGGTCTTGCTCGTCAGAGAGTGAATGAAAGACACCTCGTCCACG
>CAMAWP010000202.1 GCA_945861765.1 Akkermansia muciniphila | reverse complement strand
GATTATTTCCGCAGAAGGCATGGCATCAAAGTACCATTCCTTCCGATCTAAGCGGGGTGGCTTCATCTCTTGTTCGGAAGGATCGCGTAAAACCTTTTCGTGTCCTCAGAGTTCACGCGGCCCTGGTAATGGGTTTTGATGATCGCCTCAGAATTCCCGAACTGTTCCGCCGCTTGGCCGTAACTCCCAGTGAGCCGGAAGAAATGCGAAATAGCCGTATGGCGCAACACATCTTCCGGCCACGGCTTGAGGTCCGGATTCTCTTCCGCGGGTGTTCCGTAGCCAACCGCAGTTTTGATAGCGTCGAAATCTTTGCGCCAGTTCGACGGATAGAACTCCTGGCCGCTGTATGCTGCCAACCAGGCGCGCAACGTCGGGCAAATAGAAACAACACGCGGCCTGCCCGTCTTGGTCTGGCTGGCCTCCAGCCGGATTTCATTGTCGGTGATATTCACGGCCCCCCATGTAAGCCGCGAAGTCTCGAACGGTCGAAGCCCACCGAACAGGCAAACCGCGACGTATGGAGCAAGCCTCCCGTCTTTGTATCGTTGCGCCTCCCCCAGGAGTCTCCGGCAGGTTTCAACATCAAGAACTGATGGCGGTGGTTTCTCCCCTCTCTCGACATGCACGTCCCGACAAGGATTAGACGCCGCCCACCGGCGAGGCCGCTCGATGCACCAGGAGAAAAACCTTGAGATAGCCCTTTTGTCGTTGTCTTTTGATGCCGGGGATATGAATCTCTTGTCCAAGAAACTTTCGACAATTTCCGGCGTCACGTCGGAGATTCGATGGTTGCCCAGGAGGTTGACGAACACGTTGACCCGAGTTCTTAGGTTGCTCTTTGTTCGGTCACGAAGCGATTGCGTCCCGTCGAGCCAGCCGCAGAACTCTTTTAGTGCATCATCAAGTCGTGGTGACTCAGCAACGGAATGTTTTTTGCCGTGCTTGCGCCAGTAGTCCACGGCGGACAGGAGGTCATCATCGGCATCGAGTTTGTTAAAGGCTACCTCAGCCAACCTCAGTTGAG
The DNA here is from genome assembly GCA_945861765.1 of Akkermansia muciniphila. Lineage (GTDB taxonomy): Bacteria > Verrucomicrobiota > Verrucomicrobiia > Limisphaerales > SIBE01 > SIBE01. The sequence goes on along the minus strand of CAMAWP010000202.1, from coordinate 11,631 downwards.
TTTCCGTCAACTTGGTCGCTCGGACTGATGTGTCTGTCTGCCGGGCTAGCCACTCCATTTGCAGTTCGACTTGGCGACAACGCGCAGCCGTCACGTCAAAGAAGTTTTCCCTGACCCTCCCGCCGTCACGCTTAATTCCTGCTACTCTCCAAGACTTCGAGGCGGTGCGCGGGTTGGTGAATTCGGATATTTTGAACCGGTCGCGGACACTGTTTTTGGATGCTCCCGACTGCTGCCAAACTCGATTGGTTCTCATTGGCCAGCATTGTTTCAAGACCGTCCAATTGTGTCAACTGATAAGGCAACCGTTTTTAGACATACACGAACACATTGCAAACAAATGGTAAGAACGATATTGAGCGAAGGCCTTTTAAGCCGTTGGTCGTGGGTTCGAACCCCACCCGACCCACATCATCAAAATCAATCTGCTGTGAGCTGGTGCAATTAGTTTCCAGGTAAACCTTCTTTGACCGCCGCCACGCACTGGTCACAAATCGTCGGATGATCCGGATTCGAACCGATGTCGGTTTCCCAGTGCCAACAGCGCTCGCATTTTTTCCCGTCGGCATGGGCGACATGAATCTGAGTGTCGGCTGAAGCAGAGGTTCTAACCTCGATCTGCGAGACGTTCAGCAGTTCACGGAGTGCATCACGATGAGCCACAGCGGTGACCATGAGGTCGGCCTCAGGGTTGCCGGAAAGGGCAATCTTGGCTTCCAAAGCTTTTCCGATGAATTTTGCCTGGCGCGCCTTCTCGAGCTCCGGCAACACTAGTTCGCGAATGCCAAATAAATTCTTCCACGTCTGTTGTTCCGCACCGGAACGTACGAAACTCGGAGTGGGCCAATGGATCAAATGCACCGAATCAACGACTTGGCCTGGGACAAACTGCCATGCCTCGTCCGTGGTAAAGGCAAGCATCGGTGCGAGCATTTGGCACAGGCCAATAACCATTCGATGAAGCGCTGTCTGCGTCGAGCGCCGACGGCGGGAATTCGCTGAGCCAGTGTAGAGGCGGTCCTTGACGATATCGTGATAGATTGCTGAAAGCTCGACTGCGGCGAATTGGCTGACTTTCTGATAGACGACGTGAAACTCGCAGGCTTCGTATGCCACGATGACCTCAGCTTGGAGCTCCGCAAATTCCCCGAGAATCCAGCGATCCAACCCTGTCAGATCTTGATCCAGGATGGCATGGTTTTCGGGTTGAAAGTCGTAGAGATTAGAAAGCTGATATCGGAGCGTATTACGAAGCAAACGATAAGTTTCGCCCACCTTATTGACTCGCTCCTCGCTGACAACGATGTCATTGCGGAAATCCTGCGAAGCCACCCAGAGACGAACGACGTCGGCACCGTACTTCTTAATATAAGCGTCAGAAGTTTGCGGCTTTTCATAGCCGCCTTGTCCCTGTTTGCTCTTAGAAATCTTCTCCCGATCGGCATCCACCATGAAGCCATGGGTGAGCACAGTCTTGAAAGGGGCAGTTCCGTTGCCGGCTAAGGAGAGCAGCAATGACGATTGAAACCAACCGCGATGCTGGTCGCTGCCTTCAAGGTACATATCGGCCTGCCAGGTGGTGTTTGAAGGTTGAGGGTTGAGAGTTGAGCGTTGTAATTCTTCTCGCTGCATCAGGACGGCACGCGAGGAGGAGCCGGAGTCGATCCAGACATCGAGAGTATCGTTTGATTTGGCGACGGGTTCAGCGCTGGCCCAATCCTTCGGTTTCACAGCGTTCCACAATTCGGCAACGGATTGCTCGAACCAGATATGCGAGCCGTGCATCTCGACCAAGCGAGCCGTGTTGCGAACAATAGTTGCGTCGAGGATGGCCTTGCCGTGCGCATCGTAGAAAGCGGGAATTGGCACACCCCAGGTTCGTTGCCGGGAGATGCACCAGTCTGGTCTCGATTTAACCGCAGCTTCGATGCGGGTTTTTCCCCAATCCGGAATCCAGTTCACCCGATTGATTTCATCGAGGGCAGAGAGGCGGAAATTCTGATGATCGATTTTGATGAACCACTGATCCATGGCTCGAAAAATCACCGGAGTTTTGCTGCGCCAGCAATGGGGATAGCTGTGGAGATAATCTTCCTCGTGGACGAGCATAGTTTTTTCACGCAATACGTGAAGGATCGACTCGTTGGCGTCGCTTTTCCCATTTTTTTCCAAGATCGATTTCCCAAGAAACTCGGACGGCATCTGCTGTTCAGAGGGCAGATCACTGGTGTGCGCGAACCGTCCGTCATCGTCCACGGGAGAGTAGATTGGAAGATGATGTTGCAGACCCAGTCCATAATCCTCAAGGCCGTGCCCTGGCGCGATGTGGACGAAGCCAGTGCCAGTCGTGTTTTCAACAAAGCTATCGCCGGCCAACAGTCGCCCCTGGCGCGCGATGAAAGGGTGGTGGTACTCGATCTGGTTGAGATGGTCGCCATCCAAGCTCCGAATTATCTCATAGCTTCCCCAGTTGCATTTTTCCGCAACGCTTGAAAGCAGCATCGTAGAGAGGATATAGCTTTCTGCGTTGGTATGCACCAAGGAGTAGCTGAAGGTGGAATTATACGCGACGGCCAGATTGGCCGGCAATGTCCACGGAGTCGTAGTCCAAATGAGGAGAAAGGTGTTCGGGTGCCCAACCACCGGGAACTTCACAAAAACGCTCCGGCTCACATGGTCCTTGTACTCCACCTCCGCTTCAGCCAATGCGGTGCGGCAAGGAATGCTCCAATAAACCGGTTTTTTTCCGCGATAGACAAAGCCTTTCTCGACGATGTCCGCAAAAAGGCGGAGTTCATCTGCTTCGTATCTTTTGTCGAGCGTCAAGTAAGGGTTTTCCCAATCTCCCAAGACTCCGAGACGCTTGAATTGTGTTCTTTGAATATCGATATATTTGTGCGCGTAAGCTTCGCAAGCTTTTCGAATGGTGACTGGGTCAGCGTTCATGTCACCGGCCTTGCGCATTTCCTGAGTAACTTTGAATTCAATCGGCAACCCATGGCAGTCCCAACCGGGAACGTACGGAACACTCTTTCCCCTGAGGGTCTGATATTTGACAATAATGTCTTTCAGAACCTTATTCAGAGCTGTGCCAATGTGGACGTCACCGTTCGCAAAGGGCGGACCATCGTGCAGGACAAATTTTTCGGCCGAAGCTCGGTTGGCTTGAATTCGCTGGTACAGTCGGCTGGCTTGCCATTGTTCGAGGCGCAGGGGTTCGCGCGATATCAGATCGGCTTTCATAGGAAAGTCGGTCTTAGGAAGGTTGAGTGTATTTTTGTAATCCATTGCTATGTTGTTCAGGAACGCGGAAGCTAGCAGTGGCTCTGGAAGGTGTCAACGTGAGCCAAAAACGGCGTGATTGTATCGAAATCCATCGATAACCCGCTCTTGACGAAATGAGCTTGATTCGCTACGTTGCGATTCTAGTCGATAAAGTTTTTTCATGATGCAAAATTTTCTAGTTCCAATGGTTGTCGAACAGACCGGACGTGGCGAACGCGGCTATGACATTTATTCTCGGTTGCTCGTTGATCGAATTGTTTTTCTGGGCACTCCGGTGGACGACATGGTGGCGAACGTGATTATTGCCCAGCTGCTTTTCTTGCAGATGGCCGATCCGAAGAAAGATATTCACCTTTACATCAATTCTCCAGGGGGCAGCGTGACTGCGGGTCTGGCGATTTACGACACCATGCAGTTTATGACATGCGATGTGAACACTTACTGCATTGGCCAAGCCGCCAGCATGGGTGCGGTGCTACTGTGCGGTGGCACCAAAGGGAAGCGTTACGCTCTCCCGAACGCCAACATAATGATTCACCAGGTCTTGGGCGGGGCAGAAGGTGCCGCGAGCGATGTTGAAATTCGCGTTAAATACATGCTGCGCCTGAAGCAGCGCTTGAATGGCATCATCTCCAAGCACACCGGCAAACCTGTCGAGCAAGTCGAGAAGGATTGCGATCGCGATAATTTTATGACCTCCGAAGAAGCCAAAGCGTATGGCCTGGTGGATGAGGTGGTCCAGTCACGCAAGGAAATTCCCGGGTTGGTTGAAAAGGGAGATGCCGAAAAGGGAGATGCCGAAAAGAAAGACTAATGTATGGCGCGTCCATCGCAGCTAACGTTGTGTAGTTTTTGCGGTAAATCTCATGCCGAGGTTAAGAAGCTCATTCAAGGCCCCGGGGTTTATATTTGCGACAGCTGCATCATCGTCTGCAAAAATGTTCTCGACAAAGAACTCCGCGCTGAGAGTAAAAAGAACACGATCAAGTTAAAGATTCCGAAGCCTGCCGAGATCAGGCGCCAGCTTGATTTGCACTGCATCGGGCAAGACCACGCCAAAAAGACCCTGGCTGTTGCGGTACACAACCATTACAAGCGAGTTCAGCAGGGAGCGGTGTTAGCCAGCCGCGATGGAACTGATGAGTTGATGGTGGACCGCAACGCAGAGGTGGAAATCGAGAAGAGCAACATCCTGGTAGTAGGTCCCACGGGCTCGGGCAAGACATTGCTGGCTCGGACTCTCGCTCGGATCTTGGATGTTCCCTTTGCTATCGCCGATGCAACCACTCTCACCGAAGCGGGCTACGTGGGTGAAGATGTCGAGAACATCATCCTGCGCCTCCTCCAGAATTCAGATTACGATGTGAAACGCGCCCAAATGGGAATCGTTTATATCGATGAAATCGATAAGATTGCTCGAAAGACCGAAAATGTATCCATCACCCGCGATGTGTCTGGAGAAGGCGTCCAGCAAGCTTTGCTCAAGATTCTAGAGGGAACGATCTGCAATGTCCCCCCCCAGGGAGGTCGCAAACATCCTCAGCAGGAATACATTCGAGTCGATACGAGCAACATTTTGTTTATTTGTGGAGGGGCATTCGTCGGCTTGGAAAAGATTATTCAGCGACGCGCAGGCAACCGAGTGATGGGCTTCGGAGCGATCGACCGAGAACATAATGTCGCTGACTTGGATCGTAACGCCATCATGCAAGACGTGGAGCCGGAAGATCTGCTCAGCTACGGTTTCATTCCTGAATTCGTTGGTCGGTTGCCCATGGTGACAGTGCTTGAAGAGCTAACAGAATCTCAATTGATGTCCATTTTGACCGAGCCGAAAAATGCGCTCACAAAACAGTATGCCAAACTGATGGCCATGGAAGGCGTGCTGTTGGAGTTCCTTCCAGATGCGCTTGGAGAGCTGGCAGCCCAAGCTCTCAAGAAGGGAACTGGAGCTCGTGCGCTGCGTGGGCTTTTGGAAAGGCTGATGCTCGACGTAATGTACGAGGTTCCTGGCAGCGACGACATTCTGTCGGTTAAAATCACAAGGCCCGTCGTGTTAGAAGAAGCCAAGCCGATCATCCGTCGCAAACAAGACCAAGCCGCAGCCTAAATTTCTCGCGTCGGCAACGTGGTTTTCCGTTGTCGGCGCGAAATTTGTGTACCTCCATTCCTATGGCCTCACCTTTCCAAGCCAAACAATTCATCGCGAGCCATGTTCGTGATATTCCGCGTTCGGGCATTCGAGAATTCTTCGACATTGTCCAGAATCGAGCCGACGTGATTTCATTAGGCGTCGGCGAACCAGATTTCGTCACACCGTGGCACATTCGCGAAGCGGCCATTTACGCCTTGGAGCGAGGAAAGACAAGTTACACTTCCAATCTTGGCCTCTTGAAGCTGCGACAAGCAATCAGCGCTCATCTGAAGAAGAGCTTTGGCATCGAGTACGATCCCATCGGGCAAATCCTCATCACCGTTGGAGTGAGCGAAGCATTGGATATCGCTTTGAGAGCGACGATCAACCCTGGCGATGAGGTGCTCTACCATGAACCCTGTTACGTGAGCTATTCCCCGAGTGTTGCCTTGGCTCATGGGGTTCCTGTTCCAATTTCGTGCAACGCGGACAACGGGTTTGCCGTCACGTCGCAAGCAATCGAGCGCGCTATCACATCCCGCAGCAAAGTCTTGCTCTTAAATTTTCCGACGAATCCCACGGGCGGAACCATGACGCGGCTTGAGCTTCTGCAGATCGCTGATGTCGTGTTGAAGCATAATCTTCTCGTCATTACGGATGAGATTTATTCCGAACTAACATTCGAAGGCGAACACGTCAGCATCGCATCACTTCCCGGCATGCGTGAACGAACGATCTTCTTGCATGGCTTTTCCAAGGCTTATGCGATGACGGGGTTCCGCATCGGTTACGCCTGCGGTCCTGTGGAACTTATCGAGGCAATGATGCGGATACATCAGTATTCGATGCTCTGCGCCAGTATTATCAGCCAGGAGGCGGCGTTGGAGGCGATCCTTCATGGAGAAGAGGATACTCTCGAAATGCGCGAGCAATATCGTGTCCGGAGGAATTTCATCGTCGGGGCGTTCAATGCCATGGGCCTCCCCTGCCATCTGCCTCGCGGCTCCTTCTACGCCTTTCCTTGTGTCAAATCCACGGGTCTGAGTTCAAAGGAATTTGCTTTGAAACTGCTGGAAAAAGAAAAGGTCGCTTGCGTTCCCGGAAGTGCTTTTGGGCTGAGCGGAGAAGGCTATTTACGATGTTGTTTTGCCACCGCACTGGACCAAATTCAAATTGCCACTGACCGCATAGCACGCTTTGTGGGAACCCATAAAGTTTGACTTGGACGCTATTGCCTGGGTTCTCTCGGTTCACTCTGAATCACCTTTCATGGTTGGAATGCGCCCAAGGCCAAACCTTGCACGGTGAGTTTGATCGATCACCGCGCAAAAATCTGCCGAATGATGTCTTCAATCGGCACCTCTTGAATATCAATGTCACTGACTGGCAGTTCGTCGAGCAACGCTTTGCAAACCGGGATGACTCGATCACGTTTCACTTTCAACCTGATGCTGGCCGGAGTCTGCTCCACAACCTCTCCGTACTTCGTGAGGTCGGCCGCTGAACAGCTTCCTCCTCCGGCGCATTGAATAGTGACTACTTTGAAATCCGCAAACCGGTCGAGCACTTCGGCCAGACGGCCGTCGAAAAAAACCGTGCCGCGATCTATGATAATGACACGCTGACAAAGGGCCTGGATATCGGCCATGTAGTGGCTCGTCAGCAGAATAGTGGTCTTACGCGTCGAGTTGTGATGCTGGAGAAACTCTCGAACTTTCTTCTGTGAAACGACATCGAGGCCGATGGTGGGTTCATCCAAAAACAGGACTTTTGGTTGATGAAGCAGAGCGGCTATCAACTCCATCTTCATCCGCTCTCCCAGCGAAAGCTCGCGCACCATCACGTTGAGCTTATCCTTGACGTCGAGCAACTCGGTCATTTCGCTCACCGTGCGCTCAAAAACAGCACCGGAAATCCCATAGATCTTACTGTTGAGTTCCAGAGACTCTCGAGCTGGTAAATCCCACCAAAGCTGATTCTTTTGCCCGAGCAACAAAGCAAATTGGCGGCGATAACCATCTTTGCGCTCCCACGGGACGTAACCAAGCACTTGGGCTGTCCCACGGGTCGGATACAACAGTCCAGCCAGCATCTTGAGAGTGGTGGTTTTTCCCGCTCCATTGGGTCCAAGAAAGCCGACCAGTTCTCCTTCGTTGACTGAAAACGTTACATCGTTGGCCGCGAGTAAGGTTTCGTATTCGCGATGAAACAACCCTTGAATAGCCCCGACGAAGCCCGGCTGCTTTTTGTAAGTGCGGTAGGCTTTAGTCAAGCCTTGGACTTGAATGACAGGCATGGCAAATCTCGAAGATCAATTTGAAATCTCCGGTTACCTTTGCAACTGCTTTTCCAAATAATTAACGACCTGCCGCACGTTCGAATCGATTTCCATCCGGTCTTTGACTAAGCGACACGCATGGAGAACCGTCCCATGATCGCGGCCACCAAAAGCCTCGCCAATGTTGTTGAGTGAGCTCTCGGTCAACTGGCGTGCCAGAAACATGGCGACCTGTCGAGGGAAAGCGATGTTTTCGGGACGCCTCTTGCTCGTCATGTCCGCCAGCCGGATGTCGAAATGTTCCGCGACTTTCTTTTGAATCACCTCGATATTGATCGCGAAGCGCCCCTCTTCATGAAGCACGTCGCGCAGCAATGCTTCCACCATCTCGACGCTCAGTTTTTTTCCCGTGAGCGACGCATAGGATGCCACACGGATCAGAGCACCCTCCAACCGACGAATGTTAGACCTTATCCGGTGGGCTAAGAAGTTCAGGATGTCATCTGGGAGTTCAACTCCCATCGATTTTTCTTTTTTTCGAAGAATGGCAACGCGAGTCTCCACATCGGGGGGTTGCAGATCAGTGACGAGACCCCATTCAAATCGGGAGACTAAACGATTCTCGAGGTTTTGAATCTCTCCGGCCGGCCGGTCACAAGTGAGGACAATCTGCCGGTGCGCCTCGTGCAAGGCATTGAATGTATGGAAAAATTCCTCCTGGATTCGCTCTTTTCCTGAAAGGAATTGAATATCATCGATCAACAGGACATCGGTCACGCGGTACTTTTTCCGAAAGCGAGCCAGTTGATTGTTTTGGATCCCGTCGATGTATTCATTGGTGAATTTTTCGGATGACAAATAGGCCACGCGCGCCCCCTTTTTATGGCTGACGACGTATTGTCCGATGGCATGGAGCAGGTGAGTTTTTCCAAGACCTACTCCCCCATAAAGAAATAAGGGATTATAAGACTTGCCTGGGGACTGGGCGACCGCCAGAGCGGCGGCATGGGCAAAATTATTGTTATTACCAACAACGAACGTATCGAACGTGTTTTTGGGATTGAATAGAACGTCCCGATTGCCGTTGTTTCGGTCTATTTCTTCGACTTCCTTGGCTTTTTCGATCTTGAACTCTGGATGCTCATTGGTAGGTACGTCAGTCCCCACCTGGAAACTCACTTTCAATTGTTGTCCTGAGGCGTGCATCAGGACATCTTGAATTAAGCCCAAGTAATTATCTTTAAGCCAGAGTTCGCAGAAGTCGTTCGCAACTTTCAGACTAATCGAGTCAGCGTCAGACGTTACAGCCTGAATCGGGGCGAACCAAAGATTGTAAATATCCGAATTCAGCATGGTGCGCAGTTGCTCCTGTGCCACGGCCCAAATTTTTTCAGCAGAAGTTTGCATTACGATTCTATTCCCGCTTGACTGAGTTGAACCGATTTATTCACTTCGCTCTGTCACATGCTCGTAACATCCTTTTTTACAGCCGCTTGCATCACACCACGGAGCTGAGCTATCCACGCGAGGGCTTGTGCTTTCGACCCGAGAACTTCGCTTTATTGATTTCGACATATCGTTCTGATTACAAACTAGTTAAACACAACCTATCCCACAGTCATTCGTTCGGTGAAACTCATTCCTAACCCTGATTATCCCGGACGGATTGGCCGCGGAGTTCTTAGTCCAAGCATCCACCCTTTGCTAGGACAACATATTAACTCTTATTCACGAGTTATTCACTTTCGGTTTTTCTCGAAAAACAGGCCATTATCGATGTTTAGCTCAAGAAGAGCACCTCACTGGGAGATGTGCTCTCGAAAGAGAATTCGTTCTACACGTCGTAGTAGAGGAAGAATTCGTATGGATGAGGCCGCAGGCGCAAAGCATCGTGCTCCTTGCGCTTGGCACTAACCCACATGTCCAGGAAGTCCATGGAAAAGACGTCGCCTTTAAGAAGGAAGTCGTGGTCTTTTTCTAAACAGTCCAACGCTTCACCTAAGCTGCCGGGCACGTTGGGCACTTTCTTCAACTCCTCCGGGGGCAACTCGTAGATGTTCTTGTCCAAAGGCTCGCCAGGCTCAATCTTGTTTTGAACTCCGTCCAAACCAGCCATCAGCATCGCGGCAAAGGCCAGATACGGATTGGCGGCTGGGTCGGGCGGCCGATACTCGATGCGCTTGGCTTTGGGGTTCTCGCTGTAGGTGGGAATCCGAATGGCCGCCGAGCGGTTGCGTGAACTATAGGCCAAGTTGACCGGTGCCTCATAGCCAGGCACCAAGCGCTTGTATGAGTTGGTGGTCGGGTTGCAAATGGCGCACAGGGCTTTGGCGTGCTTTAGAATCCCGCCAATGTAGTAGAGGGCCATCTGGCTTAAACCAGCATACTCGTTGCCAGCAAACAACGGCTTGCCCTTCTTCCAGAGCGATTGGTGCGTGTGCATCCCGGAGCCATTGTCCCCAAACAGAGGCTTGGGCATGAGTGTGACGGTCTTACCATGCCTTTTAGCTACATTCTTGATCACATACTTATAAACCATCATGGCATCGGCGGCTTTGATCAAAGTATCAAACCGATAGTCAATCTCCGCCTGGCCTGCTGTGGCCACTTCGTGATGCTGACGCTCGATCTTGAGCCCCAAAGACTCCATGACTAAGCACATCTCGGTGCGGATATCCTGTTGAGTGTCGGTGGGAGCCACCGGAAAGTAGCCCTCCTTGTGCCGGATCTTGTAGCCTAGGTTCGGCATCTCATCGCGCCCGGTGTTCCAGACGGCCTCTTCGCTATCCACACTGTAGAAGGTCCCGTTGGCCTTGTGATCATATTGTACATTGTCAAATATGAAGAACTCGGCTTCCGGGCCGAAGACCGCTGTGTCGGCAAGCCCGGTGGACTGGAGGTGCTTCTCGGCTCTTTGGGCAATGCCTCGCGGATCACGATTGTAAGCCTCCTTGGTGCCGGTCTCAGCGATGGTGCAGGTCAAACTCAAGGTGGGCACGCTGCAAAAGGGGTCCATGAAAGCGGTGTTAGGATCGGGCATGGCCAACATGTCACTCGCTTCAATGCTCTTCCAACCCCGAATCGAAGAACCATCAAAGCCAAAGCCCTCGACGAAGACCTCCTCGGTCAATTCTCTGACTGGCACGCTAAAGTGCTGCCAGGTGCCAAAGGTATCGACAAATTTTATGTCAACCATCTTGGCCCCTTGCTTCTTCGCCAGCTCAATTATGTTTTTCGCTGTGCTCATCGATCGATTGGTTTGCTTGAGATTAATCGACAAAAAACCACTTCTCTCAAAAAGACAGAAGGGAAAATCCTAATTAGATGGCTTCTTCGCCCGTTTCACCGGTGCGAATACGCGTAGCGTTGTCGATCGAAGTGACGAAAATTTTTCCATCTCCAATCTTGCCGGTTTTCGCCGCTTTGACGATAGCATCTATGGTGGGGGCAACGCGGTCATCGGACAATACGACTTCGATTTTGATCTTAGGGAGAAAATCTACCTTGTATTCACTGCCGCGATAAATTTCGGTGTGCCCTTTTTGGCGACCGAAGCCTTTTACTTCGCTAATCGTCATCCCTTCAACTCCAACGCTCGCGAGGGCTTCCTTAACATCTTCGAGCTTGAATGGTTTGATGATCGCCTCAATTTTCTTCATCGCTGAGTTTGTAGCGCGGATACTAACAAGCACTAGGTGGCTGTAAATAGGAATCTGAATGAAAAAAGGCGAAGCGCCAGGGGTGATCGAGGGGAAAACTTTTCTTAAAACACCCCTGTTGGGCAGGGGTGCGCGTCTCAGATTTTTTGAGAGGGAGAGTGATGATGGTTTCTGGTGGTTTAGTTATTGGCGTTGGTGGGGGGCTTAGCGTGAGGGTAGAGGTCGTGCCAGCGGCCGTTACGCCAGAAGGTTTCCAGGCACATGAGGGCTTCGTC
>CAMAWP010000201.1 GCA_945861765.1 Akkermansia muciniphila | reverse complement strand
GCTGGAGCGTAGGGATGGATCGAGATGCCGCTGAATTCTCAAGCCGAAGCGGCGTGAACGCCGCGCTCCGCTACCAACGACTTCGGGATGCACCGGACGGGAACGAAGTGCCTTATCATGCCTTGCGGAGCCGGGTTCATGTGACTAAGCTTCGACCATGAAGATGCTCAACGTTGCCGAAGCCCGTGCCACACTCCCGGCTGTGTTGGAAAGCGTCAAGCGCGGCGAGGACATTGGTATTATGGCCGGCAATCAAATCATTCAACTCAAGCCGATTGAAGCCGAACCGTTGAACACACCGACGCACCGGGGCTCACCCGGTGCCATGCTTCAAGCCCTGCGAGGCGAGCCGCACCTTCGTTCGCACGACGTGGACGAACTCGATGCCGCCATCGAAAGCGCCAAGCTGCCGATCCACGCAGGTTTCATCCTAAACGAAGGGAAGTAGTCCATGCCTTGGATGCTGGACACTTCCGCATTTAGCGACCTCATGCGGGAACATCCGAAGCTGCAAGCGCGCTTGGCCGCCCTATCTCCGACAGAACGAGTGAGTCTTTCCCCAGACCTCAGAATAAGTGGGGTAAACCGCCGGGAACACTGACGAGTTCAAATCCCTCCGTTTGAGCGGCTTTCCATCGGGGGGCGTTGGCGCGGGGCGTTGGCGGGACCCGGCCCACCGCAGGCCTGCGGGGGCCGACTCGGCTGACGGCTTCAGGCCTCCACGTTCATCTTCAACTCCATCTCCGATCGTTGCCCCAGCCGGAACTTCAACTTTCTTCCTGGCAGACACGGATGCTCCAGTCCCAGGGCATTGGTCCCCTCCAGCGTTTGGATGACCGCTTTCCTGAGCTCTCCTCCGTAGTTGGTTCGTGGCATCAGGTGAATCACTATTTCTTGGGCTCGCACTTCCATCACTCCGGGGGATTGAGTCAACTTGCGGAAGTAATCGTGGTCGTCCCGGTAATTGTCGTAGGCTTTCTTGAAGGGTTGCAGGGCTTGGTAGAAAAGATTGCGGACCGTGATCCTCACTACATCCATGAGCCGCTTGCACTGGCCCTCCATTTTCACCATCTGGGCCTGGATCATCGCTTCCAAACGCGATTCCTGGGCTTGGGTCCCGGCGATTTGCACCTGAAGGGCCGCGATGTCTTTGTGGCCTTGCTCGATGCTCTTGCGTCGTTCCAGACGCGTCGTCTCGTAGCGTAGATCGGCGGCCTTGAGCGCCGCCACTTGCCGGCTCAGTTCTTTGTCTTCGGGCGTGTCCTTTGACACTTTCCAAGGCCAGCTTTGCGGCCAGTTCCGGGCCTTTGAGGGCCCGGAGTTGATGGGCCTGGTGGGCTTGTTCCTCCGCCAAGAGGTGTCGCTTTAAGGGTTCGGTCACTTGTTTGAGCTTTAAATCCAGAGCTTTGCGGGCCGCGCTCTTGACCTCGCGATCCTCCACCTGTCCTTTGAGCTTCTCATACTCAATGCTCCGATAACTGTCGATCTGGTTAATGCCAAAATGCTTGTCCAGATACTTGAAGTCATTCTCCTGCAGCCAGCGTTGAAACATTAACTGGATGATCTGGATCGCCGCCCGCTTGAGATCATCGGTGAGAATGGCCACCTGGATGGTCCGGCCTTTGTAGTCGGTGGCTTGCACCACGATTTGCCGCAACAGCGCATTCTTCTCCCAAGCTCTCTCGATATATTCGAAGTGATAGAGCCGCACATCGGTGGAGGAGTTCCGAGACCGCGTGATCGTGGTTTGGCCCATGACTTGGGCGGGATCCCACGGCTGGGCCGTGAAGCCCTTTTGCCAGGTGATGAGGTGGAAGGTCGGATCGCCCGCCACTTGCTCAAAAAACTCCGCTCCGTAGATGCCCCGGTCCACCACGAAGGTGGGCACGGTTTGATCCGGCCATTGCAGCGCCTGGCGGGCGCGTCCAATGACGCCGCCGAAGCGTTGGCGCAGATCGGCGAAGTTGTCCGTCGTCTCAAAATAGATCGGGGCCCCTTGAGCCGTGTGGATAAAATCGCTGTGCAAGACTTTGTCCGCGCCGCGGATTTTCGGACACCAGCCTTTGAGCACGTTCTGCTCCCCGGTGTAGTGCTTGGTGTGAGGATCGAAGTAGAAGTCGCTCCCCACCACCGGGCCCAGGTTGGTCTGATTGAAGCGCCAGAGTTTGTCCAGCAATCCCGGGTCCGCAGCCAGTGCCTTGAGTTGATCGCGTTGCGGGGTGGGAAAGCGCACGACTTCGCCCAGGATCAGTTCCAAGTCCTCCCAGTTCAGATATTTGGTTTGCTCGATGTTCTGAGCGCCCAGCAACAGGGCCGCCATCCATTGAGAGAGAATCCTCTGAGGCGTTGGGGAGACTTGTGAAATCGCGGCCAGGGCGGTGGCAAAAACCAAGACCCCGGCGTGATCGCACCAGTAAAGGGATTGGGCAGGATCTTTGGGAAAAAAGGGAGATGGGTGCGCATTGTTCCCGGAGGGCGTCCCAGCCGGAACACTCGGTTGGACCGCAGAATCAGGCGCTCTATCCGCGGGGGGTTGCTCTAAAGACTTCACACTGCTCTCCCTGGTTTGCTGAGGCCCCTGCGCCCCTTGCTGAGCTGGAAGCTCGGCGCCAGCCTTCGGACTGGGAAGACTGGAGGGTGGGACCTCCTGGACCAGCGAGGAGGGCTCAGGAGCCGGGCCGCCTTTGAGGATTCGGATGAGGCTTTGCAGACCGGAGCGCGAAATCTCCAGGCCGAAGACGCTCTGAATCTCCAGGAGCAACCGTCCGACCGCACCGTAGCTTCGTTCGGCCACCAGGTCCGGCCAGCGCAAGCGCGCGAAGTTTTCCACCGCTGAAGTCAGCTTGTGGCACGCGCTTCGACCTTCCAACACCCGGACCAACTCGGCGGGATCGCCCCGCAGCAAGGCCTTTCCCCAGCGCCGGATCGTTTTGGGATCGACCTGGAAACTTTCGCACAAAGCGCTCAACTTGACCTTCGAGTTGTAGAGTCGAGCCAACAACAGTTTGAAGGCGGGATCGGCGGAGTCGTTCTTGACGATTTCGATGAGCTCGAAACCGTAGAAGACCAGGAGTCGTTCGCCCGAATCGTCCTCATAGACCGCGAAGACGGGGTTGCGCTTATCGGTCCCAAGGAGCAATTGACCGGTGGGCGGCGTCTGGAGCGCCGGATCGGCCTGAGGCGGCGCTATCGGATGAGCCTCCAGCGGCAGCTCAGCCTGGGGTGACGGATTGGAGGCAATCGGTGTCGGCTCTGCGGCTGGGGCTACGGGGAGGATTGGCGCTTGGGGCATGGCCCAGCATAGCGGCCGTCAACCGGGCGGGAAAGTCCCGGAAAATCCAACGCTTCCCCGGGAAGCGCTCGTCAAGAAATTGACGAATCTGAGGGAATTGAACTCGTCAGTCTTTTCCTCAAACGACCCCTATTATTTTGAGGTCTGGAGATAGGGTGAGGGGAAAGGAGACGATGGAGGAGTCGAGAGCGTTGGGATTGGATGCGGCTTTATTTCCCCTCACCCCGGCCCTCTCCCCGAGGAGAGGGAATACCGATTCCCAACCGTAGCCGCGTTCTCTTCCACGGCGGAAAATGTCACTCCCTCTCCCCGGGGGAGAGGGCTGGGGTGAGGGGGAACGACGCTCCCGACTACTCCCACGCGCTTGCTTTGCCCAACGCTCCCTTTCCCCTCCCCCTGTCCCTCTCCCCGAGGAGAGGGAATACCGATTCCCAACCGTAGCCGCGTTCTCTTCCACGGCAGAAAATGTCCCTCTCCCCGAGGAGAGGGTAAACCGATTCCCGTCGCTGCCGGCCTCTTCATCAGCGTGAAACCTTGCTCCAGCCCGCGTTCGTCATTCACATACCACTCGAGCAAATCCCCGCGCCGATACTCGATGCGATTCTTCATCGCCACCGGCGTCACCGGCGTTACCGACATCATGACGCCATCGTAACCATAACCGCGAAGCGTCATGCGCAACGGACCACTCACCGTCGGCACTTCCGACTCTTCCTGAATAACTCCGATGCTTCCGGCATCGAAGCTCAACCCGAACTGTTGCGACTGATTGCGCGCCCGGAGCGCGCCTCCGCTGTCGGGTTCGGCTGCGAATTGATCGCGGCGAACCTGGCTCTCGATCGAGTGTCGATCCGCGTCATCGACGCTGGCGGGAGTCGGGTTGGCTTGGGCAGGTTGGTGGGTCGCCACCCTGGGAGCGGGGGAAAGCTCCGGATCGCTTGGCGCGGTGGAGGAAGATTGTTGAAGCCAAACCACCGACGCGAACAGAGCAACCGCAGACACGCTCAAGAACAGTTTCGGAACATTCATACGTTTCTAAAGGGCAATCACCGAAGGCGCCTCACTCGTAGGCGCAGAGGGGAGCAGGAGGAAAAGATGCCGATCTTAAACACTGCGCTGACTCACGAACCAAGACGCGGACGGCGGAGTAGAAGAAATCAGACCAGAGTCGTCAAGGTAATGGATCTCCTTTCCAGTGGCTGCTCGGATGAGTCGTCATGGAATTGGTTCTTTCAACCGCTCAAGAATCCGCGTAAATAATCGACCACTACAACCGATGCGCACTTGGAAATATATTTGTGTCTGCTTGCTTGTCTTGAATGGGGTTGCCTTGGCGGATGATTGGCCGCATTGGCGCGGGCCGAACCGGAACGGCATTTCCTCCGAGACCAACTGGCTTGATCATTGGCCAGACAACGGTCCGCCCATCGCCTGGAAAGCGAAGGTGGGAACAGGCTTTTCGTCGTTCTCAGTTGCCAACGGTCGGATCTTCACGATGGGTAATGAAAACAACACCGACACCGTCTTTTGTCTGGAAGTCGAAACGGGCAAACCGCTTTGGAAGCATTCCTACGAGTCCGATCTTGGTGATAAGTTCTTCGAAGGTGGCACTGCTTCGACCCCGACTGTGGACGCCGACCGAGTCTATACTCTCAGTCGATGGGGCGATCTGTTCTGCTTCGAGGCGCCAACGGGCAAAATCGTTTGGATGAAGAACGTTCAAAAAGAGACGAGCGCCCGCATCCCAGGCTGGGGCTTCAGCAGTTCACCACTTGTTCATGAGAACCTGCTGGTGCTGAACATTGGCGAAGCAGGGATGGCTCTTGACAAAGCGACCGGCAAAATCATTTGGCAATCAGCGAACAAGGACTCAGGTTACTCGACCCCATTTCCACTCCATCGCGCTGGCCAATGGCTGGCCATCATCGGGTCCGGTCAATCCTATCTCGCCGTCGATCTCCGAACAGGCCAGGAAGCATGGCGATTGCGCTGGCTCACCCAGTTTGGAGTGAACGCCGCCGATCCGATTGTCGAAGGCGACCGTGTTTTCATCTCCACCGGCTATGGCAAAGGCGCCGCATTGCTGAAGCTGGGCGGCATCGAACCGGAGATTCTCTGGAAGAGCAAAGAGATGCGGAACCAATTCAACAATTGCGTTCTGATCGATGGTCATCTCTACGGGATCGACGGCGATACAACGGAAAAGGCGATGCTCAAGTGTGTTGAGTTTACCACCGGTGTTGTGAAATGGTCCCATCCAGGTATCGGCTCCGGCGCAGTCATGGCTTCGGCTGGAAAGCTCATTGTGTTGAGCGACCGAGGGGAGTTGATGATCGCACCCGCCTCACCCGATCGATTCAAACCAACCGCCCGCGCTCAGGTGATGGGCGGCAAGTGCTGGTCGGTGCCAGTACTAGCGAATGGACGCATTTATTGCCGCAACTCTCGTGGCGATGTCGTCTGTGTGGACGTGCGCGAGATTGCGAAATGATGATCAGATCAGGAGAGCGTCTGGCGGGGGCTTGTCGTGGAAAGGACGGCGGATCACATTGCTGCGCGGGCTCGGAAAGGCTTGTAATCTCGGCGTCTTGCCGCCAAAACTACGAGACCAATCCATTGACGCAAACGTATGAATCTGACTCGACGCAAATTTCTCCGAACGACGACTGCTCTAGCCGGGGCCGCAATAGCCTCGGGGCCTTTCATCCGGGCCGCTGAACCCGCCCGCAAATTTCGCACGGTCCTGATCGGCTCCGGATGGTGGGGCAAAAACATTCTGAAGGAAGCGATGGCTTCGGGTCGTTGCAAAGTTGTCGCGCTTTGCGATGCGGACTCGACGACTCTTGAAGTTGCCGCCGACCAGGTCAACGATCTCAGTGGCGACCAGCCCAAGACTTACAAGGACTACCGCGAACTCCTCGAAAAGGAGAAGCCGGACATCGCAATCATCGGGACGCCGGACCACTGGCACGCCTTGCAAACCATCGCCGCGGTCAAAGCCGGCGCGCACGTCTATGTCGAGAAGCCGACCGGCCACTCGGTTAACGAAAGCCGTGCCATGCTTCAGGCCACGCGTCAGAGCGGTCGCGTGGTGCAGGTCGGATTACATCGCCGCATCGGTCCGCACCACGTCAGCGCGATGAAATTTCTGCGCGATGGCAAGGCTGGAAAAATTGGAATGGTTCGCCTCTTTGCGCATGGCCGTGGCAGCAGTGAACTTCCCCAGCCGAACAGCGCGCCGCCCGATGGGATGGATTGGAACCTCTGGTGCGGCCCGGCCCCGCTGCGGCCATTCAACACGAAACTTCATCCGGGCGGATGGCGCCAGTTCCTCGATTACGGCAATGGCCAACTCGGGGACTGGGGCGTCCATTGGCTCGATCAAGTCCTCTGGTGGACCGACGAGAAATATCCCAAGCGAATCTTCTCTTCCGGCGGACGTCCTGTCTCCGGCCCCGCAGTGTTGACTGAAAAGCAGCAGACCACTGATGCTCCGGATCATCAGGTGGCAGTCTATGAATTCGAGTCCTTCACCGCTATATGGGAACATCGGCGCTTTGCGGACAACAACGCTGAGAAACACAAGATCGGTGCCTACTTCTACGGTACCGAAGGCACATTGCACATTGGGTGGCGCGATGGTTGGACGTTCTATCCAGCGAAGCAAAACGAGAAGCCAATTCACGAAAACTCTCAGCTCCAGGAACCCGACGGCCACAATATCAAATTGCTCTGGGCCGATTTCCTGGAGTCTATCGACCAAAGCCGCAAGCCCGTGGCGGACATTGAACCAGCACATCGCGCCTCGGTGCTGCCGTTGCTCGGGATGATTTCCTTGAAGCTGGGTCGCAGCCTGCAATGGGATGGTGCCAAGGAGCAGATCCTCGGTGATCCGGAGGCGAACAAGCTACTCAGTCACCCTTACCGCGCTCCGTGGATCCAACCGACGGTTTAACGCAGGAACTCTACCGGACGGACCATTGGCCGCTTTTACGCGTCAGTGGATAGAGAAACTCGAGCCCTTTCGATTCTTCTGCAAACCAAGTGCAAGAGACTCGGACATGGTCATAGTCAAGCCAATCGACGCGCTCGATGACCAAAAGAACGCCGCGCTTTCCGGTCTGTTGCTCGACCACCATGTGCTCTGGAGAATAGGTCCCGAGAGAAGCGGGCAGAACTCGCAGCTTACCACCTCCAAAACGCTTCAGGAATGTGGCGGTTGGATCCGACCGGCTCTGCGTGAGGCCAACAAAAATCAGACCGGGAGCGGACTTAAGCGCCGAAGAGGAGTCTTTGGCGAAGCGGCGGATGAGCACTTCACAGATCTCATCCTCGCCTTCCTCCCGAGCAAAGGGCGGCTGCGATGGGCGCTTTTTTAGCTGAGCCATATCGGCCGCTGTGAACTTTGGCGCGTAGAATTCAGGGCTGTTCGTTTTTTCTGACGCACAGCCGGCCAGAACAGCCATCATCAACATCCAAGAGCACCCTTTGAGGTAATTCATTCGAGCCCCATCCTAGCGGGTCGTTTTTCAATCTCAACACTTCTCGCGCTCTCGAAAATCCCGACCGTGAGCTGTTTGGAAAAAATTTGCCCGGCAACGCGCCGAGGCGCATCTCCGAATGAGGACGGGCCAAAACTTCGTTCCTCGCAGGGCGACTCAGAACCCACCCCTACCCCTCCCAGGAGGGGAGCTGTGTCCGGTCCCCTCCCAGGCGGAGCTGTGTCCGGTCCCCTCTCAGGAGGGGAGCTTTGTCGGGGCCCCTCCTGGGAGGCGAGTTCTGTCCGGTCCCCTCCTGGGAGGGGTAGGGGTGGGTCGGTTCATGGAAAGGAAGGAAGACTCCGCAGCGCGCCTGCCCTCATTCGGAGATGCGCCCGCCGATCGGCCGCGACCCGGGTAACTATTGCGGAGCAGTTCGACATCCTGGAGGCCCCATGCTGGCGGACGGAGTCTGAGCGATCGGCGTCCGGGCTATTCCATGACTCGCATCTGAACTGCGTCCACGATTCGGTCATCTGACGAGATGGCACCGACGATCACGACTGTGTTCCCTTTGTGCAAAAGATCTTGTTTCATCAGAACTTCGAAAGCGGCGGACATCGTCTTCGCGGGATCAACATGGTTAAAAGGAATCACCACGGCAGTTACAGCCCAACTCAGCGAGAGCGATCGGGCCACTCTCTCACTTGCGCAGATGGCGTAGATTACAGAATGACGAGGGCGCATCCAGGATGCGTAGCGGGCCATGTTCCCGTGTAGCGTGAACACGAGAATGGCTTCGGCTTTCAATTCATTGGCCATTACAACAGCGCTCTTCACCAGCTTTTGCCGAGGCGTTGTTAGCTCGGCATTTTCCTGATAATTGGCGCCGCCGCTCCGCTCGATGCGCTGCGCGATCCGGTCGAAGACCTCGATGCAGCGGAGAGGATACTTCCCCACGGTGGTTTCTCCGCTCAGCATGATCGCGTCTGATTGCTCAAAAACGGCGTTGGCGACATCGGTAATCTCGGCGCGAGTCGGCACCGGGTTTTGGATCATGCTCTCGAGCATGTGCGTGGCAACGATAACCGGGCGTCCCACTCGAAGGCATAATTTGACAACCTTGCGCTGAATGATCGGCAGTTCTTCGTAAGGACATTCAATACCTAAATCCCCTCGGGCTACCATGATGCCGTCGGATTGCTGGATAATCTCGTTAATGTTTTTGACGGCTTGCTGATCTTCGATTTTGGCGATGATGAGGGGGCGGTGCTGGGACGATTCGAGCACAGCCCTGAGTTGCTGAATATCTTTGGCCTCTCGGACAAATGACAGGGCGATATAATCGACACCCAGTTCCAATCCAACAGCGACGTCCGCCAGGTCCTTCGCTGTCAGAGCGGGCAGACTTACCTTCACTCCGGGCAGATTGATATGGCGACGGCTTCCGAGCTTGCCCGGAGTAAGAACTTCGCATTCGATCTTATTGGCAAACTTGGTGAGAACTTTCATCTGGATCTCACCGTTGTCGAGCATCACGACATCGCCCACGCTGATGTCATTGACGAAGTTCTCGTAGTTCACGTCCACGGAATGCACTTCTTCGCTCCGCTCGCCGCGCACGGTCAGAGTGAATTTTTGGCCAGGCTGCAAGTCGAGAGCCACTGGCAGATCTCCGGTCCGGACGGCCGGGCCTTGCGTGTCCATCAAGATGCCGACATGCAATTGTCTGGCATGGGCGGCCGATCGGATGCTGGCCACGATTTGCCGGACCCAATCATGTCTGGCGTGGGACATGTTGAGCCGGGCAATGTTCATCCCAGCGTCGATGAGCTGGCCGATCATCTCGGGAGACTCTGTGGCAGGGCCAAGCGTGGCGATAATTTTTGTCCTTCGCATAGGTGCAACTTCTGGCGCGAAGATAGGGCAGGAGGATTTAATGGAAAGTCTAATCCCGATGACGATTGAGCGGAGGGCGCATCTCCGAATGAGGACAGGCGCGTTGCGGAGTCTTCCTCCCTCTCCATGAACCGACCCACCCCTACCGCTCCCAGAGGAGGGGAGCTCTGTTCGTTCCCCTCCTGGGAGGGGTAGGGGTGGGTTCAGAGTCCCCCCGGGCGCGCGAAGTCCGGGGTGGTCTCTCCCTGCGAGGAACGAAGTTTTGGCCCGGCCTCATTCGGAGATGCGCCCTTGAGCGGAAGAATTCCGAGAAATCACGGGTCCCCGAGCCGCCCACGGCGTTCTCCAGCTCAGCTCAGATGAGGCTTGATTAATGGCTAAGCCAACCCCATAGATAACGACGAGAAGACAACTTCACACAAGTATTTATGGCTGACATCGCAAACAGGTACCCGGACAACACGCAGGGCAAATATTTCGTCGATAATCAATGTATTGATTGTGATCTTTGCCGAGAGACCGCGCCGGATAATTTCACGAGGAACGATGATGGCGGTTTTTCGTTCGTCTATAAGCAACCCTCCACGCCTGAACAAGAGGTTCAATGTAAGGAAGCTATGGAAGGCTGTCCTGTCGAGGCGATCGGAAATGGTGGAGATGCGGCGTAGAGCCTGTCTGGAAATTCTATTCTTTCGTAGCAGCCGAGGTAACGAGGCTCAAATTTCTTTTTGGAGAATTGAGAAGCTCGATGTCAGCTCGGCGAATTTCTCATCACCGTTCTGCGCAATAACTCCAACGCTTGCTGCGAGGTGACGTATTTGAAAGTTTCTCGATCGTAGGAATTGAAACCCTGTAACACCACCGTCGGTTCCGGACCCGCCAAGGCGATGAAAACGGTTCCGACCGGTTTCTCGGGCGTGCCGCCGTTGGGTCCGGCGATTCCGGTGACAGCCAAGCCGAAGCTAGCCCCTGTTCGCTGACGCACACCTTCGGCCATTTCCCGAGCAACAGGCCCACTCACGGCACCGAAGCGCGCCAAGGTTTCCGAACTGACTCCCAAGAGCGATTGTTTGGCTTCGTTGCTGTACGTCACCGATCCGTTCAAGAAGACTGCGGAGGCACCGGAGATATTTGTTAAACGGTGCGAGATGTAGCCGCCAGTGCATGATTCAGCCAGCGCCACCGTCTGCTGCCGCTCCGCCAAAAGCCGGATAACGACAGACTCGAGCTGATCCTCGTTGAAACCAAAAATATAGGGGGCGAGGAGTGTCTGAATTATTTCCGAGGCTTCAGTGACGCTCTTCTCAGCCAGGTCGCCGTGAGCAATGATCCGAACGTCCACTTCGCCGATGCGCGCGCAGTAGCCAATCGTCAGGCTGGCTCCGACCAGATGTTGGAGGGATGGCGCAATTGTTTCCTCGAGTACGGATTCTCCCAGCCCGGTGGTTTTGAAAACTCGGCAGATGAAGGGACTGCGCAACGGGAATTGCCGTTGCAACCATGGAATGACCTGGTTTGTAAACATGGGCCGCAATTCGCGTGGAGGTCCTGGCAGCATGATCAGAAAGCTGGGCTGATCGGTGGATCGAAATCGACCGGGATCAATTTCCAAGACCAAGCCAGGAGCGGTTCCGTGCAGATTGGAGAGAACCATCGCTCCTTCAGGAACTAGTGCTTGGACCTTGCTGCTCGGTGACATCACACGTTTGCGAGCGATAAAAGAATTTTCGATTTGGGACAACACCGCCGCGTCAAGGTTGAGCTTCTTGCCCAGTAGTTCGGCGATCAAATTCCGGGTGAGGTCATCTGATGTTGGCCCTAAACCCCCTGTGGTGATGACTAGATCCGCACGGCTCAGCGATTCCCGCACTACTTGCTGAATAATGGGGCCCTCGTCGGCAACCGCGATTTGACGGGAGACCAGATACCCGCGGTTTGCCAGTTGCTGGCAAATCCAAGATTGGTGCGTGTTGAGCACGGTGCCCAGCAACAGTTCGCTTCCGGTATTGATCAATTCAATGTTCACGAGAACGAGCTAAGCAGTTCGCGCGAAAAAAATCAAAATTCAAAGTTGACTGGAAGCCCTTTTGAGGATTGCTCGATGCAATTGCCAGAACCCCGAAACAGTTGATGAAACCAGCGCGTTGACTTGTCTTTTCGCTGAAATATACTCCTCGAATGCCGGTGATTGAGAAAACCACAGCCAAACAGAAGTTCATGGAATTTCTTACGAAGAAAAACCTGCGCGTGACTTCTCAACGGCAAGCGATCATCGATACAGCCTTTGGCACCGATGAACATTTCACGGCAGATCAGTTGCTCGAATGGTCGCGCGACCGGGACAAATCTGTATCGAGAGCCACCGTGTACCGCACTTTGCCGTTGTTGACTGAAAGTGGGCTGGTCAGAGAGATGGACTTCGGCAAGAACTACAAATTCTACGACCCCAATTACGCGGAACATCCGAATCACAATCATATCATCTGCCAGGATTGCGAGAAGATCGTCGAGTTCGAGAGTGAAAAGATCGCAAAGCTCGAAGACGAAATAAGTCACAGGCTAGGGTTTTCTATGAAGACTCAACGTCTTCAAATCACAGGGAATTGCGAGGAGTTGAAAAAGCTAGGCGCCTGCAAGAAAAAGAGCTGCTAGCCCATGCCCAGCGCCCCTTCGACACAGGAGCAATGCATCGTCTGGGATAAGTAAGTGTGGTGCAGGGGCTAATCTCATTTGACGCACAAATGCTCTGAAACCTTTTAGGCTCCGCACTGAATGAGCCTAAAATTTCCTACTTCTCCAGGGCAACAGGCGGTGCTCGAGCAGGTTCAACTGCGGCTGCTTGAGCTCAGTGAACTGCCACGGTGCCATCAACTGCTCGACGAACATCATTATCTCAAAAGCCTCAAACCCGTCGGTGAACGGCTCTACTATGTGGCCACTGCTGCCGAAGGACAATGGCTGGCTCTATTGGTTTTCGTCGCCGCCGCCAGACATCTCAAAGCACGCGAACAGTGGATTGGCTGGACGGAGCAGCAACGGCAACGCCGCTTGTCTTTGGTCGTTAATCTCAGCCG
>CAMAWP010000200.1 GCA_945861765.1 Akkermansia muciniphila | reverse complement strand
GCTTCCCTTGGCGTTGACGAGGCTCCGAACTCCTGACGCCGTGGAAACGAGATGATCCTGGTTTCACAGTATGAAACGGCCTTTCCCCTCACCCTGGCCCTCTCCCCAAGGAGAGGGAATCATTCCTTCCGCTTGGGACAATACCGGCGCGAGCCTTATTGGCCGACGCGAAAAACGATTCTCCCTCTCCCCTGGGGAGAGGGCCGGGGTGAGGGGAAAGGGGATCAGGTCAATTCCATGAGGCCAATAATTGCCCGCATCGGATCAGGATGTCTGAGGCTCCGGAACGTACCGAGTCCGATCAGGTCAGCGCATCATAACAGCCAAGCCGTGAATCACACATCCCTGCACAAAACAGTGCGTTGGATGTTCAGAAAGTGCAGCCAGCAATTTGCCACTGGCCGACAGTAGATTCGTTCAAGCGCCATGGAGTACAATTTCAGTTGAGGCGCATACGCTTTGGCTTTTTCTCTCCAACCGTTCGGAGTGACCAGATCGGTTTTGAAATCCAGAAGCCAGATTTCCTTCGGTAAAAGAACCGCGAGATCAACCACTCCCTGCACCACGATGAACTCATCTTTCAACGCCGCTCGGACGCGAACGCCGTCGGTCGGTAGGTTCGATCGGAAATCCTGAGTTCGTTGCGCAGTTTCAGGTGAGCCGCCTAGTTCCCGCAAGTCGCCGAGCGAGATTCGCGCCGTGAAAGGCAGCTCTCGATTCAAATAACTGCGTTGAGCGATGATCTTTTGGCCGATGTCGGTTTTCCAAAAGTCGGCCACACACGGCAGCTTCAGCGCCTTTCGTTCGGCCGGCGACAATATATCTTCCTGCTCCATCCTGTCGGCTTCCGCTTCGATCGCGGCGAGGCTGTGAACAGAATCCAACGAAACGAACTGGCAAAAAATGTGATGAGCCGTGCCTACTTCCGCCGCGCTCAAATCGGGGGTGAGGCGTGGGGTGGCTGAAACTGAACCGCGCGAGGCAAACGCGGGCTTTTGCGTTTCGCCCATGATTTCATCGTTAATTCTTCTCCTCAGGAGCGACACAGAAGCTTTGGCTGGTTCTCCGGTTGCGGCGAGGAAAGGATATTGCCAGGCTAATCGTTGTTGCAAGGCCTCCAACGCCACCGGGTCCACCGCCTCCGACGATTCTCCTGCCTGAGCTGATCGATCGACCACAGGATCATCTGGAGTGAGGCGCGGATCGGAATCGTCGTAAATGGTCCAGCGCAGCAGGTCGCATTCTCCTCCAGCCCGTTGCGCCCAGTCGGCGCTCCCGATGGCCTCGTTTAACCACGGTCCCAGCCAATCCAGGTCGCTTCTGGCCGAAAGCACTTCCTGGATTTTGAGCGCGGCCCTGGCGCTCGCTTCGGTGCTCCAACGCTTTTCCACATTTCTCCGAGAGGTGGTGCCGGTCAAAATTAGCGTGTGACACGCTCGAGTCAGTGCCACATAAAGCAGTCGCATTTCTTCCCCGAACCCTTCCCGCCTCTGGCGCTGCTGCGCCAGCCAGTAGGGGAGGCTCGGATAACGCCGCTCCGAAACAGGCGCTTTCACAAGCGGGCAAATCCCATATTTCTCATCCAAAATGATGCTTTCGTGTAAATCTGAAAAGTTGAACGCTTTTCCCAAGTCCGCGACGACGACGATCGGGAACTCCAGCCCTTTTGCCTGGTGAATGCTCATTAACCGCACGGCGTTCGCCGTTTCAATCGGAGCCGGTTCGCGATCGATCTCGGCATTTTTTTGCGCGTCGATAAACTTCAGAAATCGAAATAAACCTTGCCGATGGAACTGGTCGAATTGCCGCACCCAGGTCAGGAGTTTGGAGACATTCGCTCGCCGTTGATCGCCGCGAGATTGCGCCACGAGCCAAGCCGCATAATGAGTCTCCCCGAGAATCCGCTCCAAACATTGAGATAGCGAAGTCTCGCGGGCCCGCCGCCGCCAATCCCCAAACCGTCCCAGGAAGAGATCGACTTTCGTCCACGCGGCGGCGGCAACATCATTGAACGGGCGATTGGCGATCGGCGATTGACGATTCGATGATTCAATAAACTCCACGGGACTTTGCTTCGTATCTGAGTTCTGACCTCCGACCTCTGGCCTCTGGCCTCTGGCCTCCATCTGCCCCTGCCTGTGAAACTGTTGCAGCGCTGTCCAAAATCTTCCTTTCGCGGCCAGGCGAATGACGGCCAGTTCATCGAGCGACAAGCCAGCCAACGGCGAGCGAAGAACGGCCAGAGCCGGGACGTCCTGCAATGGATTATCTAGCAGGGCGAGCAGGTTCAACAGGTCCATAACCTCAGGGCTGTCGAAAAAACCACCCCGGGTCGCCAGCAGCGGCACGCCCAGGCGAGCGAATTCCTTGGCAAAGCTTTCCACCTTGCCGCTGGGAGAGCGCAGAAGGACTACCATATCGTTCCATTCGATGGATCGGTTTTGCTTCTGCTCGCCGTCCCAGACCTGATACCGCTGCATTCTGAGGTCGCGCAATCTCAGCCCTACCAGCCGCGCTTCCTGATCAGCACTCGAATGTTCGCTGAGGAACCCATCCTCCGAATCGGGCGTGTTCCGGTCGTTTTCCGAGACTTGCTCCGATTCTCCTTTTCCGGTCAGCCGAAGATGCAGTTCGACGTGCGGTTTGAATTCGGACCTGCGCTTCTCCCCTTCAACGGTGAGCGCCGAACGCGCCTCGCGATTTCCGAACTCGAGCCAAGCGCTCTCGTCGTAATCGACTCCGCCAATTTCTTTGCGCATCAGCGATCGAAAGAACGGATTGATGAAATTCAGGATGGCTTCGTGCGAGCGAAAGTTATCCGAGAGGGGAATTACCGTCCCGCGCGCGGCGTCATTCCGCCACTCTCTGGCGTAACCTTGAAAGATTTGCGGCGCCGCCAATCGAAATCGGTAAATGCTCTGCTTCACGTCACCCACCAAAAACCGATTCGCCTCTGCTCCCTCGCGTCCCAGCGCCGATAGAATAGCATCCTGGGCCGCGTTGATGTCCTGGTACTCATCCACAAAAATCAGCTTAAGCCTTTTCCGCCAGTGCTCGGCCAGAGAAGTCGGGCGGTTTGCGGAATAATCCCAAAGGAGCCTCAGACTGAATTGCTCAATGTCGTGAAAATCGAGCGCTCCCAATTCCCTCTTCGCCCTCGCGAAGTCACTGCCAAATTCCTCCACCAAGCCAAGCAGAGCGATCATGTCCGGACGGAGCCAGCTCCAATCTTCCGCGAGCGGATCGATCGAGAGACAGGGCGTTGGCTCGTCAGCACTCGACGCCTCCTCGGGCCTGTCCATCAATGAATGGAGAAAGGATGCCTCTTCAAAGAACGCTTCCAGCCGCTTGCGAAGCACAGTCTTCTTCTTGGTCGGCCAGGCCTGGTCCGCTTCGAGTATTCTGGAAAGGATATCTGCCTGGCAGTGCTCCAGCTTTGGATCAGCAAGCTCCGACAGCAGATCGGCGCAAACTTTCGCGTTGGTATTCTCTTCAGGTTCAGATTGCAGAACTGGCAACCAAAGAGCGCGCCAGTCCACCAGAGCTTCACCGAGCCACGCCCGCCATTGCGTTGGCTCTGCTTGTTCAAACATTGTCAACTGAAGCCGCAGCCATCGGGTTGGATCGGGCAGTGTCTGGCTGTAATGATGCAGCCGAAACACCAGACGCCGAATCGGCCAATCCCAGCCCCGTCCTTGGACTTCGATGAGTTGCTGCACCGCTTCTGCGTTTGCTGTCATGCCAGAGTAATGTCGTTGCAGCAGAGCCGAGAGAGTGTCTTCAGCCAGCAATTGGGCTTCCTCCTGTGCCATCACCGCCAACTGCGGATCCAAGTCCAGCTCGTAAAAATGCTGGCGAACCAATTGAAAACAGAACCCGTGCAAAGTCGAGATGGCAGCCGTATCCAACAACGCTATCTGCTCAGCTAAATGGCGATTGTCCGGATGCTCGTCCACCGCCCGTGTGAGCTCCGCGCGAATGCGATGGCGCATCTCCGCCGCCGCCGCATCGGTAAACGTCACCATCAGAATTCCGTCGATTGAGTTGGTAGATCCTTGCAACAGCCAGGCAACGCAGCGTTCTACCAAAGTCCGCGTCTTGCCCGCGCCAGCTCCGGCTTCGACCAGCACATTGCCTCGCGCCTCGATGGCGCGCTGTTGGTTTTGACTAAAGCGATTCATGAGCTGTGTTGGCCATGGTTCCGGTCTTCCGCAACACCCGATACGTGTGAGTCCAGGGATCGATGCGGCAAACAGAGAGATAACTGCACTTGGCGCACGCCACATCGGAACCTTTCCGATAGGGATCGACGTTGGTGCCTCCCGCAAAAATGGCATTGCCCATTCTCGTTAAGTGGCTTTCAACGCCGTCGAGCATCGTCGCAAACTCAGTCGCGCTCATCACTTCCCGGCAAGAGCCATGAATTTTCTTTTTGTTCGTGATCCGATAATTGAACTGGTCGCCCTCGGTCGCATCGGCGCGGCAGTCGAGTTTGGAGAGCATCTCGGCGTCAAAGCGGCCAGTGTGGCGGTAGGCCAGCTTGCGCGTTGCGGTTGAGCTTTCCAACACTTCCTGGCGCGTCTTGCCTGCTTCATAGTGGCCTCTCAGGTTCACGTAAAAAACTCCTGCGGGAATGAGCCGTCCGACGCCAAAGATCGACCGTGGGTCCGCCAAGTCCCGGAGCACGTTCAGGTAAGCGGGCAGTTGCAGTTGGACTCCATGAGCAACCAGCACGGGATCGAGCCGTTTTGCGCTCGATTTGTAATCGATGACGACGCAGAGCGCCTCGTCTCGATCCGGGTTGCGCCATAAATCGACGCGATCAATCTTGCCGCGGAAAGAAAGATGATGGCCCTCGCCCAGATTCAATTCCCACGCTGGCAATGGCTTTTCCTCGAGGCCAAAGGCTAGCTCGACTGCGTGCGGTTCAAATTGGTATTGGGACATCCACGAGAGGATCGTTTCTATGAAGTTCTTGAGCGAAGCTGTCAGACTCCGGGCGGTAAACCTGCCTTGATCGGTGGCTTGAAACAGTCCTTCCCGGTATTTGGGGACGAGTGCTTGCGCAATTTCCCCGATCCGTTCCCGGCCCTCTTGAGGCGTGATTTCGCGCCAGCGTTTGCCTTCCTGGCGCAATTCCTGGTGGAATCGGGCCAGAACCTCATGTTGAAAGCTCCCCAATTCCCGCGCATCCACCTCGAACAACCGTCGCTCTTCCGCTTTCATGCCCGAACTGACGAAGAACTTGAACGGACAGGCCGCAAAGTCTTCGAGGCCGCTGACCGATGTTCGCAGTGTGGTTCCATACAACCGCTCGGCCAGCGCCGGCGACAGCGATTGGGAGCCATGATCGTATTGAAAATGTTCGATTTGTTTGCGCAACGGGGCGAACGCCGGAAGCGTCACCAATGAAGCCAACACTTTGGAATCCGTGAGAGGTTCTTGCCAACTTCGGAGCAGCGGTCCTATGAGATCGCTGGGATGCTCGCTTTCCAGCCACGGGTGCGAAGTCGAAAAAGCTTCGACTCGCAGGGTAGGGAATAGGCGTTGCAATTGGGCGAGAAAAGGGGAGGGGTTCAAAGCCTTTTCATTTTCATCCCTCGCGGCGCACGTAAGGACCAGCCTGCTCCGCGAACGAGTGCAGGCGATGTATCCTAAATATTGTTCCTGCCCGATGCGGCTGCGCGTGGTCTGGCCGAGATCCACTCCAAGTTGTGAGAGTTGTTCGCGATCAGATTCGGTCAACAAAATCGGGGCGCTCGGCACGGCGGGAAAGACCGATTCGTTCAGACCAAGAATAATAGCCAGATTGAGATCGGGATTTCGGGAGCGATCGATGGCGCCGACCAACACTTGATCGAGGGCCGGTGGAATCACGCCGACGGTTTGAGTGGACAACCCAGCTTCCAAGATTGGGAGCCATTCCGTTAACGTGAGCGATTCATCCGGAAAGGCGAGCGCCAGATTGTCGAGCCACTCGTGCATTTGCTGCCAGAGAGTGATGTGAACGAGGTTGCCTGATTGGGTGCTCCATCCCTGTAATTGCTCCTCGATCTTCAATCGCCGCCAAAAGGCGCGCAGAGCTTCTGCGAGCTCTATGCCTGTTACCGTTCGCCTCGGAGCAAGCGGCGTGTCGTGTGAGTTGGATGGCGTTGCCGTCAGAGCTTCGGCCAATTCCTGAAACGGTTCCACCAGTTTCTCGCGCAAGGGCTCCAGCCATTCGTTGAGTTCATGGTTGTCCGGGAGCGTTAAGGGTTGCAGCCAGTCCATGCCCTTCCAGCCGTGTGCCAATGCCTCATTTTCGAGACGGTCGATCTCGGTTTCGCTCCGATGCACCAATCCCGTTTTCAAAGCTCCAAACCAATCTTCGGATTCCCACCCAAAGGCGGCGGTCCGAACTGCGCTGCGGGTCAATTCGGCGAGGGGATGATGTCCCACCGGCTCACGTCGATCGAGAAAGAAGGGAATATCGTAGGTGCTGAAGACCCGGCGGATTGATTCGTAATAGTTATCGAGCTGCCGAACGACGACTGCGACCTCGCGATAGCGTCCGCCGGCGCGGACAAATCGAAGAATTTCCCTAGCCGCCAAAGTCGCTTCAGCCTCGGGATTGGCGCAAAGGGCAACGCGGAGTGTGTTCTGTAGCTGCGGAATCGTGACTGGCTCGGAAAGCGGTTTGGGTTGCGACCAATGGCTTTCTAAATGCCGCAGGATTGGGTTGCTCGCAAAGCGGCCATGAGGTCCGTTTCTATCCAACCATTCGACGATGACGTCCGTGCCCGCCCGGTCGGCCAGACGTTTCTGGAGTTGTCGAAATGTGAGTCCGACCGCTGACCAGGTCGAGAGCCACGAAACGCCGGCGATTGATTCGCGGTCGAGGTTGAAGGCAAGAGTGGCCCGATCGCAAAACGGGAGCAGCGTCGTGAGCAGCGCTATTTCCTGGGGAGCCAACTCAGCAAATCCATCGAACCAGAGAGCGCCGATGCGGGGCATCCTGACTGGTGATTCGCCGGTGGAAGGAGCGCTGCTCGACGGTGACGAATCACGCAACGCAGCGACTGCGAAATCAATGAGTAGATCATTGTCTTGCAAGTCGTGTTGTTGGAGCCAGTCGAGGTAAGCTCGGAGCATTTCCGCGAGATCTTGCAGCTTGAAGTTAAGCGGGTTCTTCAGCCCCGTCCTGGCCGCCAGTGAAATGAGTTGATCTGGGGAGATTTGAGACCGTTGAAATTCACGGAGCAAGATGCTCAGTTGTTGGGCGAAACCGCGAAGGCGGGCGGTGGACCGAAACAGTTTTAATCGATCGCGCTTCTGGGAAAGCAAAGCCCTCAAAACCATCAATCGTCCTTCTTCGCTCAGTAATTGGGGAGGGCTTTGATCGACCTTCGTCAGAATCAATTCGGCTAACTGGTCGAACGAGAGGATTTGGAGCCGGGTATATCCCGGCAAGCTCCCATCAGCCAAGAGCTGCCGTTCCAGTTGGAATGTGGCTTGTTTAGGAGATAAAAAGACCAATGGCGGGCCGACCGGAGAAGCCAGCAAAGCGGCGCGAATTTCCGCTAAACAACGGAAGGTCTTGCCAGTCCCCGATGGCCCAAGCAGAAAACGAACTTGCACATCTGACTTTTAGCCGCAAATGCGTGAACACGCAAAGAGACAAAGGCTTTATTTGAACCCGCAGCGGTGTCTGGGTCGAATTGTCGGCGGCGTTGTGTTCTGCGCGCTTCGCCTTGGAGCCTGTGTTAAAAATCGTAGCAGCCGGGGTAACGAGGCTCCGATCTGACGGAAGGGCGCGAAAGGTTCAAGAAATTTGAGCCTCGTTACCTCGGCTGCTACGAATGAATTGGATTTCCAAACAGGCTCTTAGACGACCACGCTCAGGCCAGGCGCGGGTTGGATCACTTTGATCTTGGGATAACGCGCGCGAATCTCGGCTTCGAACCATTTGCGCGACTCATCTTCTCCGTGGCCCAAGAGCACGGTGTGCGGATCTACTTTTCCCACAAAGTCCACCAGCTCGTCGCGATTGGCGTGAGCCGTCAGATCGAAGTCTTGCACCTCACATTGTTTTGTCACTTCACCGCCGCTGGGGCTGAAAAGGAATTTTTCCCCCATCTGGGCGGCTTTGAGCCGACCGCCAGGTGTTTGGGGGTCGGCGTAACCGACGAAAAAGATCGCCTGTTTCTCATCACCGATCATCCGGAGGGCCAGGTCATGGGCGGCGGTTTTTTCACTCATCATTCCGGCGGTGACAACGAAGAGGCGCCCACCGGAAAGTTTCATTTTTTGGGCTTGGCCCTTCTCGAGCACGGTCAGGTTCAGAGCCTCGGTCAGCCTTAAGCTTGTATGCTGACGATGCGTGCGATGGGCTTCGAGGTCGTAAATTTCTGTGAACACGCGTCCGAGGCCACCGATGAAGACGGGTTGTTGTCGTATTTTTCCCGCCCGCATCAGCAAGGCGAGTTGGGCGAGAATTTCCTGACTTCGGCCCAGGGCGAAAACCGGAATGAGGACGCATCCCTTGCGGTCAAGCACACGCTGAATGGCCAGGGCGAGGCGTTCTGCTTCGCCTTCGCGGGTGAAGCCTGGCGCAATGGGGCGATTGCCTCGAGTGGTTTCTATGATGAGCACATCCGCTTTCACATCTTCGAATCGGGCTCCTTTCAAGATCGTTTGATCCTGAAAACAGACATCGCCGGTGTAAAAGAGAGTTTGCTTTTGTCCTCGGATCATGATGCCTGCCGAACCGAGAGCATGGCCTGCGTCATAGAATTCCAAGGTGGGCGAGGGGAATCCAGCTCGGGTTTTCTGGTAGGCCGCCCAGGTAATTTCGCGGTTGTATTTATATCCTTGGAAGAGGTGAGCCATGTCGTCCACTTCGCCGTGGGTGTAGAGCGGGTATTCTTTGATCCCTAATTCCTCGCGCTGGCGAATCATGACATTGACCGAGTTGTGGAGAACTCGCTCGACCAGGAAATAGCTCAGCTCACTCATGAGGACATGAGCTTTGGGAAAGTAGCGCAACGCGACGGGCAACGAACCGACATGGTCGTGATGGCAATGGCTGATCGCAATGGCGTCCAAGGGTTCATCCTTGATCAGATCGTAAAGAGGCATGCTCTCCATGCCTTCAAGTTTGGGGTGCGTTCCGGCATCCATGAGCAGGCGGTGCCCCTCCATATCCACAAACCAAGCGCTGGCACCAATATCGCTTGAAGGGTTCAAATTCAAAATCCGCATAATAGACTGTAACCAACGACTTGCGGAAAGGGGAGTAAAATGAGCTATCGAATATCGGTCGAGATTCCCGGCCGCATTTTACCAAAAAAATCTTTGAACATTTATTCACCTTCGCTCGTCTTAAAGGGGTAGTTGGTTTGGTTTGGTTTACTAAGGTTTGAGCGGGAGGCATCTCGCTCTTGAAGTAGGGTCCGCCAACCATGTTGGCGGAGAGGAGGCAGGTTTGGTTGGTTGTTTGGGTTGGGCGGGCATCGAAAGATGCCCGCTTTTTTTATCGAAAGTTTCAGCGACAGGTTGTCAAGGTGCTGAGCTTGGGTTACATGTTGACCAATGCGTCTGACTGGAACTAATTATTTCCGACGGCTCGGCATCCCGCGAGTGCGAAACTCTTCGTTAATGGGCCGGTTCACAATGGTTTGGCTGGCCACCTTGTTTTTAGCTTTCTCACTCAAGGCTCAAAAGGTTCCCGTTCAAGAAATAAAGCTCTCCAACGGCATGACCATGCTGATGGTTCAGCGCGATGGCGAACCCTCGGTCTCGGGTGGCTGGGTCGCCCACGTCGGAAGCGCCAATGAACGTCCTGGCATCACCGGAATCGCCCATCTGTTCGAGCACATGATGTTCAAAGGAACTCCCACCTTGGGGACTAAAGATTACCAGAAGGATGTCGTTATCATTGCCGAACAGGAACGTCTCCGTGAACAAATTCGGGAGGAAGAAGCTAAAATGCGCGCTGCCTACCGCCGGGGCGAGATCGACGACCTCTCCAAGCCTGAAAGTAAAACCGAGCGCCTCAAAGGATTGGAGAAGCAGTTCAACGAATCGATCGCCCAACAGAGGGAGATACTGGTGAAAAACGAGTTCGATCGGGTCTATACCACGGCCGGAGCCTCGGGAATGAATGCTTTCACGAGCCAGGATGTGACCGGTTATTTTATTACCGTTCCGGCAAATAAGCTGGAGCTTTGGATGTGGATGGAATCCGAACGCTTGCTCCATCCTGTTTTCCGCGAGTTCTACGCGGAACGCGACGTTGTCTTCGAGGAACGACGGATGCGGACGGAATCGACTCCTTTAGGTAAATTCGCCGAAACTTTCGAAGCCATGTTCTGGGAGTCGCACCCGTACAATTGGCCTGTTGTTGGCTGGCCTTCGGACATTCCCGCGATCTCAAAGGCCCAAGCTGATGAATTCTACAGCATCTATTATTCGCCTCGAAATATCACATTGATAC
This sequence comes from Akkermansia muciniphila, assembly GCA_945861765.1. GTDB lineage: Bacteria > Verrucomicrobiota > Verrucomicrobiia > Limisphaerales > SIBE01 > SIBE01. Next base: position 2,282 of record CAMAWP010000200.1, on the reverse strand, counting down.
TGGTGGGCGATTTTGAATCCTCGGCCGCTTCGAGCTTGGCAGAAAGATATTTTGGCCGCATCCCGCCTGGACAGAAAGAAGTGCCCGACGTCGTCACTCTCGAAACCAAGCAGACCGCGGAGAAGCGAATGAATGCTGAGGCCGAGGCTAATCCCCAGGTGGATATCAATTGGCATACCGTCGCGTTTGGTCATCGTGACTCCTACGTGTTGCAAGTGTTGGCTCAGCTTCTCTCGACGAGAACGGGGCGTTTTTACAAGGGCTTGGTTCTCGGCTCGGAGGTGGCTACGGAAACCTGGGCTCAACAAGACTCGCGCAAGTGGGCTGGGCTTTTTAACGCGGGCGGTGAAGCGAAGGACGGACGCACACCAGACGATGTCGAGAAGGGGATTTACGCCGAGCTGGACAAGCTCAAGCAGGAGAGCGTGCCACCCGAGGAATTGGAGAAGGTGAAAAATAATTTTGCTGCGTTCGAGTATCGTAAACTTTCCTCGAACTACCCAATCCTCATGCAGTTGATCTTCAATGATGGCTTGGGAAACTGGCGCGAAATCAATGAAGCGGGTCCCAAGTACCAAGCGGTCACCGTTGCGGATATCAAACGCGTCGTCGCCACTTACTTCACCAAAGAGAATAGGGCTGTCGCCATTTATACACGTAAAGCCGGTAAAGCTTCTCCCGAGGATCCGGATTTGGCTGGCTTGAACTCGGAGCAGAAAACGATGCTTGCAACGATCGCCTCGAAGCTGAAGGACGAAACCAATGTCGAGAAACTCAAGCAAGCCCTGGAAAAGATGGCGAGCCAGCAAGGTCAAGCTCCGGACGAGTTGAAATCTTTCTTGAAGGTCTATTCGAAGAAAATTCAGGAGCGGCTCGACGAGCTGGAGAAAAAGCAGAAGTAACTTCGCATCGCGACGACTGCATCGGCTTGCTGGCGGCAAAACGCTAAACTGTTAAATGGTCACATTGTTACATCGTTACATGGCATCGGAAGGGTCGTTCGACAGGAATGTCTCCAGAACGTCCCGATTCTCGTATGGGAAACAGCCGATTCTTTCGGCGCCTCATCATCTCTGTTTAACGCTCCTCTTCATCGTGGCGAGCTGTCTGATTCAATCCTTCTCGATTTCGGCGCAGCCCGCAAAAGCGACTTCAAGCGCCGCAATTCCTGATCGACCGGAGAAGCTGTCCTTTAAACCATTGGACTACGAGCCCCCCGAGCCGACGCAATATCGAGTTGCCCTCAAGAATGGCTCGATTGCGTATGTTGTGCCGGATCGTGAATTGCCGCTGGTCAATTGCATCGTCTATGTTCGAACCGGGAGCTATGTCGTGTCCGCGGGCCAAGCGGGCTTGGCTGACCTTGCCGGCTATCTCTTGGTTCGAGGCGGTACGAAGTCCAAATCAGCAGAGGAACTGGAGGAGCGTTTGGATTTCCTGGCAGCTCACCTCGATTCTAGCATTGGCGAAACACACGGCACCATCAGTCTGAATTTGTTGTCTAAAGATCTTGCGGAAGGCCTCAGTATCTTGCGGGACGTGTTGACGGCACCTCGTTTTCAGGCGGATAAGTTGACTCTGCGCAAACAACAGACGCTTCAAAACATGAAACAGCGCAACGATGAGTCTGCCGATATCGAATCTCGAGAGAGACGGTTCCTCGCTTACGGGGAGGAATTCTGGATCAATCGCCATTCCACCGCTGCCTCAATCGAAAGTCTGACGCAAGCCGATCTGCACGCATTCCACAAGAAATGGTTTCATCCTTCAAACTTCGTTGTCGTCGTCAGTGGCGACTTCGAAAGAAATGAAATGATCAAGAAGTTGGAGACTCTTTTTGACAACTGGCCTTCGCAAGGGGAGACAGCTCCCGCGATACTGACAAACACTATTTTCGCGGCGCCTGGGGCTTACCTTGTCAACAAGGATGTAAACCAAGGCCGCGTCTCCATTATTCTCCCTGGTATTCAGCGTGATAACCCGAGTTATTATTCTGTCACCGTAATGAACGATATCCTGGGAGGCGGCGGATTCACTTCCCGAATCATGAGCCGAGTGCGATCGGACGAAGGGTTGGCTTATTCGGCAGGCTCCATCTTTCCAGGCGGGGTCTATTTCCCCGGGACATTCACTGCGAGCTTTCAATCCAAATCCCGCACCGTGGCCTATGCCGCTTCGATAGTCATCGAGGAGATGAAACGGATTGTCGCTGAACCAGTGTCCGACGAAGAACTCAACACGACCAAGCGATCATTGATCGATTCGTTTCCCAGGACCTTCGC
>CAMAWP010000199.1 GCA_945861765.1 Akkermansia muciniphila | reverse complement strand
CGCATTCAGCCGTCCCTTCTGGACTCGACGCCCCGACTGCACTAACCCAGCGTTGAAACGCTGGGCTAATTCTCACAAGTCCCTCCGGGACGAATTGGGGCCGAGGCAGCAGCATCTCTTGAATTGAGCAAGAAATTCGAGGCCTTATCCAAGCGCCATTCAGTCCTGGCCCCTTTACGGCTTGGTTTTGAACTCCCCTTATTTTGAACTGTCTGCTGTGAGATACCCGGGAGCAGCGACAAATACGGTCTGCAATTTGCCGTCTTCGGTGCTCCAAATCCGCACTTCGCCATCATGACTGCCGGTGGCTAATCGGCTCGTCGCCGGATGGTAGTCCAAGGTATAGACCCAATCTTTGTGTCCGGAATACGTGCGAACGAGCTTCCGTTCTTTGGCGTCATGCTGTCGAACCAGCCGATCCGCAGAGCAACTGAAAACATAATCCCCTTTAACCAGCAGCTTGATAATATCCTCTTCGAAGCCTGAAAGTTCGCCCGACTTCTTTGCATCTTTGATATTCCAAACGTGGATTTTCTTGTCGCGCCCTCCGCTGTACGCGGATTTTCCGTCGCCGCTAAAACCGATGCCGAACACCGGCGCGCCATGATCGGCGTACGTCATCTCAAGCTCGCCGGTTTTGGTGTCATAAATCCTCGCAGACCGATCGCGGCTGGCCGAGGCGAGATGGCCGCCTTTCTGGTCAAAGGCGACGGCCAACACCCAATCGGCATGTTGCTGAATCAACAATTGCTCCTTCCCACTGGCAACATCGTAAAGATGAATCGCGTTGTCCGCTCCACCGGCCGCCAACCGGGTCCCGTCTTCACTGAAACAAATCGAGAGCACCATATCGCTCATCGTTCCCAGCACTTTCACGAGCGAGCCTTCCACAGGATTGAACAGCGCCACCTCACCCGCTTGCCCTGGGGACCCGCCCGCAGCGGCCAGGAAAGACCCGCGCGGTTGGTAAGCCAAGCTCTGAGTCCGTTGAGCCACGTTCTTGATCCGGCGTAGCAATTTTCCAGAGGACGGATCCCAGATGGTGATCTCATGGTATCCGCCGACGGCCAGCTCGCGTCCGTCAGGACTGAACGCGACGGCAGTGAGAGGAACAGGCTGACGATAGGTTGTCGGAGGACTGGGATGGGGGCCTTGCGGGATAATCGATGTGAGGAGAGCCTTTGGATCAGAGCCATCGAATCGCGCCCCCTCTCTAATCCAGCGCTCGATCAGACCGATATTTGCGGCGGAAAGAGGGTCGTCCTTTTGTGGCATGCGATCCTCGTCGTCCTTCGTGATGAGGCGTCGGTAAAGCCCGCTTTGCTCAGGCTTGCCCGGAACAATCGGCGCGATTTCGTCATCGCCAGCCTTCAGCATCAACTCAAAAATGTGCAATCGGTATCCCCCTTTGGCTTTTTCCGGCCCGTGGCACGTCAAACATTTTTTCGCGAGAATGGGAGCGACGTCACGGCTGAAGCTGATGGGAGCTGGGGTCGGTTCGTTCTGGGCGGCCGTGTCCGCGGCAAAGATCGTGGAGGCCGCACCGGCCAGGAGGATGAGCGCTACATTCAGAAGGGCTTTGGCGGAACGGTTTGATGACAATTCAGACACGTTAGACATCGGGCCAGTGTAAGCAGGCGAAAGCAGGTGTCAAAGATCATACTTGGAAGCCCAGCAATTCTCAGTATGGCCGCAGATCACACCAAGCACCGCCTTCAGGCGGCAACGCGTCAAACTTAATCCGGCAGTTGGATGGCCGAAAGAAACGAAAAATGCCGAAAGAAAAGAAGTTCTGAGGCATCTGCCATTCACCCGGTAGGTGGGTGGCCGCGTTTGCGTCAAGCCCTCGAATTCTTTCGTTTCTTTCGGCTGAAGTGCTGTTTTTAGGTTCAAACAATCCAACGCGTCTGGAAGTGTCGGTGCCCCACCGGCTAAAGCCGGGACTACATACCTCCCAAACTGAGAATTGCTGAACGATTCCATAATCCCGTTGTTTTTGATTTGGGAGTTTCTTAGGCTCCACCGCAAATTAGCCGAGCGCGCGTTAACCAATGCTGCTCGAATCAGTCCATCGTGGCTGTGCGCTGTGATAACGAATGAAACCAATTGCCCGAACTACTTTGAAGTCACTCTGGCACGATGCCGACGATCGTGAAGTGCGCCTGCGGGAGATCATCGCTGAACGCCTGGCAGAAAGACCGCCGCCTGCTTGGGATGATTACGTGGTCGCTACCTATTTCTTTGCCTTCCGCACGATGAAACTTGCCGAGGCGGTGGAAGAAATCAGCTACCACGCCACCATTGGGGTCAAGCATCCGCCCGCCGGGTCGCTCCTGGAACAATGCGCCGCCAAAGCCGCTGGCGTCGATGCTTTCGATCGCACTGGGCGAATCGGACTGCTGCACGTGGCCTTCCCGCTGAAGATGATGCTGTCACCGGACGGACGCCTGACATCTTGCGACCTGCTCCACACGATTGCCGGCGCGATTATTTTTGACGTGTATGAAAACCAGGACTCGCGCCTGATTGCGCTGCGGATTCCGGACAAAGTGTTGCGGACCTTTCCGGGACCCGCTCACGGGCCGCAAGGGGTTCGTCAATTGACGAACTTCAGCCCGAGTCAGCCTGCGTTCGGCACGATCCTCAAGCCGACCGCTGGAATCCGGCCCGATGAAGTGGGCAGCCTTGTCGAGGAGGTGGCCCAATGTCCCTTGTTCCTGTTCGTGAAAGAGGACGAGGACCTCTATCCAAATCTCGATTACTCGCCCGTGGCGGAACGAACACGCCGCGCTGTCGCCGCCATCGAACGCGCGCGGAATAAGCGCGGCGGGCTTGGGCTTATTTTTGCACCCCACATCAGCGGCGCTCCGCATGAGATCATCGACACTGTCAACGCCGTGCTCGAAGCAGGAGCCTCGGGCGTCATGTTCAGTGAAACCTTTGCGGGCGGGACGGTGCGAATGGTGCGCGAGGCGACCAAGCATTTAAAGGCACCGCCGGCAATTTACGGTCACAACGCTGGCATTGGAGTCAAGACGCGAGCCATCTGGCGCGAGGTCATCGACCTCCTGGCAAGATTGGATGGGATCGATTTTCGCCAGACAGCGCCAGTGCGGCCAGGTACACCATTCTTGCGCCCTTACGGTGCGGAATGGGTGGCGTCCGAAAACGTCCTGAGCTCCGCGTTGCCCGGGATAAAGCCGACGATGATCGTGCGAGCAGGCTCGCTCGACCAAGGCAATATTGGGCTCAACCTCGCTGATGCTGAACGGCGCGAGATCACCGAAAATGTCCTTTTCCTCGCAGGGTCAGCCATCAACTCGATTAAGAACGCCAAAGGCAAAGCGGATCCGAAGCTCGGGGCCGAGGCCATGAGCCAAGCGGTGGAAGTCCATCACGCCGGTGAACTGCGTGACGTACCAATTCAGAAACATCTCGCGGCTCTGGCGAAACTGGCTCAGCGGAACAAACTCAAAGCTTTGACCGCGGCCCTCCGGCAGCGTTATCCCGATCTCAAATCATGAAGACGTTCTGCAACCGTCGCCGCAGCTTGTCTCGAAAATGAAAAAGGATCCACGTCTCCTGCGCATCGGCATTTTGGGCTGCGGCCCCATAGCGCAAATCGCGCATTTCGATGCGTGCCGTAAAGCCCGCAATGCCGAGCTTTACGCGATTTGTGACGTTGCCGATGATCTGCGCGATAAAATGGCCGCGATTCATTCGCCAAAAATCGCTTACCGGAACTTCGACGATATGCTCGCGGACCCTCTGCTGGAGGCCGTGATCATCGGTGTCGCAGACCAGTTTCATGTGCCGCTCTGCCTCAAGGCGATCGCCGCGGGCAGACACGTCCTGATCGAAAAGCCGCTCGGCGTCACAGTGGAGGAGTGCGAGGACTTGCGTCGGGAATTGCTTAAAACCAAACTGGTTCTACAGGTGGGTAATAACCGTCGATTCGATCCCGGAATCGCCTTTGCTCAGCGCTTCATCAAACAGGAAATTGGAGAGGTGATGGCGGTTAAAGCGTGGTATTGCGATTCCACTTATCGTTACGCAATGACCGATAATCTCCAGCCCATTCCTTTGGTCAGCGCCTCTGCGCGTCGGCCCGGAGGCAATCCCAAAGCGGACAAGCGGCGTTACTTCCTGTTAACCCATGGAAGTCATTTGGTGGACACCGCGCGGTTTTTGGGCGGAGAAATCGTAGGCGTTCGAGCGCGATTGGTGGAAAAGTTCGGCGCCTATTGCTGGTTCATCGAAGTGGAGTTTGCCAACGGCAGCCTCGGCCACCTTGACCTGACGATCCCTGTGCGCGGAGATTTTGGCGAAGGATTTCAGATTTACGGCGAGCATGGCAGTGTCACTGGTAAGGTCTATTTGCCGTGGTTTCACAAATCGAGCGACGTCGAATGCTTCTCGACCAAGGACGGACAGTTCCATCGGCCACTCGGAGAAGACGCCCACACTTACAAACGGCAGATCGAAGGATTCGCAGATACGGTTCTCCACGCATCTCCTCAGCACGGGGCTTGCATCGACGACGGGCTCGCTGGAATGCGCGCGATGGTCGCCATTGCTCGGTCGGTGGAAAGTGGCAGGAGCGTGCGCTTGGATGAAGTGAGGGGAGCAGTTTGACAAGGCGAGACGAGATAACGCGCCGCATAGGAGCGCGGGCGTCTCGCCCGCCAGTTCCCGACGTTGACGAAAGTAACAATGGTTACGACAAGAGCATTAACAACTCGCGGGCGAGACGCCCGCGCTCCTGTTCGATGAAGAACAACGTTCGCCAAATAATCAAAGACAAACGCGCTTATCTTATGCCGCCCGCTCCGGACGAAGAGGCCGTCGGATTTCGTGGCTGGCACTCACGCGGCTATTTGCCGCACTTCGATGCGCCGGGGTTAATTCAATTCATTACCTTCCGCCTCGATGATGCCATGCCCGCGGCGCGGCGCTCCGTATGGGAGGCAATGCTCCAAATCGAAGAAGAACGCGAGCGGCTGATCCGCATCGAAGCCTATCTAGATAAAGGCTACGGAGCTTGCTCTCTACGCAATCCCGATATCGCTGCAATGGTCGGGAACGCGTTGCTCTATTTTGACGCCACGCGGTACCGGTTGCTCGCATGGGTCATAATGCCGAATCACGTCCATGCCTTGGTCGAGATTTGGCAAATCCCTCTTGGCGATATCGTCGGGAGCTGGAAATCCTTCACTTCCAAAGAAGCGAACCGAATCCTGGCGAGAAGCGGCATCTTTTGGCAGGATGATTACTTCGATCGTTATATCCGCGACGAGGCCCATTTCCGGAAAGCGCTCCATTATATCGAATGGAACCCCGTCAAGGCGCATCTGGTAAGGAGTCCGGAGCAATGGACCTACAGCAGTGCAGCGAATAGGAGCGCGGGCGTCTCGCCCGCGTGTTCTACGCCTCGTCATGATCCTGACAATAACCGACCGCCGGACGAATCCCCATAAACTCGCGGGCGAGACCCCCGCGCTCCTATGCAAATTGGCATTTTCGCTAAGACTTTCCCCCGGCCGACGCTGGAAGGGGTTTTGGACGCGGTCATCAGCCACGGCCTGCGTTGCGTTCAATTCAATCTAGCGTGCGCCGGCCTGCCGAGCATGCCTGACCAGATCGCGCCAGACATGGCCAGCCGAATTCGCTCAGCTACGGCAGACCGCGAAATCACCATCGCAGCGCTCTCCGGGACCTTTAATATGATCCATCCAGATCTTGAGATTCGCCGCGACGGCCTGCGGCGCTTGCGCGAACTCGCTTCGGTCTGTGGCAGGCTTGGCACGTCGGTCATCTCGCTGTGCACTGGCAGCCGCGATGCAGAGGATATGTGGCGGCATCACCCCGAAAATAGCTCGGCAGAAGCCTGGCGCGACTTGGTTGTCTCTATTCGAGAAGCCTTGAGTTTCGCTGCGGAATACGATCTTACTCTTGCGATCGAGCCAGAGACAAACAACGTCGTGAACTCCGCCCGGAAGGCTCGCCGTCTCCTCGATGAGATGGCTACATCGCGGTTGAAAATCATCATCGATCCCGCCAATCTGTTTCGAGTTGGAGAGTTGTCGCGCATGAAGGAGGTTTTCGACGACGCGTTTGAACTCCTCGGTGGGGATATTGTCATTGCCCATGCGAAAGATTTTGTGGAGGAAGACGGCGGTATCCGACACGTCGCGGCGGGAAGCGGCGCTCTCGATTATGACTATTACGCGACCTGGTTGCGGAAGATTAAATTCGATGGCGCTATGATTTTGCACGGCCTGGTTGAAGAAGAGATCAGCGGTTGCCTGACCTTTCTTCAACGGAATGTGGCGGCTCCTTGACTCTTATGTCTGCATTTTATCACGACGGGATTGAGTTCCATTACCACGAAGCGGGAAGCGGCATTCCCTTCTTCTTCCAGCATGGCCTCGGTGCCGAGTTGAGCCAGCCTTTCGCCCTGTTCAAGCCTCCGGTTGGATGTCGATTGCTCGGCTTCGACTGTCGGGGCCACGGACAAACCCGGCCGGCGGGAGATGTGGAAAAGGTTCGCCTTTCATGTTTTGCCGACGATTTGCGAGCACTCATGGATTTCTTGAAGATCTCTCAGGCTGTCGTCGGTGGCATCTCGATGGGGGCGGCTATCGCATTGAACTTCGCGCTCCGGTTTCCAGACCGTGTTCTCGGGTTGATCCTCTCACGTCCCGCCTGGCTGGACGGGCCTAATCCGTGGAACGTCACGATGTTCTCCCTCGTGGCCCGGCTCCTTCGGGAGCATGGACCGGGGCGAGGACGGGAATTGTTCAAGGAGACTCCCGAGTATTTGGAGGCGTTCAGGCTTTACCCAGATGTCGCCAAGTCCCTCTGCTTGCAATTCGAAAACCCTCGCGCTCTGGAAAACGCTGTGAACCTTGAACGCATTCCACATGACACGCCGAATGCCGACGGGCGAGCGTGGGCGTCAGTGAAAGTCCCCACGCTTGTGCTCGCCAACCGGCACGACATGATTCATCCATTTGAATACGGCGAGACTTTGGCGCGGGCGATTCCAGGGGCGGAGTTCAAAGAAATCACATCCAAATCAATCAACGTCGAACAACATTGCCGCGAAGTTCAAAGCCACATCGAGAGCTTTCTGCAACGCCACTTCATTCACTCAACACCATCCTTATGCTGAAATGTTCAACATCTCTCTGGTCGGCAGATCTCGCCAACCTCGCGTCGGACATGCGACGGGTCGAACCATATTCCGAGCGGTTTCACATCGATGTCGCCGACGGACATTACGTGAAGAATCTTTTATTTTTCCCCGACCAGGTGAAGGCTCTGCGACCGCACACTAAGCTACCGTTCGAAGTGCATCTGATGACGACCGAGCCACTGGATTGGATAGAGCCGTTCGTCGAAGCGGGAGCAGATGGAATTATTTTTTGTTTGGACTCGACCCGACAGCCACGAGAACTGCTTCGCGTCATTAAGTCGTTCGGCAAGCAAGCGGGTGTTTCATTGCTCATCACCGAACCACTGGAGCTGCTCGATCCGTATTGGGAGGATCTCGACATCCTGACCATCGTGGGAACAGCCATGGGGATCAAGGGCGCTTCCATGGACTCTTCAGTTCCGCAGAAGATTCGTCGGGCGCGCGAAACTATTACCCGCCTGGGGCTCAAGACGGAGATCGAAGCCGATGGTGGAATCCGCCGCGAAACGGTGCCATTGCTTTGTGCGGCTGGCGCGGACTTCATCGTTCCAGGCTCGCTCATGTTCCGTGAAGACCCAAAAGCAATGCGAAACTGGCTGGCCACATTGTGAAGAATAAAGTCAATTTCGATGTGCTCGGGTTCGGCGCGGTGGCCGTGGACGATCTAGTCTATGTCGATGCCTATCCGCCGCCGGATGCCAAGCTCTCGGTCCTTCGCAGCGAGCGGCAATGCGGAGGTCTCACGGCGACTGCGCTGGTTGCCGCGGCGCGCCTAGGATCGCACTGCGCTTATGCTGGAGTGCTTGGCACGGACGACCTCTCCAACGACGCCGCTCAACGCATGAGAGAGGAAGGGATCGACCTCGCACATCTGTGTCAACGGCCCGAGGCGCGGACGATCCATTCTTTTATCGTCGTCGATGTTGCGAAAAGCACTCGGAACATTTTCGCCAACGAGATTGGTTTTGTTGGCGCTGATCCGGATTGGCCGGAAGCCGAAGTCATCCGCGCGTCACGCGTGGTGCTTGTCGATCACTTTGGTTTGCCCGGGATGATCCGGGCAGCGCGCCTGGCTCGCGAATCGAAAATTCCCGTGGTGGCCGACATCGAGAAGGCCTCTGGAAAGGACTTTGCTGAGCTTCTGAGCCTGGCTGATCATCTGATTCTTTCCGAGAGCGTTATTCCAGCCTTGACAGGCCAAGCCGATCCCGCTGCTGCGACCCAAGCGCTTTGGGCTACCGATCGCCGAGCGGTGGTGATCACTTGTGGAAACCAAGGGTGCTGGTATCTCGGGCAAGGGAGATCTTCTTCGCCCGTTCACCAAAAGGCCTTCGCGGTGAAAACCGTGGATACCACCGGGTGCGGCGATGTTTTTCACGGTGCCTACGCCTCGGCCTTGGCGCGCGGTGCGGCTCTATCGGAATGCATACGTTTCGCTTCTGCTGCCGCGGCGCTGAAAGCCACGCAGCCAGGAGGCCAATTCGGAATTCCAAACTGTGAAGCAGTTGACGCCTTCTTGCGCAACCACGAGCCATGAATACAAAGACACTACCCAACGATCTGGAGGAAGCCCTTGCACGTTTGCCAATGCTAGATGTTCACACCCACTTGGTCGGTGGCAAGCTCGGGGCCCGCGGACTGCACGATATCTTGCTCTATCACATGGTGGTCAGCGATCTTTATGCGGCCGGTTGCCCCACGGGGGCTCGACTCGCGCAATACCCTCGCTGGCCGAGCGACGCTGAGGCCGAGTCGCGGATTCAAGAGGCTCTTCCCTTTCTTCCGCACATTGAAAATACGAGTTCGTGGTGGGGCGTTCGAATTATTCTACACGATCTTTATGGCTGGCAGGAGCCGATCACTCCCGAGAATTGGCGGAAACTTCACGATCGCATTCGCGAGCGAGCCGATGATCGGGTTTGGCATCATTCCATTCTGGATCAATTGAACATCCGGGGGACAGGAACGGAAATTGCCCGGCGTGGCGGCGGCGAGGACGATGACCGGCTGCAATACGCCTTGGAGTGGGGCTTCTTCACACGTTGCCAATGGGGGGAATTCGACACGGCGCTTTACGAGCTGGAACGTTGCTGGGGTCGTTCGCCGGAAAGCCCCTCCTCGATTGGCTCCGGCTCGAGGCCGACGACGGACAGGACGATTCAAACGCTCGATGATGTGCATGCCGCAGTGCGGCATTACGTGGAAAGCATTCCCTATGGTCAGGTGATCGCAACAGCGACGCATCTTTCGACGGATATCGATTACCGACTGGTCAATGACCGCCAGATGCAGGAGGCGTTGTCACGACGCCACCAAGCTGGGCCAGAGGAGCGTGATGTCTATGCCTCTTACACCAACGAGGCTTTTCTCACTGCCCTGGAACAGCATGGCCGCGAAATCGTTTTTCAATTCAGCTTCGGAGCGGAGCCTCTTCCGTTCGAAACCAGCAGCCGTCTTTCACAACGCTCGATTGGCCAGCTCGCTGAAATCATTGGCCGCCACCCGAATTTGAGGTTTCAATGTTTTCTGTCGAGTCGGCACGCCAACCAGTCGCTCTGCACTCTCGCACGGCAGCTTCCCAATCTCAGCCTGGCTGGGTTTTGGTGGCATAATTTTTTCCCTGACGTCATCCGCCAGGTCATGACAGAACGGCTCGACATGCTGCCGACGAATAAACAAATCGCCTTTTTCTCGGACGCTTACTGTGTCGAGTGGACGTATGCCAAAGCTATTTTAGTTCGAAAGCAAATGGCTCAGGTCTTGGCCCAAAAGGTCGAGCAAGGCCAATACAGTTTTGAGGAAGCCGTGAACATCGCCCGCCGAATTCTCTTCGACAGCCCGCAATCACTCCTGGGGATGCGGCCTTTCGGGACTTCCCCCATGGCGCTCCCTGTCCGTTAGGGATGGCGCGCTGGGCCGTCCTGGCCGCGTTCAGCGGCGAAACAGTTCATCGACCGGTTCGATAGATGGAACGTCTCCCGCGCAGCTCTTCCGCGCCTCGACGGCGCTTCGATGACGCGCGCTGGAGTCTGGACATTTTCGTGTGCTGCTCAAACCGAGCGAGGCTTCCGACTGCCGAAGGGACGACTGAATCATTCCCACAAATACCGCTCGTCTTATTTCTTACCAACTCAGACCTGTCATGAACTCAATAAGTTCAAACAGGGATAAAAACTTTTAAAATCGCCGGGGTTGCGGGTGATCAGGCCATGAGCGCGCGCGGCGAAAGCCCCGATCATTAAATCCGCGACCGGACGCCGTGGAACCAGCTCCTGCCGTTTCTGGCTGACATACCGCCACCAGCCATCATGGGCAGCTTCGGTGTCCGCCAAGGTCCAGGGTTCTTCCCAACCAATCTGAGATCCCATCAAGAAGCGCTTCAGCTCGACTAGTTGGCCGCCAAAAGCGGGGGACAACTCTACAAACGTAACTCCGCAAACCACCAGACCATCCCGCAATTTGGATTGCAGCAGTTGGGCGGACTTGACGCCGTGTGTCGCGTCATTGAGCGCGATATCCAGCACCACACAGGTATCCACCACCCAGGTCTTCATGGCGGCTCGCCCTCCCGCAGTTCGCGCATCCATTCATCCGTCGTGCGGGTATCCTGCGGATTGAACTTCCGGGCATAGCCCAGCATCGCAATCGGCCCGGGCCTCTCCTCGGAACAATCATGGAATACCCGACATTCATTGTCGCCCACCTTCTGCCAACGCAGCTTTTGGCCCGGTTTCAGGTTCATCTGCTTGCGGATTTTGGCCGGAATGGAAGTCTGTCCCCGCTCGGTAACTACGGTCATAAGGGTATTCATTTCGGCATGATAACGTGTAAAACAATCATGTCAAACAGCCTTCCCTCCAATCACACGTTCCGTCGTGGCGATCGCCGTCGCTTTCCGGTCTCGTTGACCAGGCAGCCCGTCGGCCGAGGTGCCGATGCCAAAGGCGGGTGGGCTGCTGACTTTGGTATTGCGCGAGACAATGGCGCGTATTACCTTCCGCTTATGAATACCATCTCACTCAAACTGCCGGATCGGCTGCTGGAACGTCTGGAAGCGGCGTCGCGCGCGCGCGGCACCACCAAATCGTCGCTGGTGCGCGAGTGCCTGGAGAAGTCGCTGGACGCCCGTCCCGCAGGCGGCAAGGCCACCTGCTACGATCTGGCAAGCGACCTGGCTGGGTCGCTGAAAGGTCTGCCGCGTGACTTGGCGACCAACCCGAAGTATATGGAGGGCTTCGGCCAGTGAAGGGTGCCGTGCTGCTGGACACCGGCCCGCTGGTGGCCTTTCTCGCCGCTGGATCGGAGCATCACGCCTGGGTCTGCGACCAGTCGAAACGGCTGCACCCGCCGTTGCTCACCTGTGAGCCGGTTCTGACCGAAGCCGCTTTCCTGCTGAAGCGCGAAGGGCGAGAAACCGATCCGCTCTTTGAGTTATTGGAGCGGGGCATGTTGCGGGTGGGCCTGGAGATCGAGGATCAACTGGCGGACCTGCGCACGTTGATGAGCCGCTACCGGGATCGGCCCATGTCGCTGGCCGATGCGTGCCTAGTGCGTCTCAGTGAAATGCACCGGAGTTGCACGGTCTTCACGTTGGACTCGGATTTCCGCATCTACCGCCGCCACGGCAACAAGGTCATCCCGGTGCTGATGCCGGAAGAATGAGCCCATGCCGCGCAAAAAGAAAGCCCCGGAGCTGTACGTTGACGATAATAGCGATACGTATCCTCTCTATCGGTTCAGATGGATCGAAAATTATGGTTCCCCGCTGTTTTCAGTGGAACCATTTCCGTGTCCGGGCTGGAAGGCTCACTCCGGAGGGGTGCCTGGAGTTTTGGACATTTTCCGGCCGTGTGCTGTTGTAGCCGATGAGGTTTGCGACTCACATCTCCCGGAGAGGAGATTCGAGAATAGCCCACACCTGTCTCCCGGAGGGAGATTTGAGAGTAGCCCACCCTTTCAAGGGTGGGATTACGTGGCAAATACCCAAAGTCCCGAAGGGACGGTTGAGCCATTCTCGGGCGATCCTTTGTCGTGAACAGACAGTAGGAGCTGACGTAGGACATTGGGTGATTCGGCCGTCCCTGCGGGACTTATGCGATGGCTAATCCGAACCCAGCAGTGAACTGCTGGGCTAGTCTCAAATCTCCCTCCGGGAGAAGGAAGCTGCCGAAATGTCCAAACTCCGCGCCCCGTGATTGCTCACGGGGCCTCGAGTTTGGACCTTGTCTAGCGCCGTGCTGTTCGACCGAAGAGGCTCCGGACTGCCGTCTCCCGGATGGGAGATTTGACAATAGCCCACCCTTTCAAGGGTGGGATTGCGTGATGGAGAGCCCAAGTCCCGAAGGGACGATCGAATCAATACGCGCATCACTCAAGAGCGGACCAGCCCCATGCGGCCCAACGCACCGGACGACGCGGTTCGAACCATCGTATTCGGATCTTATCGAGCGCCGGTTGTGGCCTACGGGACCAGTGATGGCTGGTAGAATCTGTACGGCGGTTTTCCGGCCTCCGGATCAGTGAACATAATTTGGCCGTTGGATATGATGTTGGTGCTCAGAGGAAGCCAGGCATTGAGGTC
>CAMAWP010000198.1 GCA_945861765.1 Akkermansia muciniphila | reverse complement strand
ACGCCACCAGATGCGCAAGGCAAAGCGACCTCTGCGCCTCAACCATTCCAATAAAATCAGACAAGTTTGTAAATTTCCCCACGAACATCAATCTCGCGCTTGGAGATTTTGGCGTGATCGAGGGGAAAACTTTTCTTGAAACACCCCTGTATGCGGAACTGTCGTATCCGATTGCGCTTGGCTGGCAGAGTTGTTCTTTCCTAGAGTTCAGGCTGTCTGGCGAGTGGCGGCGCGATAGCTCATCGGACGCGTTTTCGTGATCTGCTTCTAGAAGGAACTGAATGATCCGTCAGTGTCGCTGGATCGGGCTCTGGGGATGTTTGCTCATCCTCGGCTGCCTCGATGACTGTGGAGTTCAGATGCTCGCCGATCCGCCGATTTTCAATTTAAGGTCCAGCCTTTTCTCGACGGCACAACCGTCGTTGTCCTTCGATTGTGTGCCTTCGCCATGCGGTCTGGTGGGATGGTGGCCGGGAGACGCGAGCGCGGACGATCTCTTTGGCGGAAACCATGGCGTGCAGTTGCACGGAACAAATCTCGTTTCTGGAAGAGTCGGCCGCGCCTTTTTCTTTAACGGTTCCGACGACGGCGTGGAAATATCCAATGCCAATCGCGTTTTCGATTTGGTGAATGCCTGGACCATCGAAGCGTGGGTCATGCCTCTCACGGAGGGATTCGACTACAGAAACGGTCCCATCGTCTGGAAAATTGCCCGAAACGGTTTGAATGAAGACACGTTATTTTTGGGTTGGCACGATCAGAATACTTTTCTGGTGGGACTCGAAAGGGCTTCGGACGGTGAAGACCTTTTCCTCGCATCTCAGTCGCACGGGACCAACCGATTCCATCACGTTGTGGGGTCGTATGACGGAGCCGATCTCAAGATCTATGTCAACGGAGCACTGGAAAACAGTAGGAACATCGGCCGAGTCCGTGCCTACACCGGTCCAGCGCCCCTCAGAATCGGCAATAATCTAAATTCCAATCACGGGTTTGCGGGAGTGTTCCAAGGTGCCATCGATGAAGTCGCCATCTACAATCGTGCGCTGACGCCTCTTGAAGTCGCTCGGATCTTTGAAGTCGGGAAGGATGGCAAATGCAAAACTGGCTTTCCGCCGAATGTGGATATCAGAAGCCCTGCCAACGGTGCTACTCTTGCCGCTCCCGCGACGGTTCCGATCAGTGCGGAAGCATGCGGCCTGAGAGGCGCGATTACGAACGTGGCTTTTTTTCAAGGCTCGATAAAACTCGACGAAGCGACGAGTGGTCCTTACACATTCATCTGGACGAATGTGACGCCGGGCACTTATGCGCTGACTGCAAGGGCCACGGACGACCAAGGCACTACAGGGGTTTCAAGTTCGGTTCTCATCACTGTCACTGGTGTCGAACCTCCGCCAGCGATCTCGATCAACGATGTCACCTTGGCCGAGGGCCATGCCGGAATCACAAATGCCATCTTGAATGTGTCGCTGTCAAAGGCCAGCAGCCAGATCGTAACGGTTGATTACACGACATCCAACGGCACAGCCCTGGCAGGCCTTGATTACATCGCCACTGCGGGAAGAATTATTTTCGATCCCGGCGACCGCGGCAAAGTCATCGTAATTCCAGTGTTGGGTGATGATTTCGTGGAAACCAACGAGACCTTCTTCATCCACTTGCAGAACCCCATCAACGCGACCATGGCCCGGAATACGGCGCTCATCACCATCGTGAACGATGATGCGCCGAATCTTCCACCCACTATCAGCATTAGTGCGCCTGTGAACCATGCGGCATTCCCCCCCGGCACCAACATCAGCATCCTGGCCACGGCGTTTGATCCTGACGGCGCGATTAGCCGTGTGGATTTCTATGTCGGATCACGCCGCCTGGGGACGGTCACGAACTCTCCATACAGTCTGACATGGACCAATGTCAGCGCAGGTGACTATGCGTTGGCTGCGGTCGCCGTCGATAACCTCAACCTTACCAACGCCTCGACGCCTGTTCACATCGTGGTTACTGACTTTTCAGCCGAAGTCGCCATCGTGCGAAATTCTCCTGATCAGGAAATTGCGCAACTACAGAATTACCTGTTCGAAATCGGGTTGAGCTCCCGTGTATTCGATCGCGAAGGGCTGACCTACGAAGCTGTGGAACGATTCAAGTTGCTGATCTGGGACGATCTGGGCGTTAGGTCGCCAGGCTTGGGCGATAACGAGGTTGGCATTTTTCATCGTGCCTTTACGAACGGAAGTTCGCTTTATCTTATCGGTGAAAACCTGGCTTCCGCGACGACGAATCTGAGCGAGTCCCAGCGCTTGAAATGGACGCAACTGACTCATCTTGACCCGACGGATCGCAAAGCAGGAGGCAATGGCCTCGTCACGTTGAGTCAGGATGACCCGTCGAATCGCATCGTGACAGGCCGGTTCGGCGTGGTCGAGGATTTTGTCTATTCCAACCGTCTCGAACTCGCCACCGTTGCGAGCGGAAACTCGCAGGTATTCGGCCAATCCAGCGGAGGACACATTCTCGTAGCGTCTCCAAGATTGGATGAAGCTGACCTCGGAGGAGCCCGAACTTTCACCCAGAACTGTCGAGTGACAACAGGCAGCGAAGCGTCTCTCCAGGAGCGGAAGGAACTTTTCCAAAACGCGGTCTGCTGGCTCGTCCGATGCCCAACTTGCAACGCCATCGATGTCGCCCTCGACGGAACCGCTTCTACAAGCGCTGCGCCTTTGGACGATCAAATCATCTATTCACTAGTCGTCAGGCACTCCGGTGAATGCGACGCGACCGGGGTTGTCGTCACTAACCGTCTTTCTCCAAACGTTCGCTTTCTGAGCGCTGACTCTGCCCAAGGGCTTTGGTCCCGGAGTGGTGATCTGGTTGTCTTCACCCTCGGCCATATCGCCAATGGCTCCGAGGCACGGATGAATATCGTCGTTCAAGCCGCGGTGACAGGCACGATCACCAACCAGGCTCGCTTGCGAGTCAACGGCCCTGAGGTAACGCTCGAAAACAATTCGATCGAGCTCATCTCTGTCGTTGCAAAAACCCTCCTACCCGCGCTCAACATTCTTTCCACCAGCTCCGGACGCTATCAACTGAGGCTCACGGGGAGCCCTGGTCAACGATATGCTATCGAAGCCTCCTCTTCCATGGACAACTGGACAACTCTAACGAACATTCTCAACGTCGGCGAAACGTTGCCTCTCGATGATTCAGTCGCCGGACAAATTAAGCAGCGTTTTTACCGGGCCAGATTGCTACTTCCTTAACCAGGACATTTGTTACATGGCAGTGAGCCCAGGCGAACGGCTCAGGATTTGACGATTCCGAACTCGCAGTTGTAGTTTTTTCCGCATCGATTGCACACCGCTTCAATGATCTCCAATTCGGGGGTCCACGAGTAAACCTGGTTGCAGTGAGGGCATTCGATCAAATAGCCTCTCGCTCTCTTCCGGTAGTCGTCCAGGGATGATTGCGCGGGAGATTCTAAGTCTTCAGCGCGAAGCGAGGTGAGAGAAATGGTTTCAAAATCGCCCGTGGCCGCGAGGCGTGAGGCTTGGCTATTGATGACGCTCTCGAAGCAATTGCGAGCCAGACGAGCGTTCCCGAAATTTTCTCCGCGATCCCGATGGAGATGAGTGAAGTGATGTAAAATCTTTTCCTTCAAATCAGGCGTTAAGGCCAGGCCATTTTTCCAGCACATCAAGCTGAAGATACGGCAAAGTTCCTGGGGGCTGTAGTCTGGAAACTCTATGAACCGAGTGAACCGGGAATGGAGACCCGGATTGGAATTCACGAAGTCTTCCATCTTTTCGGGGTATCCGGCGACGATGACGATCAGCCGGTCTCGGTTGTCTTCCATTCGCTTGAGCAGAGTGTCCATTGCTTCCCGGCCAAAATCCTCATGCCCTTTGACCAGAGTGTAGGCCTCGTCAATGAAAAGGATCCCGTCGAGCGCCGAGTCAACGATCGCATTGGTCTTGATCGCGGTTTGCCCCACATATTCGGCGACCAACGCCGAGCGGTCGCATTCGACCAAGTGGCCTCGTTTCAGGACTCCCAGCGACTTGTAGATGCGTCCCATTAGCCGGGCGACGGTGGTTTTGCCCGTCCCTGGATTCCCGGTATAAACAGAGTGATAGCTGGTCGGGATGGGCCTGAGCCCTTGGGTTAACCGAACTTGCTGCACTTTGGCAAAGTTCGCCGTTTGTTTGACCTTTTCTTTAACGCTGGAGATCCCCACCAACTCATCCAAATCAGCGAAGACTCGCTCCAGTTTCTCCTGCTTGGAGGCTGACGAGGCGCCTGCGAATGGGTCATGATGATCCTCAACGATGGCGGAGACCTGTCTCAGCAAATACTGTATAAACCGGTTTTCCTTGGAAGAGAGGCTTCCATCCATGGTCGAAAACGATTCGCAAATTCCCTGAGTCAGGAATTCGTAGTAATAGAGAACCAAAGCAGGCAACTTGAGCTTGCCGAGGATTCTCGCAATTTCCAAGAAGGCGCGATCCAAGCCTTCCTTCACATAGTCTCCGACGACATCGTGAAGTTTGAATACCTTCTCTTTCGAATTGTCTAAATACTCGGTAATGACATCCTGCAATCGCAGGCCCTTTTCCTTCACATGACCGCGGTTGAGCGCCTGCAAGCGATCTCGATGCTCACGCCGAAACAACCCGACGAATCCCTGGACCATCTCCTCGGTCCGGTGGCAGTACAAACAGGCCATCCAGAATTGTGCCGACGCATCGGTGGCGAGCGAGAACTCTTGACGAGGGAAAAACACCGACCATGCACCGCCGACAATTTTGCGAAACGCGTCATATAAGGCTTCCAACAAGTCGATCGTCCCTTGGGCGGTTTTCTCATACGAGAGCTGGGGCGGTGTCAAAATCTCTAAATACTCGCAGAGCAATTTGCCGCTGAACAACCCCTTTGCCAGCTCTTCAACTGACTTAGGATCGCAACCCGTGACGTAAGCGACATCCGGGATCTGCTTTTTTACATCTTTGAAGGCAGAGACGAACTGGTTGTCCGTGCCAATGATTTTAGCTGCCTGCTCATCGTTGATCATTCCGAGGTTTTGAAAATGAGCAACGATGTCCAAAGTGCTTTTCTTGTTGAAGAACACGAGAGTCGCATAATCCCAGGGCTGGGCTTCCCGGGCCTCAGGATCGCCCATGAGGGACGCGAGAACACTCCCGGGCAGCAGTGGATGATTATTGAAATCTCTAACCAACGTTTTCATCGACAATGCGAGTTACATCAGCGGCGAGTCAGTGGCCGACTTCGCCTCAACGCTCCGAAGTTGCCTCTGCGAGTGCGGGCTGAATGTAACATAGGTTGGATATCTTTGGCTACCCGAGCTTAAATGCCCTTTCAAAATATACAACTTGTTCTCTGTGGCCTGATGTTAGCCGTAGCTGCTTAGAGCTCCACTTGCATTCCCAATTCAACCACTCGATTGGCCGGAAGGCGAAAAAAAGCCGTGGCCGGTTGTGCGTTGCGAGCCATGACGGCAAAAAGTTTCTCTCGCCAGACAGCCATGCCTGGATACTTGGTCGGAATGATCGTTTCGCGGCTTAAGAAAAAAGTGGTTTCCTCGGGCTGAAACTTGAGTCCTTTGGCTTCACAGGCTTTAAGAATTTCGGACACGTTCGATTCTTCCATGAAGCCATGATGGCAAATAACACGATAAAAACCGCCCTGAAGGCTCTCGACCTGGATTCGCTGATCCCGAGCGACATGCGGTACTTCGTCCACTCCGATCGTCAAGAGCACGGTTCGTTCGTGGAGAATCTTATTGTGTTTGAGATTATGCAGCAGAGCCAGTGGTGTGCTTTCGGGATTGCCCGACATGAAAATCGCAGTGCCTGCCACCCGAACGGGCCGTCGCTTCAGAACATCGGCCAGAAAGACGCTGCAAGGAAGAGAACTCGCTTGCAATCTGTCGCGCAGTAGGCGGCGGCCAGTTTTCCAAGTGGACATCAATGTGTAAAAGGCAATTCCCATAGCAAGCGGGAACCAACCGCCGTGCGCGATCTTCAGGAGATTGGCGCCGCAAAAGGCAAGCTCGAGCGACAGAAATGCGCCGCAGAGCAGGACTATTCTCCAAGTGCTCCAGCCCCACAGATGCCGCGCTGCGTGATAGAACAGGACGCTCGTGATAACCATCGTCAAGGTAACCGCAATTCCGTAGGCGGCCGCCAGATTGCTCGATGATTGAAAACCCAGGACCAATCCAATGCATGCCAGCATCAAGGTCCAATTGACGTGTGGAAGATAAATCTGTCCTCGTTCATCGGAAGAAGTGTGCTTGATTTCCAAACGAGGTAGATACCCCAATTGAATCGCATGCATGGTGAGCGAGAAAGCGCCTGAGATGAGCGCTTGAGAAGCGATGACAGCCGCCAGCGTCGCCAGGACGACCATCGGGTAAAGCGCCCATTTTGGTGCGAGATTGTAGAACGGATTCTCCGCGGCGGCTGGATTGCCCAGCAGAATTGCACCCTGGCCGAGGTAATTGAGAAGCAAAGCGGGAAAGACAAGAGTAAACCAGACGAGCCGGATTGGCTTGATTCCAAAATGCCCCATGTCCGCGTAAAGAGCCTCAGCTCCTGTCAAAACTAAAAAGACGGCGCCCATGACCAGAAATCCGGTCTGGCCATTCTCGACGAAGAAACGAAGCGCATGCCACGGATTAATGGACGTCATAACCACCGGAGCCTGCACAATGCCATTGATGCCGAGAGCGGCTATGGAGAGAAACCAGAGAAAGGTCACTGGTCCGAAGATTTTTCCGACCCGGCCTGTGCCGAACCGCTGGAATGAAAACAGCCCGATCAGAATTCCAACGGTCATAGGGATGATATAGGGGGCAAAGAATGGGGTGGCGACTTTGAGGCCTTCGATCGCGCTCAGAACTGAAATCGCCGGAGTAATCATCCCGTCGCCATACAGAAGCGCGGCACCGAAGACGCCGAACGCTATCAGGATATCGAACCCTTTATGCTTGGCCTTGCGATCGGGGAACGCCAGCGAGAGGAGCGCCAGTATTCCACCTTCACCTTTGTTGTCAGCCCGCATAACGAAGGTCAGATACTTGATCGAAACAATGATCAAGAGAGACCAGAAGATCAGGGAGAGCACGCCGAGAATATTTGCTCGGGTTGGCGCCACTGCGTGAGGACCGTGAAAACATTCGCGAAGGGCGTAAAGCGGGCTGGTCCCGATGTCCCCAAAAACCACTCCCAACGCTCCTATCATGAGACCAACGAAATACCGGCGATCCGAAGCTTTAGCTTGCATATAATTCACTTAATTTAACCCAGTTTGAGTGAGTCAACACAGTTCTCGGTGAACGGCCCATAGACACGAACACGCGCTTCTCGTTGGGAAACCGTGGAAGCCGCAACACTGCGGCCCTAGAGGATCGCCCTTCCAAATGCCGACGGGGTTAGCTGACGGGCTAGGCCTTGAAAGTGACCTCGGCGGTTTCGCCGTTCGCCCCGTCCTCGAACCTATCGAGGAGTGGTTCCCCCGCACCCGGCCTCAGGAAGAAAGCCGGATTTAGGCTGCGCTGTAATCAATGTCAGAAAGTAGCGCCGATGTCAATTGCGAGGAAGTCACCGTCATCCGCAGGAATTGCTCATGTCTTTCTTCGGAGCACTCACGTCCTGGCGGGAGCGTCTCGGGCCTCGCAAAGGCGTCGGACCTATTCGGAGCTTCATGACAAACCATTGCTGCTGCGGCCAAGGTGGTCGCGCTCCGATAAAGTCGGCACTTCACGCAGCGTTCCCGAGTTAAACCATGGTACTGTTCCCATTCGGTTTTCAGTTTCGGAACTTATTCTTGCACGGTTTCTTATTGCCCGTGCTGATGCTCCTGGATGTATTCTTGTTTTAGGCCGAGCTGCTCTGGCGCGTGAAGCACCAGCATCTTCATCCGCACGTCAGAAGGGATTTCAGTTTGCGTCAATTTGGACACCACAACCATCAACGTGATCGCCAACGGTACGGTCCAGATGGCCGGTTGCTCGCAAAGTATCCGCAGCAACGGATGAGCTGTCCAGAAAGCTTCCAAGGGTAGCCATTTTAGGTCGCTGAAGCTTGTTAAGCTAATCCCAACCAGCGCCAAGACACCTCCGCCCAGCATTCCACTCGCTGCTCCTTTCATGGTCATGCCACTCCACCACGCGCTCATAAAGAGGAGCGGAAAGTAACTGGCCGCGGCGATGGCAAAGGCTTGGCCCACCATGAAGTTGATCTGAAAGGGCTCCACTTGCATGCCCAGCACGATGGCTACAAGTCCAACGATAACGGCGGCGATTTTGAAAGCCTTAAGCCGTTGTTCCGGAGTTGAGCCAGGTCGCAGCATCCGGCCATAGACATCGTGGGCCAAAGCACCGGTCATCGAGACCAGTAGCCCGCTGAATGTGCTCATGAAAGCGGCAAAGGCACCTGCGCAAGTGATTCCGCTCATGATCGAGCCCAGGACGCCATACCTCTCGTTGAGGATGCGGGGGAGTTCGAGCACGATCTTATCCGTGCCTTTGGCTCCCACTCCAGAATAGAGCTCAGGCAGTAGGTTGCGGCCGAGCACACCAAAGATTGGAGGGAAGAGGTAGAAGATTCCAATCAAGATCATGACCCACATGGTTGTCCTTTTCGCAGCGACTCCGTCGGGATTGGTGTAGAAGCGGACGAGAATGTGCGGCAACCCCGCTGTGCCGCAGACCAGTGCGATGATCAAGGAATAGGTGTAAAGGAGCGAGTAGGGACGTTGTTGTTCAATCGAAAGTCCAGCCGCCTTGGCCGCTTTCGTGGTCAGTGGGCCGAAAGGATTGAGCCAGGCAGAGTCGGCCGGGGCTTTCCCCGGGAGGGGCTTTCGATCGCTCCCAGCGAAGTTTAACTCGATGCTCCGAAAGCGCTCTAGATCTTTCGTCGGGGCTGCGATGAGCAAGTTGCCATTGCGTGGCACCAACGTGATGCCTTGCGAGGCGAGCAGAGATTCTCCAAGCGCCAAGAGCTCCGGGGTGTTGACCGTCGCATTTGTTGCCAGCGTGACCTTCGCCCCGTCAAGATCCTTCGCAAGTAAGATGGTTTTGCCGCTAATGAATGCGTAGCTGTGGAGCACGTTGGTGATTGGCGTGTTGGTGTGGTTGAGCGTTACCAATCGTTTCCCGTCGAAACGTGTGAAAATCGGCGCGGCGAGCTGAGTGACCCATGGGCGTTCGGGTTCGATGCGAATGAATGCGTCGGCAGTGCGGACGGCGGCTCGATCCGGCGCATCCGTTCCAGGAGCGGCAGCGGCTATCGCTTTGACCGGATCGAGGCGCCGTCCGGGTTCTGGTTGATTCTTATCGAGATGTTCGCCGTAGTGTCCATACACCGACATCAGCACGAACACCGGCACCGAGATGGCAAACATCTTGGCCCAGTATTGGAAGGCTTGCACGAGCGTGATTCCTTTCATGCCACCGAGCGCCACGTTGAGCGTGATCACCGCTCCCACCAAAACGACCCCAGCCCAATACGGCAGACCTTTGAGCGCATTTCCCGCGGTATCATGGCTGGCCATGAATGCCAGGAAAGTTCCCCGAAGGTCAACATCCTGAAAAATGTAGGCCAAGGTCGTTCCAGCCCCTTTCATCTGGGGCATTGTATAAAAGAAGCCGATGAACAATACGAACACGACTGCAATCTTTCGGAACACTGGCGAATCGAACCGCCCTTCAGCAAAGTCGGGGATCGTGTAGGCTCCGAAGCGACGCAGCGGTCCGGCGATGAATAGCAGCAGGAATAAATAACCGCACGCATAACAAACCGGATACCATAACGCATCGTAGCCCGAACTCATCACCATTCCGGCGACTCCCATGAAAGAAGCGGCGGAAAGGTATTCGCCGGAAATCGCCGAAGCATTCCAGCCGACCGAGACTGAACGTCCCGCAACGAAAAAGTCTGACGCAGTCTTTGATTTCCTGGCCGACCAGAAGCCCACCCAGATCGTGGCAATCACTGTGATGGCGCTCAGGGCGAGAATATATGGATCGATATTCATTTGATTGGACAGCTACACGGGAGACAACACTTCAGCGGAGCCAGCGGAGGTTTTCGTACTCCGTCGCCGCCGTCGCTGCCGTCGCGAGAAACGAATTGGTCTCGCGACGGCAGCGAAGGTGGCGACGGAAACGGGAGTTCTGATCGGTCGCTTTTGAAAACCCGATTATGTGTTAATCGATTCACGATGTCGGTGATGTGTGGGAGTGATTGATGTGTGTCGGTGCAGGTTTTCGTGCTCCGTCGCTGCCGTCGCTGCCGTCGCGAGAAACGAATTGGTCTAGGGGTGGCATCGACGGATGTGAAACGGCTGTCCGTGGATTCCTGAAGGAGCCTTTGCCTTCCAATCCGTTCACGATTCGCGTGATGCCGTTCTTCAAATGTTCTTCGTTGAAGTTAATCAGAAAACCGAGCTTTAACGGAACGAGACGGAGGTGATTCAGCGTGATCTTCTTAAATAACGGCGTGATGGCCTCCACCGACTTCAATTCGATCAATACCGTGCTTTCCACAATCAGATCAGCGCGAAAACCGACTTCGAGCTTTGTTCCATCGAAGAAAACGGGAATCGGTTTCTGAGGTTCCACCCTCAATCCCCTGCGACGAAGGTCAAAAGTCATAGCGGCTTCGTACACAGATTCTAGCAATCCAGGGCCAAGTTCCGTGTGTACATGAAACGCAGAATCCAGCACGACTTTCCCTACGTCTTCCTCATTCATTCCCTCGCCTCCTTCGCCGCCGCAGCGAGCACCTCTTTCACCTCGGCGTCCTCGAGTGCGATCGAGCGCTTGATGAAAACCCATGCAATGACCCAGACAAACGGAAAGAAGAGGACGCCTAGAATCAGCCAAGTGAGCGTAAACCCGAAAGCGCGCGCAGCCATTAACTCGGGGGAAAAGTAGTTCAGCAGGGGAAGTCCCAGCAGTGCGATCAAGAACGTGGCAGCACACGCAACGGAGAGCCGGAGTTGACGGCTCATGAGGCGGCGCAGAAAGGCTTCACTATGGATGTCGAGCTTCGGTGCGGGTTGCATGGGCGAATGTTCTAGCAAACGAGCAGATGCTGGGCAATGGCAAAGCCCATCTTCTCCCTTTTCAACCTGCGATTCCTGACGTAAGTTCTGCGGCTGTCCTAGCGTTATGCCGAGTGTTTTTATCAAGACGTACGGTTGCCAGATGAACGAGCGCGACTCAGAAGCTGTCGCAGCTCAGCTCGTCGGGAAGGGCTACACCTTGGCGGTGTCGGAAGCGGCGGCTGATGTGATCTTGTTGAACACGTGCAGCGTTCGAGATGCCGCCGAGCAGCGGGCTTTCGGCAAGATGCAGCATCTGGCCGCAGACTTAAGGAAGCACCGGCCAAATGTCATTCTAGGTTTCATGGGTTGCATGGCACAAAGCCGTGGTCAAGAATTGATCGATCAACTGCCGGACGTCGATCTGGTGATAGGAACTCAGAAATTCCATCGCACGGCCGATTACCTCGACGACATTCTGGCGGGGCGACGTGATAAAATTTGCGACGTCGCGGAGGAGCAGGGGAGCGAAGCGACGATCAAGGATCACATTCTTGCGGGCAGCGCCAAGGGGAAATCGATCACCGCTTTCGTCAGCATTATGCAAGGGTGCAATCAATACTGTACCTTCTGCATTGTGCCGTACACTCGCGGAGCGGAACGTAGCCGAAGCATCCCGGACATAGTCGATGAATGCCGTGAGCTGGTGGCTCGAGGTGTGCGAGAGGTAACTTTGCTGGGACAAATCGTGACCAGTTATGGGAAACGGGAGATCGGCATTCGCGATGGCCAGTCGGCGTTCGTCCAACTGATCGAAGCGGTTCATGAGATTGAAGGATTGGAGCGCATCCGCTTCACGTCGCCGCATCCGAAAGGATATGGCGATGATTTGGTCGAGGCATACGCGCGGTTGCCCAAACTTTGTGAGAGCGCGCACATACCGGTCCAGAGTGGCAGCGACAGAATTCTTAAACGAATGCATCGAGGTTATACTCGCGAGCGCTTTCTCGGCATCATTGGCAAATTACGCAACGTTCAACCGAGGATCGGCATCACCACGGATGTGATAGTCGGTTTCCCCGGCGAAACCGACGATGATTTTGAGCAGACTCTTTCGCTGGTTCGAGAGGCGAGATTCGATAACGCTTTTGTATTCAAATATTCCATGAGGAAGGATACGCCTGCGGCCAGTATGACGGATCAAATCCCTTCCGAAGTCATCGAGGGACGGCACGCTAGGCTCCTGGGGTTGGTCAACGAAGTCGGCACGGAGAAATACCAAAGACTGGTGGGCCAACGAATGCAGATCTTGGTGGAAGGTACCAGCCGAAAGAATCTGGCCCGATTGGAAGGGCGCACACGGTGCAATAAGATCGTGGTTTTCGAAGGCGCTGACCGCCATCGCGGGCAGTTGCTCGACTTGAACATCGAGCGAGCCAGTTTATTCACGCTCTACGGAGATCCCGCAATTATGAACTTGGATTGATTGAATTGAACCCCGAATGAGACTCTCCACTTTAACGGTTGGGCTAGGGCTGCTTTTTTCCTTGCCGCACATTTACGGTTTGCTGAGGCCGGCGGCGTTTGCTGAATCAGCGCGAAAATTTCCACGGTCGGAAGCGTGGGGCTACGCTTTGATGGGGCTCGGAACATTCTGGTTCCTTTGGAATCTGAACGCGGAATCGATCTCTGATTTTGCGGCTTACAAGAAGCC
>CAMAWP010000197.1 GCA_945861765.1 Akkermansia muciniphila | reverse complement strand
AGATGATCTTGAATCTTGAGCAAACCGATACTCAAGCAGATCTCTGGCTCCGCGATGGCGATATCATCGACGTGCCGGAACGGAAATGAGCTTCTCCGGCCAGCCACGGCAAAGTCTCCCAGGCGCCCGCGCGTTTAAGTGTCAGTCCTCAGCAGTTCGCATTTTGGCACGCATGTAGTCCCGCCTTCAGGCGGCGTCGCGTCGGAGAATCCAACGCCGGTGGACTTGCCGACGCCCCTCCGGCTGAAGCCGGGACTACGCGCCTCAACAAAGGAAGTTCCGACTTCAGATGGATCGGCGTTGTTGCTCAACGCTAGTATCGAGGTCATTCGCTTCGTTGACTTCGGGCAAAAATCCGCGGCTTTCGGATGACAGTCGATGGCGACTCGTGCTTAACTGACGAGATGCAAAACCCAATTATCGCGGCTCTCGATGTTCCAAACGCTGAGATGGCCTGGGACCTCGTCCAGCAGTTAATTCCAGTGGTCGGCGCTTTCAAGATTGGAAGCGAGTTGTTCACGAGCGCTGGTCCGAGTATAGTCCGGTCGATTCGGCAAGCGGGCGGCTCGGTTTTCCTCGATCTGAAATTTCATGATATTCCCAATACGGTGGCGAAAGCAGTCGCCGCAGCCGTCGAGTTGGATGTGCAAATGTTGACGGTCCACACGAGCGGCGGCACAGCAATGCTCCAAGCGGCCGAAGACTCGGTACACGCCACAGCGCGGAGATTGGGGAAGACCTCGCCTCTAATCCTCGGCGTGACTGTTTTGACAAGTTTGGATGGAAACGAACTGGGTGCCGTCGGCTTCGAGTCAAACGTCGGACGACAGGTCGAGCGGTTGGCGGCGCTGGCCGTCAGCGCAGGGTTGCGCGGATTGGTCTGCTCACCGCTGGAGGTCGTTGCCTTGCGATCCATCGTGCCAGCCTCTGTTCAGCTCGTGACGCCAGGGATTCGTGCTGAAGGCGATCAAGCGAACGACCAGAAACGGACCTTGAGTCCGCAAGAAGCGTTGGCTGCGGGCGCCAATTGGCTGGTGATTGGCCGGCCTATTTACGCCGCATCGAACCCCAGGGCTGCCGCCGAGAAAATCCTCGCTTCCCTGCCGCTTTCTTCGAGGTGATCGGCCCGTTCCCAGAATAATCACCACTTCTGGGCGATCGCAAATTCGGAGATCCAGAACGCGGATCTCACCAGACCTGAACCGAATCGGCGGCGAAGATTTCTTCGAGCAATGCGCGGTAATCCGCATCGGGTTTTGTGAGATCGACCACCTTCACCTCGTGACCGGCTTGCTCACGCTGGATCGGAATCATTTGCGCCGCCAAAGCATCCTCGGGAATGGTCAGAATGTGCAATAGATAACTCATGTTAAAATCGAGCAACGTAGTTATTCTCCGCTGCTAGAGCGGCCAGTTCCTGATCCGTGATTTCCTGGTGCGCGAAAGCCGTCTCCCCAATCTCAGCCAAATACGGCGATCCGCTCTCGACATAAATCGGCCGGCCTGACTCGCCGATGATCGGCAGGTATCGCGCGTAATTCTCGTCATCCACCAGATCATATGGATATTCACTCAAAGCCAGCACCGCGGCGCCGCGAAAGTAAAGGCGCACTACAGCTCTGCGAGAAGCCTCGATACCCGCGGCGATCCGGACAGCCTCGGCAGGGCGAGGACTGGTCCGCGGATCGCCAGTGATGACAAACAGGATGTTCGAGTTCAAGGATGAATCAGTTGTGAGAACTTTTTCCAGACCAGCCACGTCGGCCACAAGTCGCTGGGCTAATTGAAGCTGACGAAACGATCGGTGCCACTAATGAGATCCGTAACCACGGTGAGTCCTGCAAAGATGGCTTTATCGCTCAGAGCGAGGTTCCTCCGCTGTGCCCCATAAGCACAGGCAAACAATCTAAGCCCACGTTCCTTCAGAGCTTGAAGATGAGGGTCGGTCACTCCCGCCACGGCGTCATCAATACAATACAGGTAAACGCTGACTCCTTCAGCCAGCGCCGTTGCGGCCAGTTTTAAACCGCGCTGAAAATTTGGATGCTCGGGCCGCACCGAAATAAGCAGGCCAATTTTTTTCCCCTGGAGCGACATTTAGCCACCTAACGGCCCAAGACCGATTTCACCACGGCCACCAATGTTTTCGGGAGAAATGGCTTACAGATGAACCCGTCGGGTTTTATTGAATAATGCTGCATGATTTCTTCGCCGACATTGCCGCTGTACAGAATCGTTTTTAGGTCCGGCTGGACCTGCTTGCAGCGTTCGATCAACTCCATCCCGTTGATTGGGCTCATCAGGAAGTCCGTCAGCAGCAGCTCGGGCTTAGGCTCATCATTCACCAAAGCTTGGAGCGCCATTTCTGGATCGATAAAGTATTTCGGTTTGAAGCCCTTCAATTTCAAAATCACTTCGACGACTTCACCTATCATCGATTCATCATCGACGACATAGACTACGATCGGGTTGCTTTCAACTTCCGGAGAGCTTGGCGGGAGAGCCCGGTCATCGTTCTTCAAATCCATAAGGTAATCACTCTCATGCTGGAGTTCCGGAGAGGAAATAGGGTGTCGATCAAGTTATCAAGGTTAATAATTGCAAAGGGCCGAGCTCAGCGTCAGTCGTCAGAATTTCAGAGATCTCATGCGAAAAGGGATCGCGAGTTTTGTGCGCTTGACTAAACGTGCTTGAAAGCGCTTATTCTAGAGTGTGGAAAGCTTTTGAGTAGCAACGGATTTTTTCCGAAAACTCAGTTCTACCACCTGACAGCGTACAATAGTCACAATGATAAGAAGACCTGCGCACCCGTCCGTGTTCTACACTTTCAGCCGGTGGTGGAAGTTTTTCCTTAAAAACGGGAATTGCTAATCGAAGGAGAAAACTATGCTTTGGTGGACATTAAAGCAACTTAAAGCAGACGATTGGAGGGCGCGCGAGAGCGCGGCCAAGAAGCTGGGTGATTTCACGGACGCTCGGTCCATCGACCCGCTCGTATTGGCGCTCCGGGATAAGAATTCCCATGTCCGGAATGCTGCCCAGGGTGCCCTGGTCAGAATCGGAAATCCGGCGATTAGATCCCTCGTGATCGCATTAAAGGACACAGATTCCGATGCGCGGCATGCGGCGCAGGATGCGCTGATCCGGATTGGGAACCCAGCGGTCCTTTCGCTGGGGTTAGCACTGCGCGATGGAGATTTGGAAGCGCGAGAATCAGCGGCCGCAGCCCTGGGGAAGATTGCCGATGAGACCTCCGTCGAACAACTCGTGGCCGCTCTCAGGCAGGGCGATTCTGGAGCTAAGGAGGCCGCCGCAGCCGGGTTGGTGCGGATTGGCAAGCCGGCTGTGAAGCCGCTGGTCGCGGCGCTGAAGGACGGTAAGTTGCGAGTGCGGGAAACCGCGGCTGCGGCTCTGGTCCGGATTGGCCGCCCAGCGACGGAGCCTTTGCTGGCAGCGCTCAAAGATAGCGAGATTCGAGAAGCTGCGATGGAGGCTCTTCGGAGAATTGATCCGAATTGGGCCAAGTCCCAATCCGCGAAAGCCGTCGTTCCAGAGTTTGTCGTCGCGCTCAGGGACAGGGACGAAAGGATTCGGAAAGCAGCCGCCACCGTGCTGGGCGAGATTGGAGACGCCACCGCTCTCGAACCACTCACCGTTGCACTCAGCGATCAAAGCCAGGAAGTTCGGGAAGCCGTAGCAACCGCCCTAGGTGAGATCGGCGATCCGCGCGCCATTGCTTCGCTAGTGAGGTCATTCAGCGAAGCAGATGTCAAAGTGCGTAAAGCGGCTGTCGATGCCCTCGTCCGCATCGGCAATGCGGCAGTCGAGCCGTTCGTGAATGCACTCAAGGATAAGGAGAATGCCGTGCGGGAAGCTGCGGCTTCCGTCCTGGTGGCGGTGGGTAATGCTGTGGTCGAACCCTTGGCGGACGTGTTGTGGAAGATTGATCCTAATTGGGCGAAATCCGGAGCGGCGAGAGAAGCGGTCCCACAGTTCGTGGCGGCAATCAAAGATGGGGGTGGACAGTTGCTGCGGGACTCAGGGAGAGCGATCAAGAAATTGGGCAGCACCCGCGTGGTGAAGTCGGTGGTGAGCGCGCTTGAGCACCGGGAAATCGGCGAAACGAAACCGCATGCACCCGCCGCGCAAGCTAGGGATGCAGGCGAGGTGACATCGCTTTCGCTCGCTCTGGAAAGCCCCGATCCTAAAGTGAGAGCTTCGGCTGTGGAGGGGTTATGTCAAATTGGCAAGTTGGTCGAAGACCCGCTGGTCGCAGCGCTCAAGAACACGAATCCCATGATTCGCCGCACGGCGGCGTACGCGCTGGCCGAAATGGGCGATCCCCGAGGCCGTGACGTGCTCCGATCAGACCTTCAGAATCCTTCCAAGCTCGCTGTCTTGGATGCCGCGGAGTCGCTGGTGAAACTGGGAGAGGCAACCGCAATTGATCCTCTGATAAAAATCTTACAAGGCGGGAACGAGTCATCTCCTCAGAATGATCCAGTCCAGTTCCATGAGATCAAGAGGGCTTATCAGTTGTCACATCGTTTGCTTGACCGCGAGGCCAAAGAACTGACCGTCGAAGAGTTGCGTTCACTTCTGGACCTCCATCACAAAGATGAGCTTGCTTTCGTGGCTTCCGCTGATTTTAAAGCCACGGCGGACAACGCACTCGTCGGCAATGCATCGTCGCTTAACCCGGGTTCGCGAGGGCGTATCGACTACACGCAGTTGCGAGAACTGGCGAGGCGGGAATTGAACCGGCGTCATCTCAAGGCATAATCCGATCTCATCAGCTCTCTAGTCGCGTTTATGTGCATGGGGATCAGGTCGGAAAGTCGGACGTGGTGATGCGATCGCCGTTTGCTCTGAGTTGATGTGAAGCTTGACGTCGCGAATAAAGAAACTTAGGTTGCGACGCTTTTAATGGTGGCCATAGCTCAATGGTAGAGTCCAAGCTTGTGGAGCTTGTTGTTGCGGGTTCGAATCCCGTTGGCCACCCCATTATCATTCAGAGTTCACCATACCTGAGGTTTCCTGTGCGTCGGTAGCTCAATTGGATAGAGCTTCTGACTTCGGATCAGAAGGTTACAGGTTCAAGTCCTGTCCGACGCACCATTCCACTTCAAGTGGTTACGTTACTTCCAAGCTTCTCGACTTTTTTGACTGTCCCCTTTCTGTCCCCTTTTTCGAGTTCTGAGACGGTTGGTTGTAACGACTACGGCTCCCCCGATTCTCGCTTGTGAAGGCCGGTCTAAGGGCAAATACCCGAGTTTGGTAGGCATCGTGGCGCGCGATCCCTTCCAGCCAGTTTCAAGCTGACTGGATTCGCGAGACGTTGCTTGCTGCGGTGAGGCATGGGAGGGCTTCGGTAAGGTATCCTTTATTCCGGGAGGCTGACCGTCCCGGCGGCACCCTGGGGACACCCGCCTATTAGGAAGCGTGCGCGGTGGTAGCGAGAGTCTCACACAGAGAATGCTCGGCTTTCTGAACGAGCGACAGCGGTAACCACGCTCGCGTCGCCTGGCGGTGCCTTTGCGTTGGAAAGACGGCAGAGCTGAAGCCGGGGGGGATGTCGCGGGGTGGCCGGTGGGTTGCGCCGCGCGATGACGATAGCCCCTCGGAGCACTCCAGTCGGTTTCTTGGTTTCTGGCTGAATCCTCGACCTGGCGGCAGGTGTTCCTATGAACTCGCTTCAAAAGCCCCTGCGCCGCCAGATCCGTTAAGAACGATTCAATCTCGCCAGTTCCCACATCTCGAGGATGCCGTTTTGCTGTTTTCAATACGCTCCTCCTTTCGGGAGTCTCTTGTTCTCGACAAACGGAAAGACAAGCTCAATCTATTGCCGTTCCGCCTTGTAAGGCGGCTAATAGGCGGCCCAATACAATGTTCGGCAAAATCAATTCTATGACGCTCAATGAAAAATGGCTCGCATGGTCAAAGCGTGGTGTTCACGGCAGAACCTCCAGGAAGCGGCGGGCTGCCGAGCATTGTATGGCCCCCGATGGAGTTGTCCGAGGCTACTTCAGCGACTTGCCTCTCGATCCTACGCTCCCGGAAACACACTCGCTCTATCCTTCGTTCGAGCACTTGAAGTCGCCGACAGACCATTCCAGCATTGCCGTCGAGGCCCGCATCATCAATGACATGAAGTGCCATCTTTCAGAGGCGGAGTTTTGGCAGGTTGTCGAGCATCTCTATGCAGTCGGACAGGCAAAGGGGCACATTCCTATTCCTGTACCGCGCAGATTGCCTGCGGCCTGGGCACCCCAGAGGCACTACTGATCCCGAGCCGAACAATGCGCTCGACCCAACATCCACAGCCCGTCTCGCGAGCTATCGCGTCAGGGACGAGTTCACTCTCGTTCCAGTTGCGGCTGGCGTTTCCGGTGGCTGTGGGTCAGCTTGGTCGTTCGGCTCTATACAAATCGTGAGCGCAGACCGCGATTCTAAGATCATCGGATATTACGCATTGGCGGGCCGCAAGGACATCGTGTGCAGTGGCAGCGGATGTTTCATCGCGGGTTCTGAGGCGTCTATGCGAGAGTTTGTCGAAGAGTCGGATCCCGTTGTCGCGCGGGACATATCCATTCACAAGATTCGCTTTGCGGAGATAGTCGCAGGGTTAAAACGTGGCGCACCGTATTCTTTCGAGGAGGCGTCCTTCGCTCGCTTCTACCCATTGGCCACGGAGATTAGATTACCCATTCCCAATCTGGACTTCGCAGAGGCTCAGGCGCGCGGCGATCGCATTCTCACTGTCCGGCTCGTAAGCGCCTAACAAAGATGCGAGGTAGGCAGGGCGCCGAGTCAGCGCGCATAGAGCTTGAGCGCTGGGCCAGACTCAAGAGGCACGGTCGCCAGCTCGCCAAGGAGGTCGGGGTGGAGAACCCCGTTGAAGAACGTGCCGCGCGACCGAGCCTAAAATGGAATTGTGCCAACCTGGGTTGACGTTCACTCCGATGCGGCACCGGCGTCTAGGGAAAGTTATTCACAGACGTTCCTCTCGCTAACGAAAACAGTTGTTGCCGGGTGCGGGGAATTCTGACAGGAACGATCCATGAAAACTAGGTTCTCCCAGCTTCTCTCAGTCTCGCTGCTCGGTTTGATGATCACCGCGTGTTCGCCGATGCGCTTTAGTCAGTACTCTGGGTCAAGACGCCTCTGGCCTGTTGTTCTGGAATCGATGGCAGAAACTTCGTTCTCATTGCCCGTCTATCGAAGCTGGCCGGACAAGCCGTATGACATCATAGGAAGTGTCCGCTTCGAGGATCCGAATCAGTCTTGGGATGACGGCGTGATTCGCGACGCAGTGTCCGAGGCGAAGAAAAGACGTGGAAACGCGATCATCATCCGGTATGGCTCAGAGTTTGGCGTTGGTGGAACCATCGGAGCCGCCGACGATCCTTCTGTCTGGATCCAAAACCAAATCACCGCACTGGTAATTCGATGGAAGGCGAAAGAGGTGCTCGATGCTGAGGCCAGTGCCCTGCAAGGCTTCAAGGAGACATTTCGAGCCAGACACCCCGACATCTCTCAAAACGGTGCTCTCTTCGATTCAGCGATAGAGTATCTGCAATGGCAAGGTGTGAACCTCGACCCTGGAGCGGCGGCGGAGAAACTCAGTCAGATTCTCAGAGAAATCCAAAGCTCCAAAGACGCCGAGTTCAACGGAAAGTGGCTTTACCGATGCCAAGTCAGACGCAGCCGTTTGACGTCCTCTTCTGGTGACTCATTTCGCGGAATCGGACTTGTAACCCTAAAGGAAGGAGCACTCACGATCGTTTCGACCCAAGGTCCTGCCGAAGTCACGTTCAGCGGTAGCTTCGATAAGGGACGATTGACGGGCAAGATGGGAATTGGAGCAACTTCCATCAATTGCGACGGGGTCGGATCCAAAGAGAAGATTTCGTTGTCGGGTCAGGGACAAGTCGCCGATGGAACCATCCAGGCGAACCTCGTCTTCTTGCGCTAAACCAGATCAATCCAAAAATGAGACTATGAAAATGAAACTTGCCGCCATAATCGTCATCATTGCCACGTGTTGGGCAGTTCATCACTTCCAAGTAGCAGCCGCAGACCCCGGCGGTTTTCAAACTTTCGAGTACGCGACAATCCGCTGGGGCGGGAGAGAAAACACACACTTGATTCGGCCCTCCGGCAAAGTGGAGATCCTTGGCCCGCTCCTGACGAAGATTCAACGCCCTGACCGAACCGACGAACGAAGCTTTTACATGAGCGTGGCGATGAATGCAGTCGCGAAAGAAGGCTTTGAGTTTGTGGGAATGACGCCTGACGAGATCGTGATGAAACGGGCGGTCGCTCGGTGAGGTTGAACGATTGCCACGAAGCAGGCTCCCAAGAGCGGCACGGTCGCCAGCGCACCAAGGTCAAAAATGTCACGGGATTGGCCCCTTTACGCTGTAGTTCCACAAACGGATGCCCCGGTCTGGGCGGCTCTTGGGATAACATTCCTCGATCATGGTTGCGAGTTTGCTACCTTAGCCTTGCGCGATAAAACCGATATACTTGATTCGTTGCTGTCGGCTCCAAGAAGACGCTGACGACATTGGTGCTCTTCACATCGGTTAGGCTGGTCCATTGCTGTAAGTCCTCGGATCCCTCAAGGGTGTAAGTTTGTCCGCTTTCGCCGACTATCGCGTATTGGAAGCCGCGTAGAACTGAGAGCTTCATGCCCTTGAGTTGCGGGCGGACAGGGAGCAGCAGCAGAGGGTCTCCGACAAGCTGCGCTGCGCCGACCAAGGTGCTGTCGTTGCGATAAACGCTTTTGTCCTTGATGGAGTTGTCATCGAAATTCCAATAACCGACCAAACCCGGCTCTTGCCCGGTCAAGCGAAGTGACATCTGAGTTTGAACTTCGGCTTGGCTGAGTGCGCGATTCCAGACGCGGGCTTCGTCGATGAGGCCAATGAAGGGACGAGGCTCTCCCGTCAAACTCATCTGTCCTATGGTCACTGGAAACGAACTGTTCTGAAGTGGCAGAGCCAACACGACGCGTTCCGAGGCTTTCAATTCTCCATTAATGTAAACTCGCGCCATGTTGGATTCTCGGTCGTAGGTTCCAGCGACATGATACCATGCATTCGACTGAATTACTGCCTCGGTAAACAAACCGTAATTGAGCCCTTGAGGCGCGCTTCCCCCGTTATTCATGCCGAGAACAACTTTAGATTTCTGCCCCGAAGGAGCACCAAAGCGGGAGATACTCAAGTGATAGCTACTCCCGCCGTCCACTCGACGTTTCGAGATGATTGCACCGTCAGTTGATGTGAAGGTCGATGGATTGATCCAAGCCTCCAATGTGAAACTTGTTGAGACCAAGTCCAGAGAATCGCTGTCAGGAATTCGCGCATAATCCGCACTGCTGCGAATGTTGAGAACGTAATTCGTCGTCGCAAAGACGGGTTGAATTGTGGCGAGCGTGAACAGCAGAGCGACGACAAGTGTGTTTTTGATTCTCATGGTTTGGTTTCCTTTTACGGACTTCGAACCACGGAGCATAAAGGGCGCGAACCTAACGCACCCCATTAGAGGCACCGCGAAGCGCCCATGCAAAGAAGTGACATCAAGCCGCGCCCGGTTGGCGCGTGCTCGACTCGGTCTCTTTGCATTTGAAAATTCGCGGTTTTCTAATGAGACCCGCAGCCAAAGCTACGCTAAAGTGTTGTTAATTCGATTACATAGTTTTTATCGATCTGGTGTTAGTCGAAGCCGACTCGATAAACAAGCTCGATCCAAGACTGGCATCGCAGGCGATGGCGATGACCCTGCGTTCTGAGCCTTGGATTTGGATCTAGGTTGAGTGCCACCCGGCACCGGAACGCGCTCAGACGCCCTCCGGATTACAGGGCCCCACGATCAATCCGTTGATCTTTGGCAAAGCGAATCAAAGCCTCAAAATCGTTTTGGCAGCATCAAAGTTTTGC
The DNA here is from genome assembly GCA_945861765.1 of Akkermansia muciniphila. Taxonomy (GTDB): domain Bacteria; phylum Verrucomicrobiota; class Verrucomicrobiia; order Limisphaerales; family SIBE01; genus SIBE01. Next base: position 2,997 of record CAMAWP010000197.1, on the reverse strand, counting down.
CAACGATGATCTTATCCGTTCGGAGGTGATTGAAGTTTTTGATCTGCTTCGGGGTTGTTTTAAAGTAATTGGCGAGTCGTGTGAGCGTGTCTCCTGCCATCACTTTGTAGGGAAAGACTTTCCCGTATTGAAGCGATGCTTCCGACGGTCGAGATTTTTCGGATCGTTTGGCTTTATAACTCGGGCTGGAAAACCACTGTAGTTTCGCGAGTTTCATATTCACCGCAGCGGGCAAGACTTTTGAATCTTTCGATGGCAGGCTGTCGAAAAGGGTTTTGACTGCGGAAAGCACGGAACGGATCGTATTCGCTATTGCTTGAACCCAGTCTGCCGTGACTTTTGCCAGCGTCCTAAAGTCCTCAATCGTAATTTTTGGTGCCTTAGGATGTTGGGGAGAAAACTTGTAATTCCAGGCAAGAAACGCCAGGAGAGCCGCCACGAGTGTCAATACAACCAGCGACTTTGCTGACGTCCACAAGAACCGGGCCAACGCCCTTACAAGGGCCCATAAATCTCGGATAAGGTGGATCATAATAGATTGAACAGACGCTGTATGACCCAAACAAAATGTAGGTTTGCTCGGAAAGTAAATGTTTTTCGCACGAGATCGCTGATTTCATCAAGATTACCGCTCCATTCCCTCTTTACTGATCGCAGCATTCTTGATTTCTGCCGTCCTGTAGGCGATAATAGTTGCCAATGGATAACCATGCCATTTGCTAATGATGTCACCCGAATCCGACCTAGTCGAAGACTGTCGCCACGATCCGTCGGACATTCCTCCCAGATATGCCACTAATTCACGATCCCGCCCTTCGACCCAAAGCGACGTTCCTGCCGCCCGCCGTCTGGGAGCGCATCCAGCATGAGTTCATTCTCGGCCTTGGCTCAACGCGCACCCTGGCCACTAAGCACGGCGTCAGGCTCTCCACGCTTCAAGGCCGCTGTAAGCGCGAGGATTGGGTCGAGCTTCGCGACATGCGGGCTCAGGACGCGCTCGATGAGCTTGGTTGCGGTGGATAACTCGACGATCACTCGATCCGATACGCGAGGGTTGAACCAAGGTTGAGGACACGCGGCGAGAGCCGGTTGTAGGCGCAACACGTTGGAAACACGAGGTCGGGCCTTACGCAGGGACTCGTCAATTCCCAGCGGCGCAGGTTCACGGTCTTGCGGGCTCCTCGGAAGCCAGGATATAGTCATTCGCCTTCCGCCCTTTGAATTTGCGGACAAGCTGGATCAGCCCGGCCTTGGTTAGCCTTCGGAGAATTCGCCAGCCGGTCACGTGGTCAGTCCCAGCAACTAGGCCAGCATCACGGCAACCGATAAAGAAGTCCGCCGTGCCTTCCGCTTCGCAATGTTTTCTGATAGCGAAAATAACTCGATCTTCTGGATCATTCGGAAAGGCTGGATAGTGTGTCCAACGTGTCCATTTAGTTACGAGATCGTGAAACCATTCCTTCCGCATTGCGCCCTCGATGCTAGCGCGTAACTCTTCCCTGTAGTCGGCTAGCTTGCCTGTCAGGAGCAGTCTTTTCTTGTGACAACCGCCCCACCACGCTCGAATGACTTCGTTAAGAATGTCGTCGTCAAGGTCGCCGTGCTGGCGCGAAAGCTCAACCGCTACTCTTAACCCGAGGGCTCTTAACGACTCATGTGTAAAACCTTCGCCGTTTGGATTGATTAGATACGGCACATAGTCACGTCCAAGGAAGCTGAAGATCGTCTCACTGAGCGCACGGTGAGGAGTAAGAGAAGAAGAAGTGTAACACAGCGGTATTAATCGCTGTGTTACACATCGGAGTTTCTTAGCGGGAAACACGAGCGGTAATTCATCGGCTCCTTGGAATATCCACAGCCCATTGTCCCACGATACGAATGATGCTCTCGACACGTCTCTGCATGTGTCTGGCTCATGCCCATAGACGCTCCGAACATGCTCGGCCACTTGATCGAAAAAGAACGTGTGCTCCTCGGAGTTGCATTTCGGAACACGGAAGAGGAGGCGCACGCCCAGCCCTCGGCACGATCGACAAGCAGCCAGACAGAACCGGTCAGTAATTGCGCGCTGTATGGCCTTGGTGGTGTCGGACTCGGTTAAGTCATCCAAGTCTATCGGGTAGATGCCCGAGTGACTGAGGAGGCTTGCGTTGGCTCGATGTGAGAATGTTCCTGCCGGTGTCCAGAAGGGCAGGCGCTCCTTTTCAGCCTTTTGCTCAAGGGAGTCCCAAGGCAGCGAACGGACTCTCTCAACGGGATCTCGCCATTCACCTTCACGGAAGCCAAGCAACATTGATTCAACTGACCGCTTTGAAAGCTCCCAAGGCTTTTTCACGTTCAGGCCGAACGAAACGGATGTTTCCAGGATCGGCGTGGTCATAGGTCGATCTGATTAACTTGAGCAATGCTGAGCAAAGTCTCCCGTTCCATGGCCTCAATTTTCTGGATCATCTGCCACTCGTGAACATCTATGTTCTGAACGATGCAGGTCTCAACCAGCTTGCGAATCTCGGTTGGCGGCATCGAATCCAACTCGACACACTCACCGCCCGACCACTTGCCCGCGCGAGTGTCGCTCGTTTTCACAGGACGTGTCGGCAAGTGCAGGCTCTCGATTTGGTCCTCGGTGACGGCCACGCGTGTGAATAGCACATCAACCTTGAAGTCGTCACGAAAGGCGCGGTCCACGCTTTGGGCGGCAGCAACGCCGCTTGGATCGTGGTCCCCTAGGTGATAAATGACTGGCGATTTACCATTGGCCGCTGCCTCTTTGAATGTGTTCGCCGCAGAGTAAAGACTGCTTAGGCTGGCGAACCCGCGACAGACGAACACAGGCACGCCGAAACTATTCGCGGTCTGTGCCACGATCGAAGCGATAGAGTCTTTCTCGACCCATATCTCAACGAAATGCTCCTGCGTTTGCCACAAATTCCGCCGATAGGTTTCAGCAGTGTTTGAAAGTGCGTCTTCAACGGAGTCGAATGTTCGCCCTTTGAT
>CAMAWP010000196.1 GCA_945861765.1 Akkermansia muciniphila | reverse complement strand
TCGCCCAAGAGCAGTCCCTGACCAAGTCCGAAATGGCCGCACGCATGAAGACCAGCCGTGCCGCTGTGGACCGGCTGCTGGATGCTGACAACCCGTCGGTGACGCTCGCCACCTTGGGCAAAGCGGCGCGCGCCCTCGGATGCAGAGTCAAAATTGAGCTGGTGCCGGCGTAGGCGCTCCATCGGTGGAGACTCCCTTCGCGTCCACTGCCGCTTGCGTCGGTTGGGCCTCGGTTCGACCGGGCGGAGTTCCCTCGCGGCGGGATGCCGCCTTCAAAATCAAAACCAGATTCGACCGATGCGCGATTCAAGTTGGCTTCCTAGTCACGACTCTTGTTCTTTCCGTTGCGTTGCATCCACTTCCCAAATAAATAGCCGGGACCCCTTCAAGAACTTCACACGCTGATTCCACAATCTGTTGCGAACTCTCTGATCGGCATTGTCAAAAATAGGGACTGACCCCTTCATGACTTCCCCTGGGGATGGACTGCCTTCCAAAAGTGAAGGATGAAAAGCCGAGGGTTGACTGACATAGAAGGCTTTCCTTTGGTTGCCTTCCGGTTATGGTCCGCCGCCAGGAGATTCCAGGGCTCGACGGAGTCTCGCCCCACCAGAAATGGAATGGGCCATGTAGAGCAGTTCCATCAGTTCCCGCTTTCTCGCCACGTCGCTGAGCCTTAAGGAGTCGAGACTCCAGTGATGGGAAACGATTAGCTCGTCGCCAAGCGCCGCCTGATAGAGAGGTATCCTGACCTGCGGATCGAAGTAGGGAGTGAGCAACGAAGCCGGGACGGGAATGGACTCAAAGGAATTTGCCGGAGTGTCCGAAGGCCAATGCCGACCGGCAAAACTAAGGCTATTGGGATCTTTGAACTCCGGAGCAAGATGCCCGAGATAGGGAGTCTGGATGCCATGCCCAAAAGCGATCACGTCGGCAAACAGCGCCGAACCTTCCTCGCTGCCCACGACGAGCTTCTTCTCCGTCTCAAGCCAGCGCAACCGTTGTCTCCGGGTGTTCATGTCGTCCACGCGCGTCGCCGGGTGCAGCGGACCATAATCGTCAAACCACTCGCCGGTGGCATCACAATCAATGAACCATGCTGAGTCGGAGGTTTAGTCCAGAACCCGGTTCACACGACTGCGGACGTAAGGCCATGCGCCTGCCGGGGAAAGATGATACCCTTGGTTCTTGAAACCACCATGACCTGAGCCATCGGCATTCTGAACCCGGCCATGCGCAAAGGCGGCCTGATCAAACTGTGCCGTCTCCCATGTGGCATCCGGCGCCGCCTTTGGATTATGCACGGAATGATAGGAGTCGTATGGGCCGGTCAAATATCCCAGCCCGGCGGCTTTCGCCGCGACATCGCAAGGCGTCGCGTTACTCCGGCCCGGCGGGAATTTGAAGCGCACGCCCACTCGATGCTCAACCACAAGTTCCGCGTCGTGCGGCCAGGGCACGATGCCAACCGCCGTTCGTTCTCCGTAGCGCACACCTATGATCGGCAGTTTGGACAAATCCCACGGCGAGGCTTCCCTCAGCCAGCGCATCAAAGGTCCGTTCGTTGTCTCCACCTGAATTCCGGCCGAAATGGGAAGGATCAAGGCGTCGGCCTTTTCTGGAAACCACCATGTGAAACTGCCTGAGGTATCGGCTTCGGAGGTAAACGAATGCGGCTCGTTTCCGAGTCGGCATACAGGAAGGTCTTTACCGCTCTCAGCGGCGAAGGTGGGGGAGAAGGCGAGCGACAGGAAAATTGCGGACAGAAAAATGAAAACTCTAACCTTTCTGTCCATAATGTTCCTGTCATCAATCCGGGTTTTGGAAGTTGGGTCCACCAATGGCATGGCATTCGCGTTCATCGCATTCAAGGTTGTTTCTCCATGTTCCGGTCTCTCGCTTCTCTCGGCCATCATGCCATCTCCAATCCGCGGCATCGTGCCGGTGCCGCTAGAAAACCTTTCGACATCGATGCCCATGCGTTGCAACCGAGAGACGTAGAGACTGCTCAGCGGGTAGTCTTGGAATCCAGGGGTTCAACTGCGGTTCATGTGAATTCGTGGGTGATTTAAGCAATCAATCTGGCGGCGTTCAAACCTAGTTATCTTCCGCGAATTAAGCTCACATTCGCAAGTGGTTATTCATAAATCATTAAGCAAGTTTCTCGTTTGACAGTGAGGGACAGGGTGTTAGTGTGATTTTGCACGTGCGTCACGTTTCAACGGGAATAACTCCACGGTTGTGCCTGACATGTATGATCAACTTTTAATGCAATCGCCTAATGAGTGAAGCAACTATTGCCGCCCCAACCGCGGGTGGTGTTCCAAAAATCTCAAAAATATCGGAAACAATCATCCGCATCGCGGGTAATTCTCAGGATGGAATTCAGGCAATCGGCGGATTTCTGGCCAGACTAGCCGGGCGCAGCGAACAGGAAGTCATGACATTCATGACCATTCCTTCCACCATTTCGGGTGGGCCGTCGATTTTCCAAGTTCGGATCGGTTCCGGCGAAGTCCTAAGTTCTGGAGATGATGCCGATGTGCTGCTCGCCTTTTACCAGCACTCCTATGAAGACCACATCAGCTCTCTAAAAAAGGGCGGAATTGTTTTGTACGATTCAGATCACGTCGATCCAAAGCCCGAATGGGAAAAGGATTACCATCATGTAGGCGTTCCGATTTCTGGTTTAACCGTCGAAGCCATCGGGGGAACGGCCAAAGATAAGGGCAAGAATATTTTCACCCTCGGTTTGGTCGCTAAGATGTTCGACTTGAATGTTGCCAAGCTGACCCAGTTGGTTTCGGAACGATTCACCGGCAAAGATACGAGCGTGTTGAACAATGCGCTGGCTGCGTTTCACGCGGGTTACAGCCACTCTCTTGGCAATGTCCTCGAGACGTTCCAGTTCGTCGAAAGCCAGAAGAAGAGCGGCCAGCAGGTCGTTATGAACGGCAACGAAGCACTGGCTTATGGCCTGATCGCTGCCGGAGTTCGCTTTGGCGCCGGCTACCCAATCACGCCGTGGTCAGATGTAATGGAGATTCTCCGCCGGGAGTTGCCCAAGTACGGTGGCATGTTCATTCAATGTGAAGACGAGATTGCCTCAATTTCCATGGCGCTGGGCGGAAGTTACGCGGGTCGGGTTTCAGTCACGGGATCGAGCGGTCCCGGCATTTCTTTGAAAACGGAAGCCCTCGGCTGGGGGGTGATGGCTGAGATGCCGTTGGTTATTTGTGATATTCAGCGTGGGGGACCTTCGACAGGGATGCCAACCAATGTGGAGCAATCCGATCTTAATATCGCGGTCTTTGGCGGTCATGGAGATTCTCCACGGGTTGTCATAGCTCCGGCAAACGTGGAAGACTGCTTTTACACGGCCATCGAAGCCGTCAACATCGCCCGGGAATACAGCGTGCCTGTGATCATCCTGAGTGATCAAGCCATCGCCACGCGTATCGAGGCATTCACTGAACCCAACTTGGAAAAGCTTTGTCAGGATATCTCGCCGGACCTGACGCCGGTTTTAGATCACAAGCCCTATGATTTGTCCGTTGCCACCGGTGTAACGCACCACCTGGCTCCCGGAACTAAAATCCAAAGCGGGAAGTACCCCATCGCGACTGGACTCGAGCATGACGAGCTAGGTCATCCTACCGGTTCACCTAAGCTTCACATGCAGATGGTGAGCAAGAGGCGCAGGAAACTTCAGGTTTTAGGAGCGAAGCTACCGACTCCCCCGCTCTATGGGCCTTCGGAGGGCAACGTGCTTCTCGTCGGCTGGGGCTCGACGCAGGGTCCTCTCAAAGAAGCTGTTGATCGCGCCCGTACGGCGGGCGACAGCGTTTCGTCAATCCACATCAAACATCTCAACCCGTTGCCGCCTGGCTTGGACGATATCTTTGCCGGATTCAATCATGTCTTTGTCGTCGAGATGAACGATGAAGGGATTTATGGTTACGGACAACTCGCTGGATTGTTGCGGGCTCGCTATTGCGATTCAAAGATCCGTGGGATAACCAAGACCGACGGATTGACGTTCAAAGTGAAGGAGATTTTGGAACGAGCCAAATCAAACGTTGCAGCCGGGCTCCGCAAGCTGTGATCCATTTAACCTGCATAACCATTTAAAGCATTTAACTCCCCTCTGATTTTGTATGAGTTCTCCCCTCGTCGAAGCTCCCGTTCGAAGCGGCAACATTGTCGCGGTGCCACTTCCGGATTCTGAACGCAAACCGCTTTCCAAAAAGGAACTGTCCGCCGATCAACCCACATGGTGTCCCGGATGCGGTGATTTCTCCGTGCTAGCGCTCTATTTCAAACTGATTGAAAAGCGCAAACTGTGGCACGAGAAAATCACCACCATCGCTGGGATAGGCTGTTCGAGTCGCTTTCCCTATTTCGTGCAGGCTCACGGAGCCCATTACATACACGGCCGCGCCCTTCCGTTCGCGAGCGGCGTCTCGCTGAGTCGCCCTGACCTGCATGTGTTTGTCTTTGGCGGCGACGGTGATGCCTTTTCCATCGGCGGCAACCACTTCAATCACACGGCGCGCAAGAACATCAAAATGACTTACGTCGTGATGGACAACTGGGTTTACGGTTTGACCAAGAAGCAAACCTCTCCCACTTCGCCGACGGGATTCAAAAGCAAGACCGATGTGTGGGGCTCGATGGACCAGCCGATCAACCCGATGAAGCAGGCCATTTCAGCCGGAGCCACGTTTGTAGCCCGGACTACCCACACAAACCCCAATCATGTGCTGCAAATGATGGAAGCTGCGATGGATCACGATGGCTTCGGTTTCATCGAGTGTCTCAGCGAATGCGTCGAGTTTTACGAAGGAGCATTCGACGCTTCAAATCCCCGCAAAGGAGGTGCCTTTAATACAGTCCCAGCCGATCACGACGTGACGGATGAAATGGCAGCCTACAAAATCGCGGACTCAGCATTTCCAGGCTATTTCGGAATCTACTACAATGTCGATCGCCCTACAAAGAACGCCAACGAAGCGAAGATCAATGCCAGCAGTCAGGAAAAAGTCAAAGGCCTCAAGGACTGGCAAATCTTGCAGAAGAATTTCGATCGCTTGAAATAGTTGCGGCGCTTGCGCGATGCAGTGGAGCTTTCGATTCTATCAGGAAATCTGACGCCTTCCCGGCGGGAGATTCCGGGAGGCCCGAGTGGCGCGATAGGTTTTCCAATCGTTCAGGTTCATACAAGAATCATTAGTAAATCGCGGTGAACTAGTCATGCCAATCTACGAATTTGCTTGCCCCAAGTGCAGGGTAATTTTCAATTTCCTCTCGAAGCGAATACAACCCGACCACCTTCCTCTCTGCCCGAAATGCGGGAGCAAGAAAATGGTCAAGCAAATGAGCGGATTCGCCATGCCTCGAGGGTCCCAAGAGCCTTCGAACCCCGGCGATGACGAGGGAGCAGGCGAACCACCGATGCCGGATTTTGATGACCGCCGTATGATGCGCGCCATGGGCGAAATGGAACGTGATATGTCCCACCTGGATGAGAACAATCCGAAGCACATGGCTCACATGATGCGCAAGATGAAGGACATTCTGCCTTCGGGAACCATGCCGAAGGAACTCGATGTGGCGATCAAACGACTCGAAGCAGGCGAAGATCCGGAAAAAATCGAAGAGGACATGGGCGACGTGCTAGGCGATTTTATGGGCGGTCCCGAAGATGAAGGCGGGATGGGCGGCCGTGGGGGTGGCGGCAGTTTTTCCCGGGACAGTGGATTGTACGATTATTAATCTGAATTTCGCAGTCGAGAGGAACGGCGAAGGCGCGCACGACATCGAACGATGGGCGATTTTTAGATCTGGGATGGCAGGGTGCTCCCGGAAAAATTTCAGGCCAGAGCCTTCACTTGCTTTTGGTCGGCGTTGATGTTTCATCTCACTCCGGCATGGCGCACATTCATGAGAGAATCGATTTCACAGTGGCCATCTTTGTCGTACGCCAAGGCAAAGTACTGATCATTCATCACCGACAACTGAACAAGTGGCTTCCCCTAGGCGGACACATCGAGTTGGACGAGGACCCTGAATTCGCGGCCCTCCGCGAGGCAAGAGAAGAGAGTGGATTGGAAGTGGAACTGATGGGAGAGCGTCCTCCGACAACGGGCCCAGGGACTCGTGCCTTGATTGCTCCTCGTTTTCTCGATATCCACCGCATCACCGAGACGCACGAACACATCGGCCTGATCTATTGGGCTCGACCCAAAAGCGGAGCGATTCAACTCGCCCCCGCTGAACACCACGAGATCCGATGGTGCTCGCCGGATGAACTTGAAACCCTCAATCCTGCGATGTCGGAAGCAGTCAAATGGTACTGTCTGAAAGCCATAGAAGAAGTATCCGATTGCGAATCGCATCTGAGCAAAGCAAGTCGGCAGCTCGATTAATGCGACGGATTGAATTCCGTGATTCGTGATCGGCAAGCTCACATGACTCATCGCACGCTTAAAGCTGGCTTCTTCGTTCTCGAAGGCCTCAACTCTCTCGCCACCACAATTTATTTTTATTACATCTATTTTTTCATGGCGAAAGAGTTCGGGTTTGGCAACCGGGACAACTTGCTTCTCTCGGCAGCGAATGGTTTTCTCTACACGTTTGCAGCCTGGTACGCTGGCCGCTTTGGCCAAAGGCACGGTTACTTCAAAGCGCTGGGCTTGGGATTTTCATTAATGGCGGCTTCGCTGGCCATAGGCAGCTTTACCGTCAGTCTCAGGAGTCAAATTGCGGTGATGCTCACTTGCACCTTGGGCATGTGTTTTACGTGGCCTACGCTCCAAGCCCTGGTGAGCGAGAAGGAGACCCCGGCCGGACTCCAGACAATGGTTGGCGTTTACAACGTGGTCTGGGCGGGGATCAGCGGCCTGACATTCTTCACGGGAGGCGCATTGCTGCAAGCGTTTGGTTTGCGCAGCCTGTTTTGGATTCCAGCGACCGTCCATCTCGTTCAGCTCGGGTTACTATTTTGGTTAAAAGGTCAAGCAACCCGCGTGGTACATCTGCCAGCGAACTCATCCCTTTCCCTCGAGCCTTTGCCGCGCCTGAACCCGCGCCCGATTGCCCGCGCCAGAATTTTTCTCAAAATGGCGTGGCTAGCCAACCCTTTCGCGTACGTTGCGGTTAATTCGATAGTAGCGGTGATTCCCGGTTTGGCGCTTCGTTTTGAACTTAGCCCGATGCTCGCAGGCTTTTTCTGCTCGATCTGGCTATTTGCGCGACTCGGAACATTCTTGGTCCTTTGGCTCTGGGATGGGTGGCATTACCGGTTTCGCTGGTTTATCATCGCCTTCCTTTTGTTAATCGCAGGGTTTGCATCGACTCTGCTCATGACGAAACCATGGGCTATTATTATCGCGCAGGTGGGCTTCGGGATGGGCTTGGGTTTGATCTATTATTCATCACTTTTCTATTCGATGGATGTGGGCGAGACGAAGGGCGAACACGGCGGGTTCCACGAGGCGGCGATTGGCGTCGGGCTTTTTGGCGGTCCCGCCGTGGGGGCTTTGGCGCTCTACTTCTTCCCGAACAAGCCCGACAGCGGCACCTTCGCCGTGAGCGGCCTTTTAATTTTGGGGCTTTTGAGCTTGCTCGCGCTCTCTTATCGAGCCCACGCTGCGTTATCTCCGGTCGGCCCGAGGAGCCAGGATTCAAGGCGACAATGAATCGTGAGGAGATTACCTGGCTCGCGAAGGAAACCTGGTGGAAAATTCAAATGAGCAGGTAACGAACATCTGTGAGTTGCCGGTGAATGAGATGCAAAGAACTCTTCATTGCGCCCAGAGCCAAATTCCATTTTGCTTGAGCCATGATTGATACAGTCGAATCTGATCCCCGGAGTGGATCCGTAGATTTACAAAAAGCCCGCCACAGCAGGAGCGGCTCCGTCACGTCTCCCTCAGTGGATCGTTTGCCACCTCATTCCAATGAGGCCGAGCAGGGTGTCTTAGGCTGCGTGTTGCTCGCGCCTTCCGAGTGCATGGGGATTTGCATCGAGAAATTCAAACGAGGCAGTGAAGTTTTTTACGATCTGCGTCATCAGTTTCTCTTCCAGGTTTTGGCCGAGATGTACGATCAAAAAGAAGCAATCGATCTGATCACCCTCCATCAGCGCCTCAAAGATAGTAACCAACTCGAAACCGTCGGCGGCCTCGCCTACCTTTCATTGCTGGTCGATTGCGTCCCGTCTGCCGCAAACCTCGAATATTATTTGGAGATCGTTCGGGAGAAATACCTGCTGCGGAAGATGATTCAGACATGCACATCTGTCGTCTCCCGAGTCTATGGGCATGAAGGGGAGATTGATTCGCTGCTGGATGAAGTGGAGCGTGATGTTCTCAAGATAAGCGAAGAGCGTGTGGAGGCCACTTCCAGAACGATCAAAGATCTCGTCCACAAAGCGATCAACACCATCGAGGAATTTCACCAGCGGCAAGGGATGCTCACGGGAATCGCCACAGGCTTTCCAGACTTCGACAAGATGACCAGCGGTCTGCATGGAGGTGAAATGATCGTCATCGCCGCTCGGCCGAGCATGGGAAAAACGAGCTTGGCCATGAACATCGCCGAGCATGTGTCGCTCGAAGCTAAGTTGCCTGTCGGAGTGTTCAGCCTGGAAATGACAGCCGAAGCGCTTGTGTTGCGGATGCTCTGTTCTCGTTCACGAGTGAACCTCCGGAATATCCGCGACGGTTTCCTAGCTGAAAGAGATTTCCCCAAGCTGACCGGTTCCGCCGGAAAGCTCGCCAACGCCGCGCTTTTCATCGATGACAGCTCGGGCTTATCGATCTTGCAACTCCGAGCCAAAGCTCGACGGATGTACCAGCAATACGGGATTAAGCTCTTTGTGATTGACTACTTACAACTGCTCAATTCTACTTCGCGGCGAGCCGAAAACAGGCAGCAGGAAATTGCGGATATTTCCAACGGCATCAAAGCGTTGGCTAAAGAACTCAATGTCCCCGTGATCGTGCTGAGTCAGTTGAACCGTGAATTGGAAAAGGATAAAAACCGGAAGCCCCGCTTGTCGGACTTGCGCGAGTCCGGCGCGATTGAACAAGATGCCGACCTCGTGGGTCTCCTTTACAAGGTCCAGAGCGGCGATGATGAAGATGGGGGCACGCAGGAACAGGAAGCCTTGCCCGTCAATTTGTATATTGCCAAACAGCGAAACGGGCCAACCGGAGATGTCAATTTGACGTTTTTGAAAGCCTATACTCGTTTTGAAAGCGCGGCAAAAATCAGCGCCGACGATCTGCCTCGGGAAAATTAAATGATCACATCCTTGCTTCGCCGGTGCTGGCCTGTTTGGGCGCTTTTTCTTTGTTGGCTGCCAAACATCTGTGCAGAAACAGTTCAGAGTGTCGAGATCCGTCATGTCGGCCCTCCCGCTGCGAGCGATGAGCTGGTTAGAGCCAATCTCCGGGTAAAAGTCGGCGACACCTACACTCCAAATAGCGTCGAAGACGACGTCAAAATCCTCTATTCGACGGGTCTATTTTACAACATCCGGTTTGCGATGGATAGAACGCCAACGGGCATTAACTTGATTTACTTCGTGCAAGGGAAGCCGATCCTCGCCGACATCCGCTTCGAGGGAAACAAGAAATACAAGAGTCCCAAATTGCTTAAGAAGGTGACTTCGAAGACTGGCGAGCCGCTGGATGACCGCAAACTGTTTTCTGATTCCCAGGAGATCCAGAAACTGTATCAGAAAGCTGGGTATCAACGGACCAAGGTTGAAGCCAAGCCGAACATCGTCGAAGCGTCCGGCCGTGGGACGGTCACCTTCGAAATCACCGAGAGTCCCAAGGTGAGGATCGAGGGCGTGGAATTTGTGGGAGCAAAGGCCTTTCCGCAAAAGAAACTCCGGAAAGCCATCAAGACCCGCCGACACTGGATGTTCTCGTGGATCACCGGGAGTGGAGTTCTGAAGGATGAACAATTTGAGGACGATAAGGAGAAGCTCGCCAGCTTTTATCGGAACGAAGGGTATATCGACTTTGAAATCAACGATGTTCAGTTCGACTACAGCGACCCGAAACATCTGACGATTCGCTTTCAAATCTCCGAAGGGCATCAATACAAAGTGGGGGCGGTGGACATCAAAGAGAATTCGCTCTTCTCCGACGAAGATATCATGAAGGGCGACAAGAACAGCAAGGGTGTCAGAATGGGAGTTGGAAAGGTGTTTACTCCGAAAGGGCTTGAAGCTGATATCGAGGCGATTCGGGATTTTTACGGCAGCCGAGGCTATATTGACACGTGGGTCCGGGCCATCAAAAATCCGAACACGGAAACGGGAACGATGGATCTCGTTTACGAAGTCCGGGACGAAGACAAAGGCAAATCCTTCATCGAGAAGATTGAAATCAAGGGCAACACAAAAACAAAAGACAAGGTCATCCGACGCGAGTTAGCTGTGGCCCCCGGCGAGGTTTTCGACATGGTCCGAGTGAAGCGCAGCAAAAGCCGTTTGGAGCAGATGGGTTTCTTTGAAAAAGTGGAAACTGAAGTGGATCCCACAGACATCCCAAATCGAAAAAACCTGGTTGTTGATGTGGAGGAGGCGAGCACTGGCAATATCGAGCTGGGGGCGGGATTCAGCTCAGTGGACAACCTGGTAGGCTTTGTCGGATTCCGCGAGGGGAACTTCGATCTCTTTAATCCGCCTACCTTCAGAGGCGGCGGGCAAAAATTTCGGATTCATGTGCAACTGGGAACCAGGCGAAAAGATTTCCAAATCTCCTTCATCGAGCCGTGGTTTTTAGGACGCAGATTGGCTTTCGAGACTGATTTGTACCACCGCGAGCTGAACTTTTATAGCGACCTATACGACATCCGACAAACCGGGGTGCGCCTTGGGCTGCGGAAGGCTTTAGGAAGTGAGTTCTTGGTCGGCAGCGTCGGTTACACAATCGAGAACATCGGTATAGATAATGTGGATGAGCGAGCGCCGTTGGTCATTCAGAAGGAACCAGCCAATCGGTTGGTGTCGAAGGTTGGAGCCTCTCTCGCATACGACACTCGAAACAATGTCCAACTACCAAACAGAGGCCAGCGTTCAGAAGTGCTCAGCGAACTCGCCGGTGGTCCATTCGGTGGCGAAACGGATTTCTATAAATTTGAACTCAGGTCGTCCTGGTATTTCCCCGGTTTCTTCGAGAACCATGTCTGGGAGATGCGCGGACGAGCTGGTGTTGTCGAGACATACAGCGGCTCAGATCGCGTCCCGCTTTTCGACCGCTTTTTTCTGGGTGGCGTTGGTTCACTTCGCGGATACAAGTACCGTGATATTGGGCCTAGGGAAGTGGGACCCCAGGGAGATAACGAGCCGGTAGGCGGTGAAACCTATTGGTTCGGCTCTGTTGAATATAGCCTACCGATCGTTGAGCGGTTGCGCTTTGCGCTGTTCTATGACATCGGTAATGTGTATGAAAACTCCTTTAGCTTCGACCGCACCAGTGGTCAGAAGTTTTACAGCGATAACTGGGGCTTGGGATTCCGGCTTAACATCCCAAGATTGGGGCCATTGCGGCTGGACTATGGCATTCCGATTTCACATGATGACTTTATCAGTGGCCGCGGCCGCTTCCAATTCAGCGTCAGTTACACAGCCGACTATTAAATCTTAATATCAAATGAGAACATTTTCCTTTTCTAAGAGAATCTCCGGACCTGCCGCAGCCCTGTTTGCCTTGTGTGCATTAGCCACTTCGCTGCAAGCTCAGCCAAAAATTGCCACGATCGATCTCAAGAAAGTTTTCGATGGCTATTATAAAACCAAACAGGCGGACACACTCCTGCAAGGCAGCGGTGCCGACGCAGATAAAGTCCTCGCCGGCTATGTCGATGAGTACAGGAAAAAGCAGCAGGAATATAACAAACTGATCGAGAGCGCCAATGATCAGGCAGTTTCCGCGGATGAACGCGAGAAACGGCGAAAAACCGCCGAAAGTAAAGTATCCGAGCTGAAAGAAATTGAACAAAGCGTGACTCAATATAGGAAGCAAGCCGAAACCAACATTCTGGAGCAAAAGGCACGGATGCGTGAGAACATTCTTAAAGAAATCCAAGACGTGATCAACGCCAAAGCCAAAGGGGGCAGCTACACATTTGTGCTCGATTCTTCGGCGCTCGCCTTCTTTCAGACACCAGTCATCCTCTACACCGCCGGGCAGAACGATCTTACTGACGAAATCTTAGTGCAGCTTAACATCACCGCACCGGCCGGATTTTTCACATCCGAACCGAAAGAGGACAAAACCTCCATCGCGCCGCCAAAAACACCTCAGAAAGACGAAAAGCCCGTAACCGCTCCCGCCAAGCCTGTCAAAAAGAAGTGAGTTAGAGTCCCTTAACTCTTGGCTGAATCTCTCGCGGCGAGCGAAGACGCAGACATGCAGGACTATTTTACGGAATCAGCCGGGACGATTTTGACGCTCTCAACGCCCACTCGAACCGTCGGCTTGCTCTTTTCCCCACCCGAACCGGAGATCGTGGGCGTGTCGCCAATTTTCCCCAACACTTCATCTCCCTTGATGACTTGGGCGAATGCCGTGTACTGGCGATCGAGGAATTTAGCATCCCCGAGACAAATAAAAAACTGGCTTCCGGCGGAATCCGGATCTTGAGACCGGGCCATGGAGAGAACTCCTCGCACATGAGATTTGCTATTAAACTCGGCTTTGAGTTTGTAGCCTGGACCGCCCGTGCCGACCATTGAGTCATCTTTCTTGCTGAGCGGATCACCACCTTGAATCATGAAACCCTTCACAATTCGGTGGAAAGCCGTCCCATCGTAAAAGCCCTCTTGAGCCAACTTCTTAAAGTTCTCGACGGTTTTTGGGGCTACATCCGGCCAAAATTCGACAACCATCTCCCCCTGAGTGGTTTTAATGACCGCAACTTCGTTAGTATCAATATCGTTCAC
>CAMAWP010000195.1 GCA_945861765.1 Akkermansia muciniphila | reverse complement strand
AAAGCCGGATGCCGACAAGAATCTCGCTATACAACTCTTGAAACTTGTCGCTCCATCCGAGGTGGCGAAAGATCTTGAAGACCGTCTCCGGGCAGGCGGACTCGGTTACGGCGACTTAAAAAAAGCTCTCTTTGAGCATTACTGGAGTTACTTCTCCACGGCCCGAGCCAAGCGCGCCGAACTCTTGGCCAATGTCAGTTACGTGCAGAACGTTCTAGCCGAGGGTGCCGCAAAGGCGCGGATTGTGGCGCGGAAAGTCTTGGACCGAGCTAAGGAGGCGAGCGGCCTAAATTAATTCCGGGCTAAGATATCGACCCGTCGGCCGTTCAGATGTCGCGATTTCTTGAGTTGCGGAAACTCAAGCGTTTCCCCGCCAGACCTCACCCGGGTCCGCCTCACTTCATCTTGTGCTGCAAGAACCAATCGTAAAGTTCCTGGTTTCCGTATGTTTCCGTCCAGGAGTCGTGGCCAGCACCCGGATATACAGTCAGCTTCGCGTCATTGCCGAGTTTCTTGAGTGAATCGACCATTCTTTCGGACTCTACCAACTTTACGGTTTCATCCTTCGCGCCGTGGAACGCCCAAACCGGCAGTTTTTTCAATGCTTGCACCTTTCTCGGATCGGACAAAAGAACCGCCAATGAATCGCCTCCACCACAGATCGGAGCGATGGCCGCGAATCGGTCTGGATTTGCTAAACCCAGGCTCCAGGTGCCGTAACCTCCCATACTCAGGCCCGTCAGATAAATCCGCTTTTCATCCACCGCCAGCTTGCCGATTACTTCGTCCAAGAGCGCCAGAAGCATATCGTTCGACCACGTCTCCCGGCTCGGACATTGTGGCGAAACAACGATGAACGGCCAGTCTGGTTTGTTCTTCACAATTTTCGGAGGACCATGCGCCGCGACTCGGGAAACATTCGTGCCTCGCTCGCCAGCTCCGTGCAAAAACAAGATGAGCGGCCAGCGTTGAGATCCGTTGGCTTTATAGTCCTTGGGTAAGAACAACAGGTAATCGGCGCCAACGGTTTTCGTGATTTTGCGTTGGAACGAATTGGTGGTTTGGTTGATTTTCGGCATAGAGTCCTGGCTCCAAGTCGTGCAAAGAGGCAGTGCGACCAGAAGGCCGGCAAAGAAAAGAATAGGGTTTCGCATAACGCTGTTCGTGATTGATAGTGGAAATCGAAGATTAGGTTCAAGGTTCAAGTTCATCACCGCTCCGCTGTAGTGCGCGACCGTCGATTTCAAACCCGCAGTGAAGCCCCTTATCATTCGGATGTTCAACGCCAAGACGCTTTTCACTTTCCCTTCGCTTGAGCCTGAGCCTCTTGCGGCTCGGAACCCCAGAGCGGACGATGGCGCGGAATCTCAGCTTTAAAATCACCCAGACTTGGCCAGAGCAGACGCTGATCAAGATCCACTTCAGCTACGATCACAGTGCCCCAGCGCTCCGCTTTCACGAGCGGTTTGCCTTCGTGGTCGTAAACCGCCGTGAGCATCCAATTGCGCGCAATGTCCTCATAAGTGCTGCTGACGAGATAGACGTGATTCTCGCAGGCTCGCGCACTGGCAAGCATCGGGTTGCACCCCCACACCGGCCACGCGACGACTTCCGCGCCGCGCATCGCGAGCTGGCGGGCGACCTCGGGAAAGAAACCATCGTAGCAAACCATCATTCCGAGTTTGCCGAAACGGGTGTCGAACACAGGATAATCGTTTCCTGGCGCGATCCCCCCCGAGATCTCCGAACGAGGCAATGCCACCTTGCGATATTTTCCGACCACCTTCCCATCGGGTCCAATCAACACCGCGACGTTATAGACCAGATGCCGGTCGCGTTCCAACAGCCCAGCCACGATATAAAGATCATGCTGCTTCGCCAAACCGCCGAAGTAATCGGTGCTTGGGCCAGGCACCGGCTCCGCGCAATCGGTGTAGCTCTTGCCAAGGCCGTAATACGTCAGTGTCTCGGGCAGCACGATCAGGTCGGCGCGCTGTTTGGCGGCATCATCTATCAGGGGAGCGAACTCCCGACAGTTATCCATAGGCGATTTGCCGCCTTTGGGCCGGTAATGCACCGCTGCCAAACGTACTTTGCGTCCTGGCGGCGCGCTCGTTTCGGTGAAGGAAATGTCGCTCCATTCGACTCCGCCATTGGGAGCCCATTGCAGGTGGAGTTCGATCGCAGCACGCGTCGCCTTCGATGGCGCGCGATAGATTCCGGACACCTCTGTCCAACCCTGAGCGTTCGTCGCTTTATCGGCTGGGAACTCAGGCTCGGCCGTGCGGGCGAAGCCGGGCAGCACGCTACTGACGATCGGCTCCTCGGTTGTCACGGACTTGCCGGCATCATCCTGCCAGACCAACCGGACCACTGCACTGCGGCGGGCGCTGGCGACGTTCTCCAATTTGCGGAGCGCGCCGAAATGATAATGTTGACCGCCATTGACTGGAAACATTCTGGTCCAATAGCCGTCAAGGGCTTCACGGGAATCCGCCTTGATCACGAACGCGCCAGTGCCATTTGGCCCGCCTTTGTGATTGAACGAAAACTCCGGGCGGATCTCCTCGCGCGGTGCGGACGTTCGCCAGCCTTCTGGGCTTTTGTCCGGGGCCAGATCGCGGCTGTCTCCGGCTGAAGCACGTCCGAAAGGATTCGCACTCCAAGACAACTCCAAGACTGCAATAGCCAGCGCGGCGGAGAGAATAAATCGTTGCATAGATAGAATGTGATTTTCCCGACACTCTAAACCGCCTTGCCCCGATTAGCGACGAATTGTTACACCCGATTTCAAGTCGGAATACAGCACGCCGACCTAGCCAAACCGTTGAACCTTCGAGGCCCGGCAGAAATGTCGGTTTGCGAACCCCCATCCTCAAAGCCGTCCAGCAAGCTGATCTCGGGCGGACGCTTCAGATCTTAAACTGCTCTGGCCTGATCGTGTCTCTCGGGATCACAGCAACCGCAGCGAACGTTGTGTAAATTCAGCTCCGCCAAAACTGTGATTCCTGAGGCGACCGATAACGAACAGAAAGGTGCGGTGTCTCGATTCGCTTCTGGCCTGATGCGAGTGAGAGCAGCCCGGCTGCGACGAGGCCGCTGGTCAGCAACGTTCGCTCCACTGGATAAGGAGCCTTTCCAGTCATGAACATTTCCTCGACCTTTGACATCAACGCTGCCGAGTAAACGACGTTCGGATTAGGCGGCAGATGGAACAGCGTGGAGATTAGCTGACTCTGTCCG
This sequence comes from Akkermansia muciniphila, assembly GCA_945861765.1. Taxonomy (GTDB): domain Bacteria; phylum Verrucomicrobiota; class Verrucomicrobiia; order Limisphaerales; family SIBE01; genus SIBE01. The sequence continues at coordinate 9,824 of CAMAWP010000195.1, read as the reverse complement.
GCGAGACGCGCCGCGAATGTAAAATCTTCCAACAGCCCGTTCATCATCAGCATCGTCGCTTTCAGGCCGTCGGCGTATTCGAATCTGTACGCGACAGGCTGCTTGACCCATTCACGCATTTGAGCCGCGGTTGGGTAACGATGGCTGAATGTCTCCGGCTGCGCGAGCGTTTGACTCCGGGACAGGCATGCTTCAAAGAGTTTCGGATCCCAGCCTCCCGCCGCCCACGAGCCAGCTTGCATCGCCTCCCACACCGCTGGGCCGCGTAGCGCTTGCATCGCCACGACGCCCGTTTCGCCTCCGCGACGCCGTTCCGCCATGCACTGGATTGTTTCGAGCGCGTGGAAATCGTAGATATCGACCGCGCCGAAGGCAACGCACAGCACCTCCTCGACGTCCGCGCCGTACGGCATATCGATCGAGGGCATGCGCCACGTGACTGGTAACGACGATCCCGCCAAAAATGGGAAACCCATGCTTCGAGATGTGTCGGTCATTTCTTTCGCCCACTCCCATTTCCATGACAAATGTTTGTCACTGAACACAGGCGTCGTCCGACCATCCTGTCGAAAGACCTCGACGATCTGCTTGAACAGCTCATATCGCGGATACTGCTTCTGGCCAATTTCATTGACGGGATAGTTGCCGTGCTCGCCGATGAGCAAAACGGCATCGACCGCCAGCTTTTCGCCGCCAGATCGCAAGGCTTGGGCAACCGTTGGATAAATCTTGAAGCCGAATTCCTTGGAGCGTGTGCGGCTGAGATCGTTCTCCGGCGTTTGATCGACGTAGGCGGAGACCACATCGAGCGATGGACGGTGCCATCGGCCTTCGCGTGGATATCCCCCCAGGAAGCGCTCGGCCATATGCCAAGCGTGTGAATGGTAATTCCACAGCGTCGTTACGACAGCCAGTTTTCTCCTCACACCGGGCGTCGGCTCGGTGCCACCGAACGCTGCACCGACCAGTCCAGCGCCTGCAGCTTTCAGAAAGGTTCTTCTATTGATCATAGTTCAGCTTGAACGCGAGCATGGTCCAGTCGCAACCGATGTCAAACGCGATTCAAGAAGGTGATTTATGACGGGGCAGGGGACTGCCCCCGATACCGATACTCAACGCCGCTATTTGGGAGATGGCGGGGATTCTCATTTGGAACGTCAGAATGCGCCAAGCGCATTGGAAAATGCGCCACGACGCACGGTTGCACCAAATCGCAAAACTGGTATTACCTATCCATCATGCGCGCACTTCTTCTGACCGTCTCCTTTGCTTCAGTGTTGTTCACCGGTTCTGTTGAGCCGCACGCCGCTGCCTCGCACCAAAGTCATCGAGAATGGCAAGTGTATGGCGGCGATTTCGCCGGAACAAAATATTCTGCGCTCGACCAAATCAACCGGAGCAACGTCAGCAAGCTGAAGCCAGCATGGATTTATCGCTGTGATGACATGCGCGCGCGCGGAGCCTCAACGATTGAATGCAATCCAATCATTGTGGATGGAGTGATGTTCATCACGACTGCGGGCCTCAAAGTTGTGGCTCTCGACGCATCCACAGGCATCCAGCGCTGGGTGTTTGATCCGTGGGAAGGAAAGGGAGGACGGGGTGTCAACCGTGGCGTGACTTACTGGGCAAACGGAGAAGATAAGCGGATTTTCTTCGTTGGCGGAAATTTCCTTTACGCCATCAGCGCTACTGGCGGCCAACTGATCAAGGCCTTCGGCAGCGAAGGTAAAGTGGACTTGCGCGACGGTCTCGATCGGGATGTCTTCTTTTTGTCTGTGAGCGCTACCTCACCTGGGATCGTCTATCGCGACTTGCTGATCATGGGCTCGGTGGTCGGTGAAGGTCCGGCGCCAAGTGCTCCGGGACATCTCCGCGCGTTCGACGTTCGCACCGGAAAGCGTCGGTGGATTTTTCATACGATTCCGCATCCTGGAGAATCCGGGTACGAGACATGGCCAGCCGACGCCTGGAAGACCATCGGCGGCGCCAATTCATGGGGTGGACTCACGCTCGATTTGCAACGGGGCTTGGTATTCGCTGGCACCGGCTCTCCTTCCTACGACCACTACGGAGGGAATCGCGTTGGACAAAACCTCTTTGCAAATTGCGTGTTAGCGCTCAAAGCCGATACCGGCGAGCGCGTCTGGCATTTCCAGATCGTGCATCACGACTTGTGGGACTACGACATCCCCTGCGCTCCCAATCTTGTCACAGTGACGCACGGTGGCCGCCGCATCGATGCCGTCGCGCAATCCGGCAAGTTAGGCCACGTCTTCCTGCTCGATCGTGAGACGGGTCGGCCTCTCTTTCCCGTGGAAGAACGACCTGTGCCGAAATCGGAACTTCCGGGCGAACAAAGCTGGCCGACGCAGCCGTTCCCGACGAAGCCTCCGCCTTTCGCGCAACAACGATTGACCGAAGCCGACGTCACCGATTTATCAACTCAGGCTCGGGATTTCGCGCTGAACAAACTCAAGGGAATGGTCACGGGCAACATCTTTATTCCTCCCGGACTTAAGCCCTCGATTGCGCTGCCGCAGTTCAACGGTGGCGGCGAATGGGGCGGCGGTGCCTTCGATCCGGAAACGCATCTGTTCTACGTGAATGCGAGCAACGAAGCGGAATGGATCTCGATGGTGCCATCGAAACCGCGCACGGAAATGACGCTCGCTGATCTCGGCCAACTGCTCTACGGATCCATCTGTTCCGCTTGCCATGGCTTCGACCGGCCACAGAATCCAGCATCACCGTCACTGGCCTCGCTCAAGACCGTCAAGGAACGATTGACCAAAAAGCAGGTGAGCGATCTGATCGAGACGGGCCGCGGTCAGATGCCGAGTTTCGCTTCGCTTTCCGTTGTCGAGAAACGCGCGATGGTCTCGTTCCTGTTCGGCGAGGGTGGCAGCGAGAAAATATCGTTGCAGGAAGCCAAGCTGAGTTTTGCAGACGAGATTCCTTACATCGCGACAGGTCATCACGACCTCCGTGATCCGGACGGCTTTCCGATCAACAAACGTCCTTGGGGCACTCTGACCGCGCTCGACCTCGACAAAGGCGAGATCCGATGGCAAGAGCCGTTGGGAACTTATCTTGCCTTGGAAAAGAAAGGCTTGCCGCCCACGGGCACGTTCAACATCGGCGGCCCGCTCGTGACTGCGGGTGGACTTGTATTCATTGGCGCCGCCATGGATGAACGTTTCCATGCATACGACAAGGGCACAGGCAAGCTGCTTTGGGAATTCCAGATGGACGCCGGCGGTTATGCCACTCCCGCAACGTACGAAATCGGCGGCCGACAATACATCATCATTGCCGCCGGCGGCGGAGGCAAACCCGAAACCAAGTCCGGTAACGCGTACTACTGCTTCGCGCTGCCGAAGGACAATTAGGCAACTTCAAAGCAAGCTGATCGATGGCTGTCGTAGGCGTCCATGCGCCATCGCGCTTTTCGGTTTCTTCAGCGATAGACGTTCACTTCGTGCTTTGAGGCAAAAGCCGGGACATGATCACGAGCAGACCAATCACGACCAGGCTCAGGACTGCCCAAAAGAGAATCGACGGCCACCCGCTGGATGTTCCGCCAAAACTCCATCCTGCCGCTACCTTCTGCTGCGGACCGAGTGAGGCGGTTTGTTTGTCAGCCCTCATTAGCTGGTCTGCCACCAAGCTCAAATCATATTTCGGAAAATCAGCCTTCGGGTTGCCGAAATAAAGAAAGAGCGGCTTGCCGGGCGCGGATTTGAAGGACAGTCGAGTCGCCGGATACCAGACCTCGACCTTCTCGATCACGATCGGCGGGTTATCGCCATTGTTGGTTTCCAGGAAGAACCGGCTCGATTCGAGTGTGGTTGCAAGGATCATATCGAGCTCTTTGCGGATCTGATCCGGCTTTTGAATCCATGAAGCCGTGCCCAGACGTCGCTGGAGATTCTCACCGTGTTGGGTGCGCGTCTCCTCGAATAGGATCATCTCACGCTGAAAAAGCGCGGTGGGTGAACTGCATGTCAGCCGTTTCACCGGCAAAGATGGAAACGGCAGGTCCATCACCCAACGGCTCAATGAAGGAGTTTTGGGAATGGCCACGGGTAAACCTTGGACAGAAATAGATCGTTGGATGGAAGTGTTCTCGATCAGAAATGGGATCTGCATGCCGTCGCGAACAAGCCTCAAATCCCGAAAGCCATCCCGCGCACGACTCAACACCTCCAGGTCCAGCTCTAGTTGTTGGCCGCCGGCAGATTGGATCACGACTTCTTTGCGATACGGCCACGAACTCGTATCGAGGCGTGATCCTGTTGGCTCTAAATCCGGCAGCACTTCCGATGCTCGGTAGGATGGGTTCGCCGTTATCGGTCCAATCCGCACGCCTGCGAGTGGAACCTTCTCCACTTCCGTCTTGAGCAAGGAAAGATCGTATTTTGCCGCGTCTGTCTGCCGATTCCCGCTCGCCAAATAATAAGCTCCTGGCGCCGGCGCGAACAGGATCAGATAATGAGGTCTGAAAGTGCCCGTGACCGACTCGATTTTAAGCGGCGCCTGGTCAAAGTTATGGAGAGTTAGAGTGACGAGCTTGGTGGATGTTTTTCGTTCGACTTCCACCATCAGATTCGACCGTGAAAGTTGCGAGTCCGCAACAATCATATAAATGCTGCCCGAGGCAAGCGGTTTCTCGACGATCTGGTTTTGCTCAAGAGCCTTTTCCGAAACCGTCGCTCGCCTGGTAAAGAACGGGTCCGCGACATGAACAGCGAATTGGGCGAGGAAGAGGTTCGCGCCGCCAGTATCCAAGCTCAATCTTGTCTCTCTACCCACCTCCTGGCGGTCTAGCACTTTGACATTCAATGGGCTAATCGCGTGCGTCGCTTTGGAAGCTCTATGAATAAGCGCTCCAGTAAAAGGAATTGGCGAGGTGCGTTGATCATCGATTGTAATGCGAAAAAATGTCCACGTTCCAGGGATAGGAAGTGCCAATTGCAAATCTGAAGCGCCTTGTCGCTGCCGAAAGATCGGTTTCCCTCCCACTAGGAATTGCCAATTAATACCATCCGCTGATCCTTCCAACCGAGCAGACTTCACGAAGGCTTCGGCCGGAGTATCAAGCGACACGGCGGCGATCGGGTCGGCGCTTCCGGTCTCGATCCGAATGACGGTTTGAGCGGCTTCCAACTGCACTTGAAATGACTTCGCTGGTTGATTCACCTTCGCTGGAGGCACCGGCTCGACCAGCAAATACGGCAGCTCTCGGCCTTCGGTCGAGAAGACTCGCAAATCTTCTTGTAATGGTCTTAAGGCGTCCATCGATTCGGGCGGCAGAGCGAACTTAATGAGGCCTGCCTGAGACACCGCAAATTCCTGGTGGTAAGGCCAAGAGGAAGAGACGGCGGCGGCAACAGCCTGAACCACGCTCAAGAATGCCAGCAGTCCCGACATGAAAAAGGAGTTCGTCCGCATGCTACCTTTTCTTAGCGCCGTTCTGGATCGAAAGGAACCGTTGATAAATCCATGAGGCGACAAATAGGATAATTGCCACTCCGATGAAAGCGCCGATACGGTAAAGCTGACCGAGCCGACTGAGGTCGTGGAAGAAAAGCTTCAGCAACGTCACACTCAAGAGCGCGAGGCTTGCATAGCGGGCGGCGCGAACTTCCTTTTGCACTCCAATCAGCAACAGACCAAGCGCGAACAATCCCCAGCCAATTGAGTAGCTCATATCCCGTGCGAAGTTTCCGGTGAACTGGAATCGTAGGAACGGACCATCGGAGAAGTAATCTGCAATTTCAAGATTGAGCAACAGGAACGCGAGGATCGTTCCCAAAGTATAGAGCAAGGGCAACACGTTTTTCTTCAGAATTATGTTGCGGGGTGGCGTCAGCAGCTTCGCGGTGAAAAAGAAGCAGAGCGTTGCGATCCCGTAGCTGTACAAATACCAGTTCAAGATCGGGATTTCGCTTCGGGGGTGATATTGAAAGACCTTTGGATTGAGCGCCAAACGAGCAAATGCAACGATCAGTAACCCGACGCCGACCAACGGCAATCCGCGATGGGGCACTCTCAGGTAGAGCCAGGCCAGAGCAACACCCTCGAGCGCCCAGCCCAATGTGATCCATTGCCGCTCAAATTGAATCGGGAAAACCAGTGTGATAAAAAAGAGAGCGCTCCCGCCGAACCAGGCGAGCAATCGGATGCGCTGCGCTGCGTCGAGCTCGATCTTACTGATGAACAATCGAAGCCCGATCAGCGGCGGGATCGTCAGCACTGCGGGGATCAGCCCCATGTAAGGGAAGTTCTCCAATAGTCCGCCAAACGCCTGGTAGATGAGGTAGAAATGCAGAGGGCCTGAAAGCGCCGCTCCAACCCAAGGCAATGTTTTGGTTCTGAACTGCCTCGCGACAGCAAAAGGAAAGAGGGTGAAGAGTAGGTAGAAAATAACATACCATCCCAAAGCGATCCCAGCCGACACAGCGCTGTAATCGGACTTATGCCAAATGTATTCGACGCTGAGACACGCGAGCAACCCGACCAGAGCAAGAGCGTCCGCGCTGCTAAATCGCGCCAGGCCAAGTGTCAAAACCGAGAGCAATAAAGCCATCCCGAAAAGTGATGACGGATTGGTGATCGGAAATCGGAGGGCCATCAATCCCAACAGCAGAAATGGAAGGATCGCGCCGAACGCTGGAATCTGCTTTTGCCACTCGGGCGGAAGCGTCCAGTTGGGGTCGGATTTACCAGCGGTCCTTTTCAGCGCCCAGAGTCCACCGAAGACAAAGAACAACGCAAAAGACCCAACGACGAGGAGCATCGCCCAGAGGCTCGGCCATTGCGGCGGAATACGGGCGATCCAAAACGCCATTACGACAAGCGTTCCCAATATCACCGCGAGAACACTCACCAGCGAACCGGTCAGCAGAGCCAAACCAATGGCCAACACATCGATCATCAACACAAATGGCCATAGCAAAAAGCTGACATGATCTAATTGCAGGACCGGCACCAAAACAATCAGCAGTGCCATTGGAGGAAACAGATCCCCCAAAAAAGGAGCAGCAACTCGCGGCCGCCATCGTTGAAGAAGAACGGGAAAAACAGTATGCAAAGAGGCGAAAACAAGGATCGCAGCGAGTATCCACGGTAGGTTGGCTTCGATGAAATGGAATTTCGACCACATCGCCAAGAAGAGAAACACCGCGGTCCCGGCAAGCCCTGGGACGCGGCTTAGCTGTTCGCCCTTGGCCGCGATGGCTAGCAAACACAAGTCGGCGACAAGAACCAAAATCAGCATTGCTCCAGGCCAACTTGCCAGCGAACTATAACTGAGCAGAAAGAAACCGAATCCAATCGTGGCAAACGGCAGAAGAAGGGCAGATACGGTCAGTTTTTGATGACTACGCCCCAGCTTTTCGCCAGCAAAATACCCTCCCAGAAATAGCAGGTTGAACGTCGAGAAAACCGCGTCGGCGATGACGATTTTTTCGGGCTCAAAGAAGCGATTGGCCCAACCAAACTCCATGAGCAAAGTGCTGCTTGCCGACAGGAGAATCAGAAAATACCACCGTCGATGTAACGCGACCGCCATCAGTCCGATGTCCAACAGTGCAATGTACCCAAACAATCCGAACGGATTATCTTCGCCGGTGGAAAGGAGCGGCGGAGTTAAGAAGCCACCCAGCAACCCTAGAACCGCGACGACCTTCGCATCCATTCGGGTCGCCAACAGAAACGCAGTCGCTGTGATCGCCACCATCAGAAAGAAGACCAGAATCGAACCGATCAGGTGATAGACGCCATGGGCAGCGAAACTCACCGCATACAGAACCACGACACCGGTCGCAGTAAGTGTTTGAGCTGTGACCGCGTATTCCTTGCGGCGCAGACCAATCCCGCCAGCCAATAAACCCATGCCAGCAAGAAAACCAAGTGCGACGCGCACTTCAGGTGGAATCAAGTTGTGCTCGAAGGAATATTTTACGAAAAAGGCGATCCCCAGCAACAGGGCCAAACCACCGATCCAGGAAAACAGTTTGACGCCGAGGAATTGTTCCCAATCGATTTGCCAGCGCTGTGCGCGTGAGTCGGAGGGCGAAGCTTCAATGAGAGGCGGCGCTGACGGCACCGCTCGCCGCGGCGAAACTGTTTGCCGAAGTCGCGGGGGAACTACGAGAGGCGGAAGAAGGGGCGGTGAAATTGGACGCTCTTCGGAATGGCTGTCCGTGTGAACCGGGGTTGCAACTTTCTGAACCCTGGCCGAGATGGAATCCGTCGGCGATTCTGCGGCTGGCGCTTCGGTCTCCTGCTCGGCCTCGCGTCGCGAACCGAACTGATCTCTCAGTTCGCGAAAGTCTTGCTCGAGGCGGTCTAAGCGCCAGCTCAAATCCTTGACCTGCTTAGACGACCGGACAGCCAGCCATATCAGGAGCACCGGGACCGAAAAAACCGCCAAGAAAACAATAATAGCAATGAATTCCACTAGTTATTCCTTCCTACGCGGTTGTCAGAAATACATCTGTAAACGATGGCATCGCCATCCTTTTGAGCATAAGCAGAACGAGCCGGGCAACACAAGCATCCCGAAAGGGCAGGGCGTCGCCTCACTGCCATTGAGTTAAGGATTTTCAGCGTGATTGCTGGCCACCAATTCTCTTTAGGGCTGAATTGCTGGAGAAATGGGCTGTTTTTGCAATTGCGACGACTACGAACGAGGGTGGCTGGAATGGTTGCGAGTCGAAAAACCTAGGGATCTTGAGTGGCGTGGTCCGGTTTCAGACACAAGCGGGCTCAAAGAACAGACTGCAAACCCACGAAATATAAGGGAAATCTGAGCGAAATTGCCATAATGAGAACTGCTGGAGAAGCCAACAATGCCATTGACGCCATGGACTAACTGGACTAATTGTGCCGCAATGAAAACTGTGAATGTTCACGAGGCGAAAACCAACTTTTCCAGCCTGCTGGCCAAACTAGAGGCGAACAGCGAAACCATCGTCATCTGCCGCAACGGCGAGCCAGTCGCCGACCTCGTGCCGCACAAACGGGTGAACCGCATCAAGCCGCATCCAATCTTGGGCAAGATGAAAATCAAATACGATCCGGTTGAGCCAGCCACCGAAGCCGAGTGGCCACGGAGATTTCGATGATTCTGGACACCTGCGCCTTGCTGTGGCTTGCCAGCGGCGACAAGAAATTAAGCCGCGCCGCCCTCAAGGGAATAAATGCGGCGGCGGCAGTTTATGTGTCGGCCATCAGCGGATTTGAAATCAGCCTCAAAACTGCCGCAGGCAGGCTGGAGCTTTCTCATCCCGTCGAAACGTGGTTTGAACAGGTCGCCGAACACCACGGACTGACCGTTCTTCCTCTCGAACTGGATGCCTGCATCGCAGCGGCGAAACTGCCAGCCATCCACGACGATCCTTTTGATCGCTTCATCATTGCTGCCGCCATATTGCACGACTTGACCGTGGTGACGCGCGACGAGCAGTTCGGGAAATACGGCTTATCAGTGATTTGCTGAACCTTCCGTGCCGATGCGCCAGGGTTTGCCGTCGCCTCGGAGGCCGCATAAGAGGAGAATCCCGCCGGGCGATACCAAGAAAAGGGTGATCGGGCGGAAATTTTAGCCTGACGCAGACAGGGCGGGAGTCTCAAGCTGTCCGCAACGTTTCTCCAAACTCGTGCGATAAGGGGTCAGAGATGACTAATGGAGTGTATCGTCTGAATTATTTCCGACGGGCCAGCGCCGCTCTCCGCGCGGCGTTGGCAGCCGTTCGCCAATGCCCCATCGCCAGCCGCTCCGCAATCCAACGCCACGTCATCGCCGTCTCCGCCCG
>CAMAWP010000194.1 GCA_945861765.1 Akkermansia muciniphila | reverse complement strand
GCTCGCTCTAGGCTCTCAGGAACCATTACGTTCCGGCCACGAGATTGATCTGGTGTGTTTCTCTCACCAGATGACAGGCTCCAAGGTTCATGTCGTGGGTGACGTCGGGGATGACACCGGGAGATGGGGACGGAGGGCGGTCAGACTGCGCGCACAAACCTCAGGCAGCGTGCCCTCGCCATCGATTTCGTGCAGGAGGCCGGCCTGCTGATAATAGGCGATGAGAGGCTCGGTCTGCCCGTGGAAGGTAATGAGCCGAGCGCGCACCGTCTTCGGGTTGTCGTCGGCGCGCTGGTAGAGTTCGCCACCGCAGGAGTCGCAGACGCCGGGTTGGCGTGGTGGCTTGAACTGCAAATGGTAGGGGGCCTGGCAGGCCCGGCAGATCATCCGGCCCGACAGGCGGCCTACCAGCGCGTCGTCCGAAACTTTGATGTATAGCACCGCAGCGATCCGACGCTGGAGCCGAGTCATCATATCCGCGAGCGCCCCCGCCTGGGGCAAGGTGCGCGGGAAACCGTCGAGGATAAAGCCGCCTTGCGTGTCCGGTCGGGCCAGGCGCGCCTCAACCATCGCCTCGGTGACATCATCGGGCACGAGCTCGCCGCGATCCATATAGGTCTGGGCCAGTTTGCCGAGGTCGGTGGCCTGTCGGAGATTTTCGCGGAACAAGTCGCCGGTCGCGATGTGTGGCAGCCGGAGCTGGGCGCATAGTCGCTCGGCCTGCGTGCCCTTGCCCGAGCCGGGACCGCCCAGCAGCACCACGTCGGGGCTGACGCGCGCCATTTGCGTCGCTGACAGCGCAGCGCGCTCGACGGCGACGATCTGCGCGGTTTCTTCACGAGTCGCAAACCGGGCGGAGCCCTGCTGCATCGCCGCGACAAGATCCAACAGCCGGGCCTCGACCTCGCTGATCGTGCCTTCCCCGTTGATGAGGGCGAGTCGGCCCGTCGCCGCGTAGTGCTCAAGCACTGGGCCGGTCATGCGGTGGAAGATCCGCACTCGCGCCTGCACGAGCTGGGTGGTGTCGTCAGGCCGCTGGTAAAGTTCGTGGCCGCAGACGTCGCAGACTCCGTCCCGCCGGGCCGGATGTAGCGTCCGGTGATAGGGTGCCTGGCAATTGCGGCAGATCAACCGGCCGGCGAGGCGGTTGACAATTACGTCGTCCGGCACCCGCAGATAAACCACCGCATCGAGAGGGCGGTCCAGTTTCTGGAGCAGGCCATCGAGGAATTGCGCCTGGTAGGCGGTGCGGGGGAAGCCGTCGAACAACGCGCCTTCGCCCGGGGTGCGTTGGACACACCATTCCTCAATGATCGAGTCCACCACTTCGTCGGGCACGAGTTCGCCTTGCTCCATGTATTTTCGCGCCAGTTGGCCGAGCGCGCTGTGGGTTTGAAGATGGTAGCGGAATAGGTCGCCGGTGGCGACGTGGCGCAGATCAAAACGGGTGCAAAGGCTGGCGGCGTGAGTGCCTTTACCCACGCCCGAAGGTCCGATTAAGGCAATATTCATTGGGTTTGTAGATTGCGCGTTGCTGTGCGTGCGTTGTCGATGGCTTTCCAACCGAGGGTATCAGCCAGAATGGCAGCTTCAAGCATAGAGGTAGGCCGAGGCATTGAGCGATGGAGGCGTTTTGTGTGGTCGCGGAGCGACCGTCCGACGGTAGCCGTGGCTTTCAAGCCACGGAAGAATGGCGCACAGGTTGACTCGTCGCGGAGCGACGATTGAACTCAATTCCACAAATACCGTTCGTCGTATTCAATTCCGTGGCGGACCAGAAAGGCCAAGTATTCCTCCTGAAATGTTTTGACCCGATGATGCTCCGGTTGCGTGCGGATGTAATCCACCACCTCGTCGAGGTTCGACTTGCTCACTGTGAAGGCACCGTAACCGTCCTGCCATGCGAAGCCTCGCATTCCGGGCAAAGCGTCTTTGATCCATTTTGAAGAGCCGCCTTTGATGACCTGCACGGCTTTGCTCACGGCTTGAGTGGGCGGGATCGCAAGGGCGAGGTGAACATGATCCGGCATCCCGCCGATCAGAATTGCCTTCAAACCGTTTTCGCGGGCGATGCCACCGAGATAGGTCAAGAGGCGATCCTGGATATCGGAGCGAATCCAGGGTTCGCGATGCTTCGTGGAAAAGACGATGTGATAATGCAGCGAGGTGAAGGTGTTGGCCATGGCGGGAGAATGGCGAAGCGGAAGGGGGATTTCAATCGTCGCTCCGCGACGAACGTGGGTCGGGTCATGTGATCCGTGGCATGAATGCCACGGCTACCGTCAGGGCATCGCTCCACGATGCACCGCAGAGCTCGCGGCCGGGAATCAACAACGCGAGCGGAGCGCGGACAAGGCTGTCCGCGCTCCTCTGGTTGGTGCTCCGGCGCGTTGGGAATCGGGTGATCGAGTCCCGCGGTCGATCTTGAATCTCGGTCGCCAGTCAGGCTTTCATTAAACAACACCGGGTATTTCACTCGCAAGGCATCGTGAGCGCGTTTGACCACTGTCACGTCCACTGGCTCCAAGGCGGTGCCAGTCGGATCAATCCGGCGCGAGGAGAACGCTTGGCTGACGAGTGCGAAGTCCTCGGTCTTCAGGCCGTAAGGCCGCAGATTCCAGATGCGCGCTTTGCCATCGTCGCAGGCAGTCAAGAGGCGGCGGCCATCCGGACTGAATTCGACGTGCAACATGGTGCCGGGGTGTTGCAACGGCGGGAACAACGGTTTCCCCGAGGCCACCTCCCACACAATCACTTCGCCCTGGCTTTCACCGGCTGAATTGGATCGATTGCCGTAGGTCGCCACTCTCCGTCCCTCGGGACTGAATTGGGCGACGGCCAGCCGCCCGTAGTTTGGCGTCGCTGGCTTTCCTTCGTGAACGAAGATCTGGACGGGTTTGGGGCACTGTTGCAGGAGGAATTCGATTCGCGAAGCGTGAACCAGTTCACGATCCGGCCGGCCCTGTTCCAGCTTGAGAGCTTCAACATACCAAGGCAGCGCGCTTAACAAGTCGCCGTCCGCGACAAGGCGCGAGCCATTCGCGACGTTGAGGCGGACCAACTGCTGCCGCCGCTGCTCGGCACCGTGTTCAGCACGACGCCATTGCCACGTCACACCGAGAAACCCGAGACCCATCGCCAGCGCGACCGACGCGGCCAGACTGGCAATCGCCGGTTTGCGCCGGGCCCACTTGCTGGCCTTTTCCCAAACTGTGCTGGGCCGCGCCAGGATCGGCTCGTTTCGCAACCAGCGATCGAGATCGTCGGCGAATGCTTCGGCGGAACCGTAACGGCGAGCCGGCTCTTTCTCCAAGCATTTCAGGCAGGTCGTTTCCAAATCGCGATCCACTTGTGGATTCAAGGCACGCGGTTTCTCAGGCTCGCGTTCGATCACCTGCCTCATGGTCGCCATGAGTGTCTCAGCTCGAAACGGGGGCCGTCCTGTGAGAAGTTCGTAGAGCACGGCGCCCAAGCCATAAATGTCGGCTGCGGTCGTTAGTTGTTTGGTCTCGCCGGAAGCTTGTTCGGGCGCCATGTAACTGGCGGTGCCCATCAGCGCATGGCTTTGCGTCAAATCGCTTTCATTCTCGATTATCTTAGCCAGACCAAAGTCTGTGACGTACGGCTCACCCTCGCTATCAATCAGAATGTTTCCCGGCTTGAGGTCGCGGTGCAGAATGCCTCGTTGATGGGCGAAGTGGACAGCGCGGGCGACCTTCGCGAGCAGCTTCGCCGCGGAGGATGGAGGATGGAGGATGGAAGATGGCCTGAATGGGCTTTTGCCATCTTCTATCCTCCATCTTCCATTCTCGATGACGGCAGCCAGGCTTCCGCCTTCGATGAACTTCATGCTGAAGTAATGCTGGCCTTCGTGTTCGCCAATCTCATGAATTGGAACGATGTGAGCGTGGTCCAGCTTGGCCGCAGCCTGCGCTTCGGTGTAAAAGCGTTGCACGGATGTGCGCGAAGCTAATTTCCCGGTCAAAATCATCTTCAGGGCGACAGTCCGATTTAGGCTGACCTGCCGGGCCTTGAAGACAACACCCATGCCGCCGCGGGCGATCTCTTCCAGCAGTTCGTAATCGCCAAAGTAGCGGACTTTGCCAAGTGCGGAGCGCGGAGCGCGGAGTGCGGAATGGGCGGCAGCAGCTTCAATCTCGCCAGCGGGCGGTTCGATCTCGGCAGCTTCCAAGCCGAGGTTTAACAAGCAAGTCGGACAGCGATTATCGAAAGCGCTTTCGCGCAACGTTGCTCCGCATTCAGCGCAGACTTTCACGGTGGCCATAAATGATTTCCGATGAACGGCTATTAAGACATGAAGCAAACCCGGCCGAAAGTTCCAGAGCGCGTCGCGAGATTCGTTCAAATTGTAGCAGCCGAGGTAACGAGGCTCTGAACTCAGTTGACTGTCATTGGTGCTGACGATTCACACTTCGGCACAACATCTGATGCGGCCATTAACTCTCGCTTACCTCAACTCCGGAAATCAGAGCCTCCTTACGTCGGCTGCTACGATTTTTGGACATGCTCTAGCGCATTCTGCGTTATTCGCTCAAGACCGCGATGAGATGCCTTAGCTCATCGTCAATCTCATTCGGATCGGCAATGGTGCGCGCAATTTCGGCGCGCAGGATTGCGCCAAACCGTTTCTTCAAGCGATGGATTTCGGACTTCACTGCGACCTCGCTCAGACCAAGCTGATCCGCAGCTTGAGCGTAGCTTTGTTCGCTTTGCTCGCCGGGAAGGAAGCTTTCCAATTGCTTAAAGCGTTCGCGTTTGCCGGCACTCGTGTATTCCTCGCCTAATCGGACGCGCGTCTCTTGGAGGACGGTCAGAGCCCAGCCTCGTTCATAAAGCCTCTCGGCTGTTGTGTCGTGGCTGAGCTCTAAACGATACCGGCTCTCCGCCGTGATTTCATCCAACGGAATGTGAATCTTGCCGCCCCCGCGTTTCTGGGCGTTGGCGCGATCCCATTGATTCGCCAGGAAGTGTTTGAGCGAGGCGAGGAGGAACCAGCGAAAGCGGCCGCGTTCGCGATCGGCGGTGGCGATATAACGCTTAGCCAGAAATATGGCGAAGAATTCCTGAGTCAGATCCTGAGCATCGTGGAGACTGCACCCTTGCTTCCGGACATAGGCATACAGCGGATACCAGTAAGAGCGACAGAGCGTTTCCAGGGCTTGCTGAGCTTCTGGTGAGGCGCTGTCGCCGGCGGTGAGGACGACACTCCAATGCGTCGTCGCAAAGCACGCGCCCATCGGGCCAGCCGGACTTGGTTCTTTAACGCTGCGTGACATGGTTTCCCGTGTGATCTCCCAAAACTTTCACGGTGCCGCAGGCTAACTTTGGGTGGTGATTGTGTCAATCACCGGAGACATCACCGAGACGTCTCGACAGGACGACGTAGGAGCGCGGCATTCATGCCGCTTCAGTGTCGAGATGCCAGAGCGCTTTGGCTGTTACAATGATACAAGTTGGCTCTAGACGGTAAAGCAGCGTGAACGCTGCGCTCCGTTCGCGATCGCGGCGCTAGTTTTGATCGCGCTTACAATCTATTGCGCCTTGATCGCCTCGGTGCTGCTGGTGTTGTGGACTGGACGCAAGCCGACCAAGCGCCAGTGGGAGGCACTCCAACTTTACTGGTTGGGGTGGGCGATGCTGGAGGAGTTGGAGGCGGTGCTCTTTTCGCGAAAAAAGAACTGAATGCGGCGGGGGACTTTTCTGTACGGAGAGGTCGCCGCGGCGGAGCTTTGTCTGGAACTGAGACTCAAGCGCCGATCATGTGATGTTTTCCACCAATCTGCCCCGGCCAAGATGTCCAAAAGCCCTCACACCTTTTCAAGCACCCGCCCGGCCGATCACTAGTGCGACAGTAGTGCTCTTTTCTCTTGCCTCCGATTGTTTTTATTCCATAGTCACTATGATTCTTATGACGATAAGAATTCTGAACATTAGGAAGTCCCTAGAGTATTTGCTAGGTGGTTGATCTCTTTGTTTCCCTGCTGAAAAGTTGGGTGTAACAACTGGTGAGGTCGAGCGTCTTTCTTGAGTTTAGAAAATCTGTTGTAAGCTATTTAAGTGAAATAGGTTGGGGTCGTAGCTCAGTTGGTAGAGCGTCTCGTTCGCAATGAGAAGGTCGCAGGTTCGATTCCTGTCGGCTCCACCATTTTGTAAGTCAACGCATTACAACATGGTTTCTTTCAGTAACTTCGCTGATATCGCAGCAAGTCCGCGCTTGTCTGACATTGCTTGCGATGTTCGCTAGGAGATCTTTTTCTCGTTGCGACCAACTCGCGCCACCATCCAAAATGTTCGCCTAAGTCAGAGGGTTTGTGGTAAGACCAGATCACCTATGATGCTCACTCGAATCTCTTTTCTCCTCGCGACAGCTACTTTATGCACTGCATTGCACGCTGCTCAGCCAGACTTCCTGCCCGGTGTGAGGCGTGTCGTGTTTCTCGGCGACAGCATCACTTATAGCGGACAGTACATTGAATACCTGGAAGCCTATGCCTTAAGCCGGTTTCCAGAACGCCATATCCAATTCCTCAACCTCGGTTTGCCGAGCGAGACGGTGTCTGGTCTTTCCGAGCCCGGCCATGCGGGCGGTCAATTCCCGCGCCCCGGCCTGCACGAGCGGCTTGCGCGGGTGCTGGTGCAGACGAAGCCGGACTTGATCGTCGCTTGTTATGGAATGAATGACGGCATTTATTATCCCTTTGGCGAAGAACGTTTTCTGAAATTTCAGGATGGTATTCGGCGACTGCGCATCCAGGCGGAAGCTGTCGGCGCCAAAGTCCTCCACATCACGCCGCCCGCATTCGACCCTCTCCCGCTCAAAGGAAAAACGCTACCGGCTGGTCGCGATGAATATCGGCAGCCTTTCGAAGGCTACAACGAAGTGCTCGACCGTTACTCGGACTGGATGCTCGCTCAGCGCGCGCAGGGCTGGGATGTCGTGGATTTGCACGGCCCAATGAACCGCCATCTCGCCGAACACCGCGAGCAAGACCCCGCCTATCGACTCGCCGGCGATGGAGTGCATATCAACGCCACAGGCCATTGGCTGATCGCTCGGCAACTACTCCTGCAACTCGGAGCTCCGGTCGAGGTCAACACCATGGCCGACGCCAACGTCATGCTCTCTGCATATCCGCGCGGCGCGGAACTCCTTCGCCTTGTCCAACAGCGGCAGCGGTTGTTAAAAGATGCGTGGCTCAACGCCGTGGGGCATCAGCGGCCGGGTATGAATAAAGGCATGCCCTTGGTGGAAGCGGAGGTTCAAGCGTCTGAATTGGACGCCAGAATCCGCGCTCTGGACGCGCCATTCCCAGGAAAAAAGACTTCCTGGAATGGGTTTGATCGTTATGACTTTTTCGTCGATGGCAAGCCGGTGCTTGTGGTCGCGCCCCAGCAACCAGCGCCCGGCAAACCGTGGGTTTGGCACGGAGAGTTCTTCGGCCACAAGCCCGCGCCAGATATCGCACTGCTTGGAAAGGGGTTTCACGTGGTTTATATGAGCGTGCCGGATATGCTGGGCTGTCCCGAAGCCGTCGCACACTGGAACTCCTTCCACAAGGAACTCACGGAAAACCATGGTCTTGCGAAGAAGGCCGCGCTTGTCGGACTGAGCCGCGGCGGCCTGTATTGCTATAACTGGGCGGCCGCCAATCCCGCTAAAGTTGCGTGTATCTATGCCGATGCGCCAGTTTGCGATTTCAAGAGCTGGCCTGGAGGGAAGGGCAAAGGGAAAGGGAGCCCACGCGATTGGCAGTTGGTCCTAGATCGATATCATTTCAAGTCGGAAGCCGAAGCGATCGCCTTCGAAAAAAACCCCGTTGATAGCCTCGCTCTGCTCGCGTCGGCCAAGGTGCCGCTCCTGCACGTTTACGGCGATGCAGATGACGTTGTTCCGTGGGATGAAAACACGGGGCTCGTCGCGGAGCGTTACCGTAAACTGGGCGGCAGTATCACGCTGATCGCCAAACCCGGTGTGGGCCATCATCCGCACGGGCTTGATGACTCGACGCCCATTGTGGATTTCATTCTGAAACACTCCAGCGTTTTGCACTGAATCGACCTGCTGACGAATCGTCCGAACCGTTCAGCTCTCTGGCGACGTTTGAATTGCGAAAAATGCGTCGAGCGTCAGCAGCACTTCCGCTGGACAAGATTTCCGACTCCACAGCGGGCGAGACGCGAGGCTGCTTCGGACAACTTGCAAACATTTACAACTCTCCGAAGTGGTTCGCTCGCCACAGAAGCACTGCCCCG
This sequence comes from Akkermansia muciniphila, assembly GCA_945861765.1. Classification (GTDB taxonomy): domain Bacteria; phylum Verrucomicrobiota; class Verrucomicrobiia; order Limisphaerales; family SIBE01; genus SIBE01. Next base: position 4,820 of record CAMAWP010000194.1, on the reverse strand, counting down.
GCTGCTTGGAAAATAAAGTTCGGCACCCAAAGTATCAAGTGAGGCGCGAGTTCAGGACGGGCTTCCAGGGATTGGCCTAAGATGAAAAAGCTGTGATAAACCAACACAAGCATCAAAGCCAGGGCAATACCGACCGATGTCTCGCGTCGATGAGCGCGAATGCCTAACGGAATGCCGATCAAAGTAAACCCGAAGCTGGCAAACGAAAAAGCCACTTGCCGATGCAACTGAACCAGAGCGGGCGTTGCATCCACTCCTTGCTGTTCCAATTTTCTAATTTCTCCCCGCAACTGCTGGAAAGTCATTTCGCTGATTTTCGGTTTGCGCTCGACTTCGGTTACGGTGCGAGCCTCCAAAGGCCCGTAAGTGATCTCGCGTGTGGAAGTTGATTGCCACTTCACCTTGAGGGGTTGGACTTCTGCGTGATTTGTTAATGGCGGGTCGCTCGGAGGCAGTTCGGGGCCGTAGGGCAACTTTTCCTCATCAATGTCTTCGTCTGGTTTTATCTCCTCTGCCTTGGGCGCGTCGGTTTTCGCATCGTTGTTATCCCAACTCAGATTGGTTTCGACGATCGCATCATTTAGCTGAAGATAGGTTTTTTTATCGGATGAGTTTTGGACGAGCCTCCCTTCGGCGGCGCTAATTTTCTGAGAAATTTCGTTGGTTCTCAAGACATAGAATCTGACGTCCCGCAAGAGTTCACCCTCTCTTTTGCGCACATAAATGATGTAGCCCGGGATATCATCCACAAACCGGTCTTCGGGGATCAACGTGGTGGAGTTCTCCATGCCCAGGTGGAACAACAAGCTCTTGTACGCGACGCGGCATCGAGGTGCGATATCGAGATTGATCACGGCGCAGACACCACTCAGCGCCAAGCTTAAAAGAAGGATCGGAGTAACAAGCGACGTTAAACTGATGCCGCAAGCACGCGCGGCAGTCAGTTCCTGATCTGCGCTAAACCGGCCGAAGACCAATAGCGTCGCAGTCAACAGGCCCATCGGCAAAGCAAAGGCCACAACGAAAGGAATCAGCAAGCCGATGGCATGCACGACGACGCCGAAGGTTGCCTGTCGATTCAAGAGAAGTGCCAGGACTTCCTTCAGCACGTTGGCGAGTAATAAGACGAAAGTGAACACCGCCACCGTCATCAACAAGGTCATCAGCACTTGTTTCGTTAAGTGGAGATGCAGAGTCTTCATCGTTTAGGAGTGAATTGTCGGGGCGAAAACGTCAACAGCCCCCCGAGAGCGAAGAGTGACTTCCGCCTTAACCACGCAAGGATCTCCAGGGCTCCTGGTCGTTCACCTCCACCGTTACTGGTCCGTCACTGCGGGCTGGTGACAGGATTGCCAGAAAATCTAGCAACTCGCTTCCGGCATTGTAAGTGCCGTGAACAATACCCGCCGGCAAATAAAGAGAATCACCTGGGCACATCTGGCGTTTTTCTCGTTCGACCCATTGCTCGGCAGACCCAGAGAGCACGTAAAGGATTTCCTCCATTTTAGGATGGTAATGAAACCTATGCGCTTGACCGGGTTGCAAATGAGCGCGGACAAACATCAAATTCGTTTCTTTCACCATGCCCGGCCGACAGTACCAATGATGAATCTTGCCGGGAAGCTCTTCAATTTCCGCCTCTGGAAACGAGACAAATCGCCATGCTGCATTGGGATTATCCGGCATGAGACCAGTCTTGGGGTCAAAGAAACGGAGTCAAGTGGAAACCGGCCTCCGTGATCAACTCGCCTACGATTCCGCTCGCTGAGGACGTGATGCCCAAATCACTCGATCCCGGACAAGAAACCAACCATAAATCACTCACGCACCGCAAACCCGTTTGTTTTTGCGGGACCTGTAGAACGCCATCGGCGGACATTACTTAGCCCGTTGAATCTCTCGGAAAAGCCAGGCGCGGGAGTAAGTCCAATAGCGTTTGGCGGTCGGCTCAGAGATGCCTAAGACTTGGGATGCTTCCTCGATCGTCATCCCCACGAAGTAACGCAGCTTGACGAGTTCTGCTTTCAGCTTGTCCTGCGCTGCCAGTTTGTCCAGGGCTTCGTTGACGGCCAGGATTTGGTCATCGTCAATGGGAACGGCGAGATCAACGTCTAGGATGTCCACCCGCTGCTGACCGCCGCCATGCCGAAGAGCCTGCTTGCGACGGGCGCGTTCGATCAAAATGCGTCGCATCGCCTCCGCCGCGGCAGAAAAAAAATGCGCGCGGTTCTGCCACGTCTGGTTTTGAGTGTTAACCAGCCTTAGCCAGGCGTCATGCACCAGTGCTGTTGGCTGGAGAGTGTGCCCGGACGATTCCTGAGCCATCCGGTGAGCAGCGAGTTTGCGCAACTCGTCGTAAACCAGCGGCAAGAGCTCCTCGGCGGCTTTGGAGTCGCCTTTAGACGCGGCCTCAAGAACTTGGGTCAGCTCATGCATCAGTCGTTGCCCGATCAATGGCTTTCGGGCACCGGCGGGTCTTTCGCTTCGGCGGCGGCGATTTCCGCCACCGATGGCGCCCTCCAAATGTGCGCAGTCCGCTGCGCGTTGATCGCGACGAGGATTCTGCCGCCCGGCGAGAACTTGACAATCTGGAAGATGGAGCCTTGCCCTGCGAGTGTCGCCACCTCTTGATGAGTGAGAACATCCCATAACTTCACCGCCTCCTGGCCCACGCTTCCGGAGGCCAGCCGTTGGGCATCGGGTGAAAAGGCGACGGCGTGAACGCCTAGCAAATGGCCGCGCAGCACATCAATTTCTTTGCGTTCAGGTACGTTCCAGAGGGTCACTGTCCCTTCCCTGGATGCCGCTGCCAGAAGGCTGCCATCAGGTGAGAAGGTAATTCCCCACATGCCGGAGTTTTGCTCGACCAGGGTCGCCTCAGTTTGACCATTCGCTAAGTTTCGAAAGTCGATCGTTCCGCTAAATCCGGCCACGAGCAGGAAACGTTGATCTGGCGAGAGAATTATTTGAGAGGCGCGGAAGGGGCCACCTTCGCCAACTTTCCATGATGCTTTCTGCTGCCATGATGCTGTGTCCCACAAACGAACCGTAGAGCCAGCGCCGGCGGCGATCAACGTCCGGCCATCGTCAGCGAGCCCGATCGGACCAGAAGGCGATCCTCCCCCCGGGAATCTGCCTATATTGGGGAATCCGCGGCCTTGAAATCCGGCCAGGTTCGTTACGATGAGCCGCGTCGCCCAATCCAGAACTTTGATCTCACCGTCGTGCGTGCCAGCGTAAAGCCGACTGCCATCCGTCGAGACGAGGAGGCGCGTCACACGGTTGCCGAGCGCCGAGACGCGCTCGCTCTCGTGCAACGTTCCAAGATCCCAGAGGCTCACGGTCCCGTCGCCATTGACACTCAACATGCTTTGGCCTCCGGGAAAGAACTCGATGCTGGCAACCGGAATGGGGAGCGTGTCGAATGGCTTTTTATGCTCGATTCGCTCGGCGTCCCACCCAAAAAGCGTTCCATCTTTACAGCCGCTGACAATCGTTTTCGCATCGGAAGTCACCGCAACACAATTGACCTCGGACATGTGCCCGCGCAACGCGGCCAATTCCCGTCGTTCAGGGATGTCCCAGATTCGGATTGTCTGATCCGCGCCGGCGGACACCAACCGTTTGCCGTTTGAGCTAAAGGTCACTCCCTTGACCCACGAGGCGTGCCCAACCAGTTGGCCTTCCTCCGCGCCGGTTTGCGTTGAGAAGAGCTTGATGTTTGTCTCAGTGACAAAGGCAGTGGCCGCGAGTAGCCCTCCGTCCGGCGAGAAAGCCATGGCCGCGATTGCCCCTTCGAACGCGGCCACGCTGCCCGTCTCAGCACCGGTAGCGACATCGATGATTCGAATGCGGCCGCTCTCGTCGCCAATAGCCAGACACTGGGCGTCAGGAGAGAACAGCGCCTCGGCGCGCCAAAAGCCTTCGCCTTGGCGCTTCACCTGAGTTTGCAACGTGAGTTGTTTGGTCTCGAAATCCCAGACGCGAACAGCCAAATCCTGGCCGATCGTCAGCAGCTTGGCTCCGTCCGGGCTGAATGCCAAAGACTGAACACCGCCATCGTGCGGGAATACTGCCGTGATTTCGCGGCCAGGCAAAGCCAGCACTTTTACAATGGTCCGGCGCCGCCCTTCGCTAAAGGTAGCGGCCAGGCGGTCTCCTTTCGGCGAAAACGCGAAGGCGGAACCGGGGCCTTCGAGTTGGAACGTCGCCACTTCTGCACGTCGGAATAAATCCCAAAGTTTGAGCATCCCCGGCATGCCGGGCATCCCGCTGGAGCCCGAAGCCAAAAACCGTCCATCGGGAGAAATGGCGACACTGCTGACCCTGTTGGATTGCCGCGGGAGAGAGAAGGCCGAGTCACTCTGAAACTGGTTCCAAAAATACCGCCACTCCCATTGACGAAGGTCGTGTTCACTCCCAGACGCCGAGCTTGGGGTTCCGGATTTCCCTTTCGGTCGATGTCGGTTGAGCAAATTAATAACGCGTCCAAAATTATTGGCTGCCATGGCCTGCGGTATCAGGTTCATGTCCGAATTATAGGCGGTTCGCAGCGCGGTGCGTCGTTCGGCCTCCGCGCGCTCATGCTGTTGAGTCTCGTTGGCACGAGCTTGTTCCGCCTCACTCCGGAGGTGGGCCTGCTCCTTCACCGCGACGACCGCGTCCTTGCGGGCATCGCGCTCCCGGAGAAAAAGCCACATGGACGTGATCAAGCCGGCGATGAGCGCAACTGCGACCGCGGCACCGCCGACAAACGTCGCTTTGTTTCGGCGCACCATCTTTTGCAGGAGGTAAAGTTTGCTCGGGGCATGGGCGAACAC
>CAMAWP010000193.1 GCA_945861765.1 Akkermansia muciniphila | reverse complement strand
GTGCTGGCCGTTGATCTTTTGGTCATGCGGCATGAGCCGATCCGATATCGGTTTCTGTTTGGCGCTGCCATTTCTTGTTTGGGCTGTTTCGCGGCGATGTTTTGGCTTCTGAACATTGATCAACAGGCCCATGCTCTCAATGGGATGTTGGTGTTGGATCCACTGACGCGATTCATAAAAGCAGCTCTCCTGTTGTTGACAGTCTTCACTGTTTTGATCTCGATCGAAGCCAACTTTACCAAGCATATCGGTGAATACTTTGCCCTCACCCTGCTCGCCACGGTGGGAATGATGTTCCTCGTGAGCTCGGAGGAGATTCTGATGATTTTCATTTCGCTGGAGCTGACCAGCCTGTCGCTCTACATCCTTGCCGCCTTTAATAAACAAAACATCAACTCGGCCGAGGCAGCGCTCAAATACTTTCTCTTCGGCGGGATGGCAGCGGCATTCACCTTGTTCGGCTTGAGCCTGATCTATGGCCTTTCCGGGGCGACGAACCTTCACCAGATATCGACGGCCTTGAAAGGACATGGCCTCGATCCATTGCTCTTGTCAGGCCTCGTCATGACGATCATCGGTTTCGGTTTTAAGATTGCGGCAGTCCCGTTCCATCTCTGGGCACCGGATGCCTATCAAGGTGCTCCGACCCCTTCGGCCGCCTTCATTGCGTCCGGCTCGAAGGTTGCCAGTTTTTTTGTTTTCGCGAAGGTAATGATGCTTGGTTTTGCAGGTGTCGAAGGAAGCGCCTTCTGGCGAAACTTAGTTCCTGGCTGGGTGCCGGTGCTGGCCATTCTCGCTGCGTTTTCCATGGCCTTGGGCAATCTGGCAGCCATCGCTCAAAGCAATGTGAAACGCCTCCTGGCCTACTCCGCCATCGCTCATGCCGGCTACGCTTTGCTCGGCATCATCACTCACAGCTCGCAGGGGATTTCTTCTTTGGTTTATTACATGGTGACCTATGCTCTGACGGCGCTGGGAGCCTTCGGTGTGGTGGCGGTCGTCGAGAGAAGAGCAGGGGACGCTAAGTTATCCGACTTTGCCGGCTTCGGACAACGAGAGCCGTGGCTCGCGTTTTGCATGATGATCTTTATGCTCTCGCTCGCAGGCATCCCGCCGCTCGCCGGATTCTTCGGTAAATTTTATTTGTTTGCTGTGGCTGTTGGGGCGGATCGCACCAACCTGGGACTCCTATGGCTCGTGATCTTCGCCATCGCGATGAGCGCCGTTTCTCTTTACTATTATCTGCAAGTGTTGAAACAGATTTACGTCGTCCCTGTGGCGGTTTCCGCTCCAATCTCCGTAGAGGCATTCCCAGGGCCCGCCATCACACGAGTTGCCATCGGCTTGCTGGCCCTTGGGGTGGTGGTACTCGGCTGCGCGCCGGATCTCTTGCTGGGCCGCTTACTGGCAGCTATTCAAGGCGCCGGACTATAAGAGGTCGAGAGGCACGGGTCTCCCATCGTCCCCAGCAATTCTCATTTTGGCACGCATGTAGTCCCGCCTTCAGGCGGCATCGCGTGGGAGAATCCAACGTCTGTGGACTTGCCGACGCCCCTCCGGCTGAAGCCGGGACTACGTACCGCAACACTGGAAGTTCCGACTTCTGATGGTCGGAACCCAAAATGGGAATTGCTGCATGGTCCCTCCCGGTTTTGACTTTTCCCCCATGTTCTCTTAGCGTCCTCGCGGAAATGAATATCACTCGGCACAGCGACGCGAACTTTTTGGACGCAATCAGGAGGATGACGGCTCCTTCGAGTTTATTCGATCCGGTCATCGAGCAGCGGACACGTGAGATCGTGGAATCCGTCCGAGCCCGAGGGGACGAGGCACTGCTGGAACTTACGGAACGTTTTGACGGGGCCAAACTATATCCTGAGCAGATCGAGGTTACGACCGCCGAACTGTTGAGAGCATCTCTAAAGGCTGATCGTTTCTTGCGCAAGGCCATTGCCACGGCGAGCACGAACATCGAGACCTTTAGCCGAAAATCGTTGCGGAAAGGTTGGTCGGCGCGAAATGCCCAAGGAGCGAAAGTTGGCGAGAAGTTTGATCCGTTCCAGCGCGTTGGGATCTATATTCCAGGCGGTTCGGCGCCGCTTGTCTCCACGGCCTTGATGACGATTGTTCTCGCCCGAGTCGCGGGTTGCCGCGAAATTGTGGTATGCACTCCGGGTGGCAAAACGGGTGAGATCAACTCCGCTTTGCTCTTTGCGATCAATGCCGCCGGCGCGACCGAGATTTATCGTTTGGGCGGCGCGCAAGCCATCGCGGCCATGGCCTTGGGAACCGCCACGATTCGGCGCGTTCAGAAAGTGTTCGGCCCGGGCAATGCCTACGTTGTCGCTGCCAAACGCCTGCTCTACGGACAGGTTGCCATTGATCTTTTACCGGGCCCTAGCGAAGTGCTGGTTTTGGCCGACGATAGCGCGGAGCCAAGCTTTATCGCTTCGGATTTGTTGGCCCAAGCTGAGCACGGTTCAGGCCACGAGCGCGTGTGGCTGTTGACTCCTTCGGGCAAGCTCCTCAAGGCGGTCGAGAAGGAGATAACCAGGCAATTGCCAAAGCTTTCACGGCGGGATCTTATCAAGCGCGTGTTCGATCAGAATGGTTGGTTGATTCAAGTGCGAGACATGGAGCACGGGATCGAGCTGATCAATCAACTGGCTCCCGAGCATTGCGAAGTCATGACTCGAAATGCCGACGGCGTGGCCGCGAAGATTTTCACGGCCGGGGCGATCTTTCTGGGATCGTATTCACCTACAGTGCTGGGTGACTATTTGGCGGGTCCGAGCCACACATTGCCCACTGGCGCCGCTGGCGCTTCGTTTTCTGGACTCACTGTGGATCAGTTCCAACGGCGGACGAGCGTGGTGGAGTATGATCGCGCCGCCCTCAAGAAGTCGCTGACCGCCGTTCGGAAGTTTGCAGAAGTGGAAGGATTGGATGCGCACGGACGCTCGGCCGAAATACGCGCCAAGGGTCGGCGGATCACTCGCGGGAAAACATCGACCCCATGAAAGCCCCGCGCTCCGCACTCCGCACTCCGCGCTCGCTGATCCGCCCTCTTGTCCGGCGTTTGCATGGATACGTACCGGGTGAGCAACCGAAGATTAAAGATCTGATCAAGCTCAACACGAATGAAAACCCCTATCCGCCCTCGCCCAAGGTGCTGGCGGCCATCAAGGAGGCAATCGATGGTCGGCTTCGGCTTTATCCGAATCCAACCGCTCAATTATTGCGGGAGGATTTGGCAAGATTCCACGGCTGCGAAGCATCCAATATTATTGTTGGAAATGGGTCTGATGAATTGTTGGCGATAGCCACAAGAGCGTTTGTCGAACCGGATCGATCTGTCCTGGCCCGTAGCGAGGCTCGTGAGGAAACGTTCGCTTTGAAGGCAGTCGCTCGAGCGAGAAGTACGGTTCAGTTTTTCACACCGAGCTACTCACTCTATCCGGTGCTGGCTGAGATTCACGGCGCCAGAACAAACGCGGTGCCACTCGCTCGGAATTTTGCTTTGCCGACCATTCAGCAGTTGCGTCGTGAAAAAATTTGGGATTTCCATGCGGCTCTGAGTTTCATCACCACACCGAATGCGCCGAGCGGTCGGGGCTATTCCACAACGGAACTGGCCGCGCTCTGTGAGTCTCATCGCGGTGTCATTATTTTGGACGAGGCGTACGTGGACTTTGCTTCTGAAAATGCACTGAAACTTGGGTTGAAGCACCCTCATGTGCTGATCGCCCGGACATTTTCGAAAGCTTACTCACTCTGTTTTCAGCGAGTTGGGTATTTTATCGGATATCCAGAATTGATCGCGGCGCTCGATAAAGTCCGCGATAGCTATAATGTGAACGGCTTGGGACAGATCGCCGCACAAGCGACGCTCGACGCCCTAGCGTATTACAAAGGGAATTTTCGAAAGATCATTGCCACACGCGAACGCCTTTCGCTGGAACTCGCGCAGTTGGGATTCGATGTTTTCCCAAGCCAGACGAACTTTATGTTGATGCGACCGCCGCGATTCGCAGCTCGCGAGTGGCTGGATAGGTTGCGGTCGGAAAAAATTCTGGTGCGTTGGTTTAATACTCCTGAAGTGGTGGACTTCCTTCGAGTTACCGTGGGAACTGACGTCGAGGCGGACGCGATGTTGAAAGCAACCAAACGCATCTTGCGCGGCCCGAGCCAGTAATTCTTCGCGTGTTAGAACGAACTCACTGAAGCTTTTCCTTCTCTAGTGGGCGTTTTTGGGCTAAGGAAAAGGCCGTGTATTTGGACTACTACGGCTTGAACGAGCCGCCCTTTGACATCACGCCGAACCCGCGGTTTCTTTTTTTCAGCGCGAAACATCGGGAAGCTTTCAATCATCTGCTCTATGGCATTCGCGAGCGCAAAGGCTTCGTTCAACTGACCGGCGAAGTGGGCGCGGGCAAGACCACGATCTGCCGCGCGATGCTCGAGCAACTCGGCGAAAGCTTCGCCACGGCTCTCATTATTAACCCGGTCCTCGATGCCGATCAGCTCATGAAGGCGATCGCCATGGAGTTCGGTTTGAGTGTCAAAGGACTCGATCGTTTGGAAACCGTGGCTGCGATCAATCAGTTTTTGCTTCAGCAGGTGGAACATCAAAAAGATGCGGTGCTGATCATTGACGAATCGCAGAACTTGACGAACGAATTGCTCGAGCATGTCAGGTTGCTCTCGAATCTGGAAACCGACGATCGCAAGCTGCTACAGATCGTTTTGATGGGCCAACCCGAGTTGCGCGATCGCTTGAATGATTTTTCCCTTCGGCAGTTGCGCCAACGCATCACGGTCCGTTACCATCTGCGACCTCTCACACGTGCCGAGGTCGGGCAATACGTTCATCACCGCTTGCAGGTCTCGGGCGCGAAAGGTGCTCCGTATTTTTCGACCTGGGCGTTGTGGCGGGTTTTTCGCTACAGCCAGGGCATACCGCGGCTTGTGAATGCCGTCTGCGATAAATGCTTGCTGGCGGGCTTTGTGCAACAACGAGACCGCGTTGACTATCGAATGGTGGGTGTGGCTATCCGCGAGTTGGAAGGAAAGATCGATGTATGAGTCTGATTAACGACGCTTTAAAACGAGTAAGACAGATGCAGAAAAAGGAGCCTTCCGCAACCCCGCCCGACGTGCCCATCGAGCCCCTCGAGCCTGTCCAGACGGGGCCTTCGCCCCGACGAGCATCCGTGTTCGTCATCCCATTCTGCCTTCTCCTCGTCGGTGTCGGCGGATGGTTTTTATGGCAGTGGTGGAGTGGCAGCCCTCGGACGGCCAAGTCGGTTGCCTCGACTCCGGCTACCACAAACCGGCTGGTGATGGGTGCCAAAGTTATGGCGAGCGTACGGACGCTCTCCTCCAATCGAGCGGAGCTTATCACTTCAGCCGAAGCCGCACCCAGCCCAGTGCCCACAACGAACGCGGTTGCCGCAGTTCTAACCGGCACGACCGGGGTGGTCGGCGAAGCATCCACTCGCGCGATCACCAGCTCGGCATTAGACAAGCCCGCGGCTGCCACCAACGCTGCGACCTCGGAAATGGAGACGAGCGCTTTGGCTGCCGCGGGCAATTCGAGGAATGTCAACTTCCCAGCCCTGAAGTTACAAGGGATCTATTACCGGCTGTCCAAGCCTTCAGCGTTCATCAACAATAAGACGCTGTATCTAAACGACGAGATCGAAGGCGTTCGCGTGGTGGGGATAGAGCGACACAGCGTTAAGATCGAGAGCGGCGGCCGAACCAAAGAGCTATGGTTGAAATAGTGCTCGACCCTCCGAGACGCCGGGTGTTTTCCATTCCCTTCCCGCCAGATTTTCTAAGAGCCTGTTTTTAAAATTGTAGCAGCCGAGGTAACGAGGCTCTGATCTGACGGAAAGGCGCGAAAGGTTCAAGAAATTTGAGCCTCGTTACCTCGGCTGCTACGAATGAATTGGATTTCCAAACAGGATCTAAGTCCGGTTTGAGCACCCTGAATACAGATCGATGAATGATTACGTGAAGAAGTGGATCAGATCGCCGCTGCTCGTTCGGAGTGTGCCATTCTTGATTTTTGTCGGGTTAACTTTTTTCCAAGGAAAACTGGGTGAGTCTTCGCGCTACTGGTTATATGTAGTGAAAACATTGGTTGGAGCTTGGTTGATCTGGACGATCCGACCTTGGGTGGAAGAGATGCGCTGGAGGTTTAGTTGGGAGGGCGTTCTCGTCGGGTTCGCAGTGTTCGGAATTTGGGTTGGCCTCGATAGTTGGTATCCCAAATTTGGACAAGCTGGCAGGCCATGGAATCCGCACTCGGAGTTCGGCCTGGATTCTACGCTGGCCTGGTTGGTTGTTGTCGTGAGGATCTTGGGCTCATCTCTGATCGTGCCGCCGTTGGAAGAGCTTTTTTATCGCTCGTTCGTTTATCGTTATGCTGTCAATCCTGCTTTTCAGAGTGTGCCGTTGGGATATTTTGGGTGGATGCCTTTTCTCTTCACTTCTGCCATTTTTGGCTTTGCCCACTACGAATGGTTGGCCGCCCTCTTGTGCGCCTTCGCCTATCAAGGCTTGGTCATCTGGAAAAAACGCCTCGGCGACGCGATCACCGCGCACGCGACCACTAATTTGCTGCTCGGACTCTGGGTTGTGAGGCAAGAGGCTTGGCGATTCTGGTAACCTTTCGTGAATGTCGAAAGTGGCGGATGAGAGGGGACGACCGAGGTTCGAGATTCGCAATCCGATTAACGAGCGAAGAGTGTCACATCGCGGGAATCATTCAAGAGCAGCACGGCGCGGTAGGGCGCGGAAGAGCCTTCTTTGGAGGAATCAAAGCGATCTCCTCATGGTAAACGGTGTGCTATTAACGATTCCAACTATAAGTGACGAGAAGAGGAAATCGACCTTTTGCGCCTCATGCACCACCTTGCGGATCGCGGGGGCGTCGTGGTGCTCAACTCCGCGACCCAAAGCATAAGTCAGCAGCTTTTCAGTCAAGGTCCCAACAAAAAGCTCCGGGCGCTTCAGTAAACCGCGCTCGAGCTCGGACACACCCGCGAACTTGCTGCCGTCGGGGAGGCCGCCGGAATTATCAATGGGTTTGCCTTCTTCAACGACTCGCCAGCGACCCACCGCATCGAAGTTCTCGAGCGAGAAACCCACCGGGTCCATGAGGTTATGGCAGCTTGCGCAGGCGGGGTTAGCACGGTGTTCGGCCAATCGATCTCGAACGGAAAGGCTTGCCGATACTGTGTTGTCTTTCAACGCAGGAACGTTGTCTGGAGGAGGTGGAGGCGGATTTCCGAGAATGTTTCCGAGAATCCAGTGTCCGCGAATCACCGGCGAAGTTCGGGTGGCATAAGATGTCACAGTCAGAATGCTTCCGTGGCGAAGCAACCCGCCACGTTCGCTCTCCTGGCCTAGAGAGACGCGCCGGAATCGGCTCCCGTACACATTAGGTATCCCGTAATGCTTGGCGAGACGTTCATTCAAGAACGTGTAATCCGACTTCAGAAGAGAGAGCACGCTACGATCTTCACGCAAGACGCTTTCGAAGAAGAGCTCGGTTTCCTGGCGGAAAGCTTGACGCAGATTATCATCGAAATCTGGAAAGAGCCGCAGATCTGGAGTTATTGAATCCAGATTTCGCAGGTAGAGCCATTGCCCGGCAAAGTTGCTCACCAAGCTTCGGGAGCGGGAGTCGGCCAGCATCCGTCGCACCTGTTGCTCAAGCACCATGGGCTTGCCAAGCTCGCTACGAATGGCCAGATCGAGCAACTCGTCGTCCGGGATGCTGCTCCAGAGGAAGAAAGAGAGCCGTGTCGCCAGATCCAGGTCGCTAATAGGATAGGCTGTATTTGGCGCGACTCCGACGGGGTCTCGTTCGACGCGGAACAAGAACTGCGGACTCACCAGGATCGCGCTTAGGGCCGTTTCAATCCCCGCCTCAAAGCCTTCCTCCGCCCGTGTTCTCCGATAGAACTCCATCGGTCTTTCAAGATCGGTGCTGGTCACGGGCCGTCGATAGGCCTTTCGCATCAAGTTAGATAAGATGAGTTCGGCGCAGCTTTCCTCTTCAGCCGGCTTCGCTGGGTTGCGCACAAAAATCTTACGGCGGCTGGGTGTGTCCCCGGGACCCTTCGACGCATAAGGGCCGTTGATCGAGATCTGGTAGATAGCCGGTGTCAAGCGAGGATGCCGGTGCATATTGAAATGCGCACTATACGGCTGGCGTTTGGTTTCGAGCAGTTCTGAAGGGTTTTTGAGAAACGTCACGCCGAGTTGATGCGGACCCGCTGCGACGGGGATGCGGACTTTCAGCTTTTGGTCCACGGCTTCGTAGTTCCTTCGGCCCGGAGGCGGAGCCACGGTGAAAAGCTTTACTTGCTCGCGGTCAAGCAGCACCTCCAGCTCGTGGGGCTCGTGCAAGCCCTCGATCTCCTCATTGCGGTCCCGAGTGAGCCTGATTTGGATTTCGTAATCGCCATTCTGCGGAAATGTGTAGGAAAGCAATGCTCCACCGCGAGTGCCAATGGGAAGGCCGTCAACGTGCTCCTCTTGAGTGATGTCCGGCCGAATTCGAATGGTATCGCCACCTTGAGAACGGCGAGGTGCTCCGATCGCAAGCCGACTGACCTTCTGCGCTGCCGAGATGTAGCGGTCCAAGAGCGTGGGAGAGAGATCTCCGACAGTTACATTGTCAAAGCCATGGCTGGGCTCGTCCTTCGGCAGAAGGGCAGAGGCATCGACCTCCAACGCCAGAAGATCCCGGATAGCGTTTTGGTATTCGGTACGGTTGAGCCGCCGGAAAGTGTCGGTTCGACCAGGGTTCGGATGCTCGGCGGACGCGCTATCGAGCGAGGCTTCCAGCCGGGAAGCAACCGTGTCATACGCACTCTCCTCTGGACGCTGTTTTCCCATCGGAGGCATCTGACGCGAACGAAGTTTTCGAACGACTTTTTCCCAAATATCAGGGTGTTGTGTTACTTCTTCCAAGCGGATGCTGTCGAGGTCCAGCCCTCCTTTCGGCTCTTCGCTGTCGTGGCATGAGACGCAATACTTATCTAAGACGGCGGGCACCGGCGAAACGATCGCCGACGCTGGACGAGAGGCTTGCTGTTCAGCTCCGCCAGGTTCGCCAGCGACGAGCAGAGCCGGCAACCAAGAGAGGAAACAAATGACGCGGCGGCTCACGGCGAGAAGTAAATCAATCCTAGGAATGTGGCTTTTCAAGGTGAGCTGAACCCTACTGCTCCAGAGGCCATCGAACAAGAGGAAAGCCTACGCTCATGAATTCAGGTTTTGGGACGTATGCAGTTCGAGCTTTAGACAGTCGAGGCGCAAAACCGGCTGGAGCCGCGACGCCTTGCGGGATCCGCTCAGGATTCACAGCCTGATTCGAGAGGCGTGAACGCCCGGGCACCACTCCGACGTCTAGGGTGACAACTGGTGATGGTCTCGCGCGTGCTGGCTTCGGTTCAGCTTGAATTGCTTTAATTCCATGCGCGTCGGATTCGAATCGCCTTCACCGATGCGTAGGAACTGATCCAACGCAACATCCTTGAACACTTGAGTTGTCCCTGTTGTTGGCCAGAAAACTTCTATCGTCTTGATCGAGCGAGCTGCGCCTAGTCCCAACGTTTGACGCAATGGAGATGCGCCGAAGCTGCCGCCCGAGTTCACCGATTTGTAAATCGTCTGCTCGCCGTTCGGAGTTACCGCTGTAATCTTGATTCGCGCGCCAATCGCCGCCCGATTTGATTTCGCGCCTTCCAGTTTCAAAGTGATCCAGTGGTTTCCGTGACCTGGATTCTCATACAACACATTGCGATAGACATCGCCGGCGAAAGCCCCGCCCATGTCTTCGTAGATGTCCTGGTCGCCATCATTGTCAATGTCGCCGAAGGCGATGGCATGTCCTTTTTGCAAGTGGCCAAATCCGCCCGAGGTCGTGACATCTTGAAAGAATTTGCCACCGGCATTGCGAAACATGCGATTGGGTAGGAGTGTGGTCAAATCGGGATCACCCGTCCCAAGATAGAAATCCAAAAAACCGTCATTGTCCAAGTCGCCAAAATTGCTGCCCATCGCGTGCAGGAGTTTGTCCAGGTGCGCGGATTGAGTTACGTCGGTGAAAGTCCCGTTACGATTGTTTCGGTAGAGCCGCGCTCGTTCAGCTTGATGCGGTAACCCGAGGTAGTCCGCCGCGATGTCGCCCACATCCTTAATCTTGTAGCCGGACACGAATATATCCAACCAGCCGTCATTGTCATAGTCCCAGAACCATGTGGGGAAACTGTACAAAGGCTTCTGCACTCCCGCCTGTCGGCCAACTTCCGTGAACTTCCATACGCTGGGATCTTTGCCATCCCCGCGCGAGCCGTCGTTCCGAAGGAGCATGTTGGGTTTTCCGAGGCACGACAAATAGAGGTCGGGTCGCCCATCGTTATTATAGTCACCGCTCGTGACACCTTTCACAAAAGCCACGACTGCGACCCCGGCTTGGTCGGCGCACTCGGTGAAAGTCCCGTTTCCATTGTTGCGATAGAGTTCGCAGCGATGGACCTCGCGGCCCGATGACTCATTTCCGATAAACAGATCAATCCACCCGTCATTATTGTAGTCGAACCAAGTCGCTGTCTGAGTTGGATGAAAGCTGAGCAACCCAGCCTCTTCTGTCACATCATCAAAAGTGCCGTTGCCATTATTGCGCAGCAGAGAACGAGGCAGCCGCCCGGCCACGCCATTCCAAGCGCCCCGCAAGATCAAGAAATCGAGATAGCCGTCATTGTCGTAATCGGTCTGCACCAAATTTAACCCGCCGACTTCGCCCACTAATCCGGCTTCTTTCGTTCGTTCGCTGAAGGTGCCATCTCCGTTGTTGCGGAAAAATCGCAGTTGATCGCGTGCTCCCCAGGCCGAATTGATCAAGTCGAGATTACCGTCTCCATCGAAGTCGTCCATAATGACTCCTCCGGCCAACCCTTCCAAATCCAACCCCAACCCCGGCGAGACATCGTAAAAACGTTTGATGTCATAATCCGACTCGTAAGTTCCGGGAGGGATCAACCAGCGGGCTGGAACCTTGTCCGGATATTCGCCCAGCGTCATATAAGCGATGTTCAGCAGCCACCGGCACGAGAGATCACCTGGCGCTTCACCTAAGAAATTCGTGAGCACCGTAATAGCACCCCGCGAGCCGCGCTCAATCTTATGCACACCCGCTCCCCGAATCGGAAACAAGCACGATTCGATGTTGTGGTTTGTGAGGCAATTCTCCTGCTCTCCCAGCCGCAGCCAGGCAATGGCTTGGTAGGTCCGCAGCCACGGCATGTCGATCGGCAACTGCTTCTCCTTCAAAAACGCTTCGAATTTTTGCAACTCGGTCAGAGCCTCCTGGCTTCGGCCCGCATCAAGAAGTTCGAGGCAAAACGAGCTGTAGAGCGTGACCTTCTCCTGCGCGTTCGTGGCCTTGGCGACGCGGCCGCGTAAGATCTCCGACCGTTCGATGTTCCAGAAACGGTTGTCCATCGGATCGGTCTTCTGCGTGATTTCTTCGAGCCGCTGCGCCATTCTGCGCGTCCCAGACCCGAGATGATTTGTCTGTGATTTGGCTGAGGTTGATAAGAGAAGGAAAAGGAGTGAGGCGTAGGAAATCCAATTGAATGAAAATGCTGTTAGCAAATTCGGCGACGTTGAACCGAACCAGTGTCCGAGTTGCAGTAGAGAATAGCTCGCGTCATCGGCGTTGGATGGGAGTGAGCAGGGCAACCCCCGGAGTTGAAGACCACCCCGCCCTAATCCTTCGGATGATCGCGTTGCTTTCAGAAAGTTCATCGTGGATTGTTGATGCAGATCAGGCTGTTTTCAAACTGGCTGCTCCATAAACGCCGGAGGAGAAACTGCGCGATGTGTTCATTTTCTAACCTCGGACGCCTTCTGTCGCGCTTTGCCCAGCGCTGTCATGGCTGGTCGAAAATCAGGCTGCAGTTTGAGGGCCTCCTTGTATTCCGAGATGGCTTCCTCGACCCTGCCCTGCGCGATGTAAGCGTTGCCCAAGTTGTAGTGGGCATCCACGTAGCTGGGCAAGAGTTGCACTGCTTTGGCAAATTGCACCGTCGCCTCGCTGACTTTGCCTTGCCGCGCCAGGGCTGTTCCTAAGTTGTTATAGGTCGAAGACGATTCGGGATTGAGTTCAATCGATTGCTTAAAATGCTCGATCGCTTCGTCAAACTTGCCCTGCTTCACCAACAGGTTGCCGAGGTTGTTGTGAACCTCGGCGTAATCCGGCAATATCCTCAACGCCTCCAAGTAATGCTGAATCGCGTCTTCGGTTCGGCCAGCCCTTGCGAGTGCAATCCCTAGGTTGTAATGCGCGTCCTCCGCCCCTGGCTCGTGGAGCAGCGAATGGCTAAAGTACGCGATCGCCTCATCCAGTCTCCCCTCCCTGAGCCGTTCGTTGCCCAAGCTGATCAAGCCTACAGCCTTTTCGGTGTCGGTGCCGTCCCCTTCATCCGCGGAATGCCCCACATGATTCGTTGATGATGTGGAGTTGAAGCTTGCCGAGCTAACAGAACCTGGAGTGTTAGCGGCCGATGGGCCGGTTGGTTTTGCTTGCGGCAAGCCGGACGCTTGCTGCCGACTTTTGTTGAAAGCAATGAATCCAAAAGCCACGACGCTGATGGTGCCCAGGATTATCAGCAACCAAACAGGCCAGATCAAGTGTCGCGCTCGTGTTCCGTCACCATGGGGTTCTCTTGAACCATGAACCGGTATTCCTGAACGCGCGGCGCGGCGTTTTCGTCCTGGCTTCATCAGCCGCACAACATAAGAGAACTCGGGCCCGGTTCAACCCTTTTTCCGGTTCGCACGAGGGCGAGCGCTTCACAGGAGCATCGGCCCATCGCGGAGTGCTTGCACGGACGTGGTGACCGTCGCGAGTCCGACTCGCCAGCGGCCTCTGACCTAACGAGCAAAGAAATCTCTATCGCGCCGACCAGCAGTTCTCTCCATGAACCCTCGAATGTGCCGCCAGGTTTTGGACTGCGGTGACGGAGTCTGCGAAGTCACCGCTTTGGCAACGCTCACAGCTCCGAAACTCGCCGACGCCGAAACCATCCCAACCCAAAGCGGCAACTCCGCAGACTCCGTT
>CAMAWP010000192.1 GCA_945861765.1 Akkermansia muciniphila | reverse complement strand
GGCTTGATCGGGAGACGAACCTCCTCTTTGCCATCGTTCTTGGCTTTGAATTCTTCCTTGAAATCGCCGTTCCAACGCAATGACGGTTCGCCACCAAGTTCCATCGTGCCATGTTTGCCGTAGATCCGGTCGGGCAGGCCGGCGTCGTTGGTCAGGGTGCTGACGAGAAAGATCGACCAATCACTGGGGTAGTCGGCGGTCAAAAGGAATGTGTCGGGGATGTCCCGGCCATCCTTTTCGATGTAGAGGCCGCCGATGGCGCTGACGCGGCGCGGGTATTCACCGTTGGGCCCGGCAATAGCAATGAGCAATGGAGCGAGCTTATGGTAAAGCAGGTCCGTGGCGACGCCGCCGTTGTAAGGCCAATACTTGCGAAATCGGAAAAAGTGATCTGGGGTCCAAGGAATCTTCGGTGCCAAGCCCCATTGATGACCAAGCCACATGTCCCAATCGATGTAATCCTCACCGGCCTTGTCTGGCCCCGCTGTGGGATCAACCTTCTGGTGCTCATTGAAAAGGCAGAGACGCGCGTTGCGATTGTAGCTTCCATGGGCCCAGGTCACTTTCCCAATCCGCCCTGCCTTGATCGCGTCGTGAGCTTGCCAGAAACTGTCGTTGGCAGTTCCGTTGGGACCCACCTGAAGAACCTTTTTGCTGTGTGTCACGGCGTCGCGCAGTTTGATCGCTTGCTCGACGGTGTGCGTCATCGGTTTTTCCACATAGACGTGCTTGCCAGCTTCCATCGCGTCGATGGATATCTTCGCATGCCAGTGGTCTGGGGTGGCAATCAACACGGCATCGATATCTTTTCGCTCAAGCAGTTTTCTGTAATCCAGATACCCATCTCCCTGGCAAATCCCTTTCGCCCGAGTCAGGCGACGCTGATAAACATCGGAGACGGCGAGCACTTTTATATTGTCGGCTTCGCTCCGTTTCACGAGGCTGCCGAGATGTCCGGTGCCCATCCCGCCGCATCCGATGACGCCGAAATGGATTCGGTCATTGGCGCCCAAGGCGCTCGATGGAGTGAAATTGCCGACGGCCAACGCGGCGGCGGATACAGTCGTTGTTTTGAGAAAATTGCGGCGGGAAGTCTCTGGCATTGTCATAAAAAGAAAGTCTCTTTCATTCACGGGTTGGAACGAACCATTCATACCATGGACGAGGTCGGCACTTAAAGGTTTCTTTTCGCATTCTCCAACGCAAGCGAGGAGTCTGGCCAATCGCTCGTGACAGAATTGGGTCGCTCCGGTCAAATGGAATGGCTCGAAGTAACTTGTGCTGTGGCACCCAAGAGATTGATTGCGATGACTCCGACAGAACAGCTCGACAACTCAGCGCCGAAACTGGTGGAGCAACTGATCCGCCAAGCTGAGCACTCCGGCGCGAGTGATGTTCATTTGCAGATGATCGGCAAAGCCGCGGAGGTTGCATTCCGATTGGATGGCGTGATGATTCCGACTTCAACTTTAGCGGAAGACGTGGCGGAGCGGGTCTTCGGTCGAATTAAGTTTCTGGCTCGGCTCAAAACCTATCAAGACTCTCTCCCGCAAGACGGGCGAATCGATAAGGCAGCGGTCGGCGCGCAAAACGACATCAGGGTCGCCACGTATCCGACGGTCACCGGGGAAAAAATTGTGGTGCGCCTGTTTGCGAGCTCGGTCACGAAGTCCTTGCGCGAACTCGATTACCCCGCTGAAGTCTGTAATGAACTCGAGTCGTTTCTGCGGCGTAACTCCGGCCTTCTCCTCTTGACCGGCCCCGCCGGCAGCGGGAAAACCACAACCATTTACTCGTGCTTGCGGTTCCTGGCCGAACTCGGCGGTCGGCATGTTGTTACGATCGAAGATCCGGTGGAACAGATCATTCCGGGAATCATGCAGACGGAGATCAATGAAGCGCGCGCCTTAACCTTTGCAAAAGCTGCGCGTCATCTGCTGCGGCAAGATCCGCAGACTTTGGTGATTGGCGAGATCCGCGATGAAGAGACGGCTAACATCGCTGTCCACGCTGCCTTGACCGGGCACATGGTGATCGCGACCTTGCATGCCGGATCGTGCCAGGGTGTTTTTGAGCGGCTCCTGCTCATGTGCGAGGACTCTTATGCGGTCGTGTCGGCCGTGCAATTAGTGCTCAATCAACGGCTCATTCGACGTCGATGCCAGCACTGTTCCGGAGTGCCGTGTTCGGTTTGCCTTTCCACTGGGTATCACGGCCGTATCCCGCTCGTGGAATGGTTCCGGGTGGAAACGACGATGCGGGCAAAAATTCGAAACCACGGGCCAGGAGTCATCGAGCCGCAGGGTTCTTTGGCACAGGCGGCGCGTGAGCTACTGGATCGTCAACTGTCGGATGAATCGGAAGTGAAGCGAGTGCTCGGATGATTACAGTGTGAGAACCCGCAGCGAAATCACCGGAAAATCGGTGGATATGATCCGCATGATTCGCCGTTCCCGACGTTGTGGGTTGTTTGGCCTGATCGGGGCCGTGCCTGTGATCGGCCTTGGCTTGGCCTGGCAAGCGCTTCGCTTATACAGTCAAGTATCCGCTGAAATGGGAGAAGATTGGCGCCCACCCAGACTCTATGTGTACTGGATTATAGGCTTGTGCTTTATGGCAGCCTTCAACGGTTTGTTTGGATTCCTCGGAGCGTTCTCTGTCTTCGGTATTTTTGTCGGTCTGCAAACGTGGCATCTTTGGCGCAGCTTTCCAGGCGCTAATGGCCCCATTTGGAATCCTGGCAGGCGACACATGCGATGGGGAATTACCCTCGCCTACGCCGGGTATTTGGGATCTTGGAGTTTGATCGGGCTGGTTCTGATTCACGCGTCAGGAGGAGCTTTCAGCGGTTTATGAATTTCTTGCCTGTGGTGGATCGCGAGCTGCGCGTGATGGCGCGGCTTCCAAGGACGTACTATTCGCGCAGCCTCGCCGCGCTCGTGGTCGCCGTCACAAGCCTTGGAATGCTCTACGCAGGTTTTGGCGGGTTGGTCAGCGCGATGTCCGCGGGCAGAAGTTTATTTGTCGCCTTGTCGGTTTTGGCCTATGTCTTTGTTTTGCTCGAGGGCGCGTTTCTGACCGCTGATTGTTTAAGCCAGGAGAAACGGGAAGGCACCATCGGTCTCTTGTTCCTAACAGATCTTAAAGGCTACGACATCGTCGCCGGCAAGTTGGTTTCGCGATCATTAAACGCTGCGTACTGCGTGCTGGCGGCGCTGCCGGCACTGGGCTTGTCGATTTTCCTGGGCGGTGTCACGGGCTCGGACTTCTTTCGGATGACGTTGGCGTTGCTCAACGGCTTGTTCTTTTCGGTTTCGTTCGGGATTTTGATCTCGGCTCTATGCCGGAGCGAACGCCGCGCGTTGGGTGGCGCTTTGCTGGGCGTCTTGATGTTCGGATTCGTTCTGCCCGCCCTTGGTCACGCGCTGATGCATTTCACGAAAGCGTCGGCGGTTCATCCGTTCTTTTTGGTGCTGAGTCCCGGCGGATCATTTCTTAGCGCGCTCGGCGCAGGCAAGGGTGTGATTTCAGCGCCTGACTTCGGCTGGTCGTGGTTCACCACACATTTGCTCAGTTGGACTTTTCTTGCACTGGCCTGCGTCATTTTGCCTCGGACTTGGCAGGATACGATGGCCGCCCTTTCTCTGAAACGACGATTTCGGTGGACGTTTTGGCGAGCTGATCAGGCTGCTGCGATGCCATGCTCGCGAGGAACGGCCGGTCGATGGTTGAATGTTAACCCGATGCTTTGGCTCGGGGAACGGCCTGGACAAAAGGGCCTGGGCGTCGCTGCCTTCTTTGTTCTGTTCGCCATCGGGTGGGTCGTCGGTTGGATTCTCTATCGCAGCTTGTGGCTCGATTTGCCGGTTTACTTTGGCTCAGCATTCATCCTCCACCTGGTCCTCATGTATGCGGCAACGCTAATGGCGTGTCGTGGCTCTGCCGAAGATTGCCGCAGCGGAGTACTGGAACTTCTCCTAACAACTCCGGTAGGCGCTGATGTCATCGTTCGTGGACGCTTGCTGGCGATGAAACGGCAATTGTTTCGACCCGTGCTCTGTGTCTTGGGAGCGGATTTTGTTTTGATGATCGCAGGCTGTTTCAAAATTGGTCCGAGCTTCGAGATCATAGGATGGATGGCGATCTTCCTGATTCTCGTCGTCAAACTGATGGGTGATCTCTACGCGCTGAGCTGGGTGGGCGTCTGGCAAGGCTGGAAAGCAACTAACGCCAGCCGCGCCATGCGACAAACCATCTACAACGTCGTCCTGTTTCGATGGCTGGTTTTGCTTGGAGCCCTGGCTGCGCTCGGGTTGCTCACCGAGGGACGAGCCTTTCGCTCCCCTGCCAGCGGGGTCTTTGGAGTCGTTGCCTATTTCACACTTCTGCTGATGACTCTGCTCCATTTCTGCGGTTTAGCCATCAGCGAACTCAAGGATGACTTGCGCGGCCTGATCACGCGTGACGACGAGAGAGAACAGCAGCCGTTTTTCTGGCTGCCTTTTGGAAGTGGTGCCCGACGTTCGCCTCGCTCGTTCGATCGAAGGCACAGGTTTCCAAGCACTCTGGAGATCCCACTCCCAAGGCGGACGTGATCATTCGGGGCATTGAATGTCTAACTTATGAATGCACCATAAATCACATGAAGTACGATGAATTTGCTTTTGTGAACCTCCAGTTGGCGGGAATGCTGAGGATCGGCATACCATTGGAGGGGGCGCTCCGGCAGTTGTGCGCAACGATGGAAAGAGGCGGCCTGCAAACTGAGCTCCAAAAATTGGAAGCAGCCTTGGCGACGGGAACTCCGTTGCCAGAGGCCCTGGCGGCGCGCCAGTTGCCGGACTTCTATCGGAAGATGATTCAGGTAGGTATTCAGAGCAATGACTTGCCGGGCGTGTTGACAATGCTTGCGGATTACTACCAAAAGGTGAGCTCGGTTGCCACCCGCCTCAAAGGACTGATGGTCTATCCGGCGATTGTCTTGCTCGCCTCACTTGGTCTGTCTTTTTTCCTCGCTTCGTCTTTCCGAACCTTCACCCGAGATCTTCCCGAGCTACTGCGGGATTCCATGCCCAGAATGGTTTTCGCCGAAGGCGTTCCTGTCATGATCTGGATGCCTTTCTTCTCGCTGGCTGCCGTCAGCATTTTTGTCCTTCTAGTGCTCATTGTTCGCCCGCTGCGGCGCTCATTGCGCTGGAGGCTGCCGGGTTTTAAGGAAGCTGGTCTGTCGCAGTTGGCTTCAGCCATGGACTTGATGCTTAAGAGCGGTACGAACCTCCACGATGCCCTCGCGCTGCTCCGTTGCATGGAAATGAAAACACCAGTGGGGAAAGACATCGCTCGATGGCAGACGCGGTTGGCCGCCGGACACGCGCCATTTCAAGAGATCACTGCCGGAAGCAAAGCTGTTCCTCCGCTGTTCTCCTGGCTGGTCAACAGCGGAGGCGAGAATCTCGCTGAAGGATTCCGCCGCGCAGCGGAAATTTATTACGCTCGCGCTGTTCATCGGATCGAAATGCTGCTCTATGCCGCATTGCCGGTATCCATTTTGTTCTTGGGCGTGATGCTTGTGAGCCAGGCGTATCCGTTGGTCCAAATGTTCTTTGGAGCCGCCAATTTGATGGACCAGCTTGGACTATGAAAAGCGCTTACTTTGTCGTGACGCATTTCGCCTGGTTGATCACCTGGTTCATTCCCGTTTATGCCTTCTTTTACCTGGTTTACTTCCTCATTGGTCTGCCATTGCGAAGGCAGGAGCGCGCCCGCTTCTTCCTTGACCTGATCGAGACCGGGGTTAGGCAAGGCCGTAGCATCGAAGAGACGGTCACGTCCATCTCGCAGAGCCGCGACGAAACTCTGGGTGTCCGTTTTCATTTGCTCGCGAGTTACCTGACCAGTGGCTGGCAGTTTATTCCCGCGTTAGAAAAGGTCTCCGGGCTTCTGCCGCCGCAAATGGTGGCCATGCTCAAGGTGGGCGAGGAAATTGGTGATTTGAAAAGAGTTCTTCCAGCCTGCCGCACGCTGCTGAAAGATGGCGGTTCCAAGATCCAGAGCTCGTATCATTATCTGATCGTCCTCGCTTTTGTGCTCATCCCTGTCACGCCCGCTATGTTTTGGATGATGACGGTGTTTGTCGTGCCTAAGTTGAATCAACTATTCGCTGATCTACTGGAAGTCGGAACGGTTCCTTTTCCTGCGCTTTTCCACGGCGCGACAGCAATCGCACAAATCCAGCTTGCTCTCGCTCTTGTTTTTTATATCGCCGCGATCTTCTACGTCGGAGGTCCGCGAATGGTCTCATGGCTGCAAGCAGGCCTTTCGATTCCAAACCTCGATTCGCTCTTCTATTGGGTGCCCTGGCGGCGCAAACGGATGCAACGTGATTTTGCGGCGATGCTCGCGGTTCTCTTGGATGCGGAAGTCCCGGAAGACCGGGCGGTGCAACTCGCTGCGGAATGCACCTCCAATCAAGTTATTATTAGGCGCGCGCGCCACATAGCCTCCAGCCTACGCCAGGGAATGAAACTACCCGAAGCGTTGGAGAAAATCGACGACACAGGTGAGTTCCGATGGCGCTTGGCGAATGCAGTTCGGGGTGGGAGAAACTTTTTTGACGCGCTGGCCGGTTGGCTGGAATCATTGGATGCGAAAGCGTTTCAGCAGGAGCAGGCAGCGGCTCAGGTCATCACGACACTGCTAGTTTTGGTGAATGGTCTCATGGTCACGCTGTTTGCCGTCTTCGTTTTGGGCGGGATCAGCGCAATCTTTGAATCGGCGATTTTATGGTAGTAACGCGAAAAGCCCATCAGGCCAAAAGGCTCCAGCGCGGATCTCTCACAACGGAGCTCGTCGTTGCCATGGCGATTCTGGCGTCGGTGATGATTCCGCTCGGTTTCTCTTTCGCTTACGAACAAAAGCTCTGCCGCGCCTATTACTTTCAAGCTATCGCGATGGAAATCATCGATGGCGAGATCGAAGTGTTGCGGGCCGGAGAATGGAAATCCTTCAAGAGTGGTGTCCAGCCCTATTCAGTCGATGCCAAAGCGGCCAAGAATTTGCCGCCCGGCCAGTTCGTCTTAACGCTCCATCCTCCTGATCTGCAGCTCGAATGGATGCCAGTTAAAAAGGGGAAAGGCGGACGAGTCCAACGCGCGGCAGTTCTCGAAAGCCCGGAATAGACGAAGATGAAAGTTGCCATATCTCAATCGAGCCCGCATTCCGCAATTGGCCGGAGCGTGGGTCTGCGGAGGGCGCGACTGTCCTCGACCTCCCAGCACGCACGAGCATCATCGGCTCGCTCCGGAGCGTTCATTCGCCTCCATCAGATGGCGAGTGAAGGAGCGCCCCTCGCGGCGAGTGTTGCGCGGAAAAGTGCGGGCGGTTTTTTGATGGTCGATTGCCTGATCTACATCGTTGTTTGGTCGGTGATTGTCGGGCTCGCCTTTTCTTCGTTTTACCGATGCCTGAGCAGTTCGCGCGACTTGAGCCGGAATGCAAATGACGTCGTGCGCGCGCTCCAAGCAGGAGAACGTTGGCGCGATGACATTCGTGCGGCGTCGGGTCCTCCCAGGCTCGTCGCCGAAGATGGTGGCGTGGCTTTTGAAATTCCGACACCTTCGAGCCTTACCGTTTATATCTTCGAGAAGAATTCTATCTGGAGAAAGGCTGATCTAGCGGCGCCCTGGCAGAAAGTTTTGGCGGGCGTTAAGTCCTCCCGGATGGAACGTAGCCCACGGAAAAAGGTCGTGGCCTGGAGTTGGGAAGTGGAATTGCAAACGAAGAAACAGCAAGTGCGCGTCACACCGTTGTTCAATTTTGTGGCCGTTTCGTCTTCCGATCAAAACCCATGAAGACCTCGCTTCATCAACCCTCTTCCCAGAAGTCGCCGACGCGTTACCGAGGTCGGGCATGGAATTCGCTTGAGTTGAGTGATCCGTTCAAATTCGCATTCAGACCTGGGCGGCCTCGTCGAGCGTCTCAGCGAGGATCAGCGGTCGTGATCATCCTGGTCCTCCTGGCGCTCATGAGTGTCATAGTCGTCAACAATAGCGTGGTGTTGCGTCAGCTCAAACACGAGCTCAAGCTGATCGAGCAGCGACAATTGAGGAAGTCGATTGCGCCGACAAAGATCACCAAGACGCAGGTTGGAACACCCGGCAGCAAGCCATCGCGCAGCCCAGCAACCGTCGTTCCGCCGCCAGGCAGTAGCCGTGTGGATTAAAAGATTCTCGATCTGCGAACCTCAGGCGCGCTGCCGACGCTCGCCTGCTCCATCACTCCATTTCATCTTTCGGGTCGAGACATTGCATTTCAGCAATAGTTTGGTAAATCATCTCCGTGACCAAGCCGTCGTTAGATTTACTGCTGCTGTTGCCCGCCTATAATGAGGAGCAACGCATCGAACCCGTCCTGCGCGATTACGCGGAGCACTTTCGACAGCATTATCCAGGTAAATTCCAGATGGTCGTTGTCCTGAACGGCTGCGTGGACGACACGCTCGGCGTGGTCGATCGGGTCGCGAAACAGTATCCCGAAATCAAAGCACTCAATTTTGCCGGCGCTATCGGGAAAGGCGGCGCATTGATCGAAGGCCTCAAACTGGCCTCGACCACTGAATTGATTGGTTACATCGATGCCGATGGGGCAACAGCGCCGCCTGCATTTTTGGATTTGGTCCGACATTGTCAGTCTGTCGATTGCGCGATTGGATCTCGCTGGTTGCCGGATTCAATTTTGCATCAAAGCCAGTCCAAGCGCCGGCAAATCTTCAGCCGAATGTTTCACACCCTTGTCCAAATGCTGTTCCGAATGGATATCAAGGATACGCAGTGCGGTGCCAAGGTCATGCGCCGTGAAGCGGTCGAGAAAATCCATCCCGCTCTGCGAATCGCCGACGTGGCTTTCGATATCAACCTCCTCTATTCGCTCAAACGCAACGGATTGACGGTTCTGGAAGTCCCGACCGAATGGACGGACAAGATCGGTTCCAAAATCAAACTCAACAAAGGTTCGCTTGGGATCATTCTATCCGTGATTCGGCTGCGCCTGTTCTATTCTCCCTTTTATCGATGGCTTCGTCCGCTCCGCCCGGTCGAAGCATGGATCTACAAAAAGTTGAGCGCGCCGATGCCGTTGCCCGGACCTTCAAAAGGCGAGAAAACAAGCAAGTAGAGAACAGCCTGCGAAATTTAGCGCATCAGCTTTCCAGCAATTCTCAGTTTGGGAGGTATGTCGTCCCGGCTTTAGCCGGTCGCCCCGTGAAAACCGGCTAAAGCCGGGACTACATACGGAGAACGGAAGGTGCCTGAGCCAAAATGCGAACTGCTGTCAGCTTTCGGATTTCGCGGGAGCGGAATTCAACGCCTGTTCCGAGTGGGGAGGCCGCGAACTCCCAATCGCCGTCATGCTCCGCTTTCGCTCTTGCCATGTGAAATACCCGGCGACTAACAGGAGAAGCGAGCTGAAGATACCCAAAGTTTGGATGACCCATCTGAAAGCCTGAAATGTCTCAACTATCGCGAGGGTTTCTTTCAAGCTGAACAACGTCAAACCATACGTAACAGCCACCCCTGCGAGCCAAGGCACAACGGCGAAACGATCCCGTGCGAGCAAATTGCCGATCAGGAGATTGGCAAAGATCAATGGGAGCAGGCACCAGGCGAACCAGGGAACCAAAGGAGCTGATTTCCAATACATGGCGTTCCGGAAATAAATGATTCTTAGCGGGAGCTCCGGGAAGAGCGTGCAAGCCAGAGCCGCTAACCCGCCCAGGAACATCGTGGCCACCAAAGCTTGCTTCAAGGCGTCGGTCCGCTCCGTCCGAGCCGCGCTCTGCACAACTTTTGGAAACATGACCGCAGCCAAAGGTGTCGTGAAAGTGACAAGGGCGAGACCAATCATTGCCGCCGCCATGTAGAAGGGAGTCTTGATTTCGGGGAAGGCAATCTGAACAAAGACCACGTCGGCATTCGTCATGAATAGGATCGATCCAACTCCGGCGGTCAGCGGGATGACTCGCTTGAGCCAAGGTTTCCATTGGAATGAATCCCCGGGCCCATGCCAAACCTTGTAAGTCAACCAGCCTCCTAGCGCCAGCGCGACGGTTTGTCCTGCCAGAGCCCCAGTCATAGCTCCCGCAGCCTGGCCACCGAGTTGAACGAGGAAGGCAATTGCCGTAAAGCGCCCAATGCCATCGATAATGGTGACCCAGCCCAGGCCAAAAAAGTCTTGGCGCCCTTGCAGCAGACCTTTGATGACCGGCGTCCAGAGAGAGGCAAGGCCAAGCGCAACAGTCACCCAGAGCGCCGCAGGATTGGCGATCTTGAGCATCAGGAGGATCTCTTTGCGCCAAAGAAATGTGGCGGCAGCCATGATCAACCAGATGACAAAAGTCCCACGAAACACCGCACGTGTCGTTGCCGCCAGCTTCCGTTGTTCGGCCTCGGAAATCGCAGCAGCAGCTTGCTGTGCAAACACGGTTTGGAGTCCGCCGGCTGGAAAACCCATCAACAGAAAAATCCTGAGCAGTGTAAAAAACACGCCATACTCCGCGGGCTCCATTCGGTTGACGACCACGTGAACCGCCGACATGAAGAGTCCACTGGCGGTGGTGGCTATGACCATCCATCCGCTTTGCCGGAAAAACGTGAGGCTAGCGGCGCGCGAGCTCATTAGGACTTTGTCTGGGACTCGACGCTTTAGCCGCCCCTCTGCGAGTTGTCACTGGACTAGTCTGCGCGAGGACCGAACGCGGCCAGGAAAAGTGTGCGGCCAGGAGCGCGGGCGTCTCGCCCGCGAATTGTCTCGTCAAGGCGTGATACTCGGCGTCGTCGCGGGACCAATGGCGGTTGAAACACGCGGGCGGGACGCGCGCGCTCCAGTGAGAATCCCGGACCGCTTCTTCGATTAACCTGCGATTCGGGTAAGCCGGGGAGTCTTTCAATCAGTGGCTAGCTTGGAAGGTTTTTTCGACGAAATCGATGGCATTCTTGCTAATCCTGCTCCAATCCAGCTCGTTCCTAACCCGTTCGCTGGCGGCCCGGGCCAGGTCGTATCGGCCTTCGGGCGGCTCACGGAGCCAACTCAAGATACCTTCTCCAAAACTTGCGCCAGTGAACTTGGAAAAACGAACCATTGGCTCACTCTTGAAATATCGCAGAGCGCTGTTCAGAGGAGTGCTCACGACCGGCAACCCCAAGGCCAGGTATTCCACAATCTTGGCAACGAAGGCACAGTGCGTGCCGGTGGATTCTTCATAAGGCACGATTCCGATAGAAGCGTTGGCCAAGTGCCGCGCGACTTCGTTATACGGGACAAAGCCGGTGGTCTCAATTTTGGCGGAAGGAACCCGTCTCGCCACCTGTTGCAAGAAGTTTTGCAAGGCATCGGTGCGGTGGCCGACAAATTTAAAGATGACATTCGGTTGGCTCCGTACCACGTGCTCAATAGCCTCCAAGGCGATCGTTCGCAAGTGATGATGATCCAAAGAGCCGTGCATCGCAATCTTGGGCGGGCCAGGCTGGCTGTTGCGAACGTTGGCTTCCGAAAATGGAAACAGCGCCGCGTCGTAACCGTAGTAGATTGGCAAAATCCGTTTTCGCTCGTAGCCCGTGTCCGCAAAATAATCAGCCAACGTATCCGATACAGTCAGGACGGCGTCTGCCTGATGTTTGAGAGGAAGCGAGAGTTCAAACTTTTTCAGGGCCCTTAGAACCGGAGGCGGAGCCAGATAAGCCGGCCAGGTTTCCATGAACCCCGTCAGGTAATCCAAAAAATTCATCACCACAGGAACTTGCAATGTCTGTTTCAAGCGTCCGGCTGCGACGGCAGAAATGGCATGTTGAGAAAGGATCAGATCGAATTTTGTCCTTCGCGCGTGCGACTCGACCATTCGCTGAAGGAAGAAGGGATAAAGGAGATATTTAAAGTTGCGGAAGGAGGTGTAGCGCCCCATCTGCCAAGTTTGAAACTCGTGCAAATGAACGCCGAATTGCTGCCGGACCTTCTCCGGATCGAGCACCTTGGGACAAAAGATGCGGACCTCATGCCCCCGCTTGGCGAGTTCTTGGACCAGATAAATTGCCTCGGCCGATCCACCCCCGCTCGGCGGGTAAAAGGGCTCATGCGTTATGAAAGCGAGCCTCATCGAATTCCATCCTGGCCACGGACGCATGCATTCCGATTTGGTGGAACTGCGGCCAGTTCAGCTTGGCGTTGGGTTGCGACGACGCACGAACGCAAAGCCTGCGATGGATTGAAGACCCAATCTCCAGCATCGAACATCGAATCAGAGAGCTCCCGCACGCAATGGTCGCTCTGTTCAAAGTTCGGGCTTGGATCTTCAATGTTGGATACGCTGGAGTGAATATCCTTCCATGAACCCACCCCCAGCCCCTCCGAGGAGGGGAGCTTCGTCGTCCGCGCCGGTTGCAGGTTCCCCTCCTGGGAGGGGTGAAGGGGTGGGTTCATGGCGCCGATTCCCGTCCGATTTTTGGAGGTTTTCCCTCTCGATGAGGTGGAGTAATTCCCGCCGTCGCCATGAAGATGGTTAAACCGGGGACTCACGGCTGCGAAAGCAAGAATTGAGTCAACAGATCCGTCGCGCGATCAAGTGAGGCTAGCGAGATCCATTCGTCCGCAGTATGTGCTTGAGCAATGTCTCCAGGGCCGAAAACGATGCTGGGAATCCCACCCCGCGCCAGCACGGCGGCATCGCAAAAGAAATCGACTCCGACCGGTCTGGCTTGCCCGACACTGGTTAAAAACTCTTGAACGAGCGGCAAGCTCGGATTTGTCTCAAGCGGCAGACACGGCGCATTTTTGGTGCTGATTAACTCAGCCTTGAGTTTGTGTTTGGCTAACAGCGCCTTCAATTCACTGTGAACGCCCCTCTCTGTTTCGCCCGGCAAAGTCCGACGATCGATGCTAATTGAGCAGTGCGCCGGAACGATATTTGGTTGCGTGCCACCGGAGATGGAGCCGACATTGACGGTCGGATGTCCGAGCAATGGATGGCGGCGCTGCCGCAATTGGTCCGCGTATTCCGTTTCCAAAAGATTCACGATCTTCGCCATGGCGTGGACCGCGTTGCGACCCAGCTCAGGGCGAGCTCCGTGCGCTGATTTACCATGTGTCTCCAGCTTCAGCCAGAGATCCCCTTTGTGTGCGGTGACCACTTGAAGTCGAGTCGGTTCGCCGACGATTGCGA
>CAMAWP010000191.1 GCA_945861765.1 Akkermansia muciniphila | reverse complement strand
GCGCATCAGCCTTAAGTAAGCAGCACGGACAGGAAGGGCCGCGCGATGGGAATACTGCCAGGATGTGGGTAACTCTGGGGCTGCGGCGGTAAGGATGCCGAGGCTAACCTCGGTGGGAAGCGGTTTTTTGACAGCCCCGAAATTGTTTGTGTGCCTATTGCCGCTTGACCACGCGCTGTAATGGGTGGCACCTTTTGGTTCAACGTCAAAATCAAATTCCAATCACTTATGCGATTTGCATCCGCAATTTTCCTGGTCACATGGCTGTCCGCGGCTTGGCCAGCAACCGGAACCGAGAATCCCCTCGTCGTCGAGATTTGGCCGGATAAAGTTCCCGATGAGACCGGCAACATCGGAGAGGAAAAGTTCCGGATGTCTCCAGGTCTGGACCGCAAGCAGGTTGAGGTGACTGAGCCGACCAAGCTCATTACCAACGTGACAAAGCCAACCATCACAATCTATCGGCCGGCGAGAGATAAGGAGACGGGGACAGCTATCCTGATCTGTCCCGGGGGCGGATACTGGGATCTCTACTGGCAATTGGAAGGCGAAGAAGTGGCTGTCTGGTTGAACTCGATCGGTGTCACAGGAATCATCCTCAAGTATCGGGTGCCGCGTCGTCCCGATGAGCCCAAGGGCGAGCCAGCCCGACGTCCGCTCCAGGATGCTCAACGGGCCGTCCGGCTAGTGCGGAGCAAAGCCAGCGACTGGGGTATCCATCCGCAGCGAATCGGCATGGTGGGCTTCTCAGCGGGTGGCCATCTGGCTCTTGCGACAGCGACGAGCTTCGATCAAGGGACGTACGAGCCAATCGATGATAGGGACAAGATTAGTTGCCGTCCCGACTTCGCCATTCCCGTGTATTCGGGCTACCTGAAGGCGAAGGACAAAGATGAAGTCGCTCCTGGACTGCGGATTCCGACAGCGACGCCTCCGATCTTTCTCGTGCATGGCGGGGACGATATCATCAGCTCACCAGAGCACAGCCTGTTCATGTACCTCGCTTTAAAGCGAGCCGGCATACCGGCGGAGTTACATATCTATGCCAAAACCGCCCACGACTTCGGTGTCCGCAAAAACGATCAGCCATATTCCACCTGGACTGAGTCTTGCGCTCATTGGCTGAGGCACCAGGGATTCCTTAACTCGCCTCCGCAACCGTAGTTGTCTCGATCATGGTCCGATGGGCTGACTGCCTAATTCCTCCCCATTCGGTCTTCGAATGACTCTAGTGCCCCGCACCACGCTCCTGCGCTCGTGAACCGGGCGAGCTTTGGGTTGCGCCTGTGCTCGGTTCACCGTAGCCTCCGCATAATCCTATGATCCATCCCCTCCCAGAAAACGAAACTTCCTGGACTCGGCGCCATTTCCTTCACGTCGCCAGCGCCCTGACAATAGGAACCACTTGCGGGAAGAGTCTGCTGGCGGCAGCAGTTCCCGCCGTCGCGGCCATCGCTCCCCAGCTTCCTGCGACGAGGGACCTCGACGGAAAGCCCGCCTCGCTCATGCAAATCGGTATCCTGCTCGGAACATTTTCGCGGCCGACTTTGGAAGCACGCTTGGATGCTGTAAAGGCCTGCGGGCTTGACTGCGTGCAACTGAGCTTGGACTGCGTTGGCCTGCCTGCGATGCCCGATGAAATCGCTCCGGAGTTGGCCGGTCGCATCCGTCGGGCGGCGGCGGCTCGCGGGATCACAATCGCTTCTATCCAGGGTACCTTCAACATGAGCCACCCTGACGCTGGGCATCGCGAGACGGGGTTGCGGCGGCTCCGGATGTTGGCTGGGATATGCCAAGAGTTGAGCACGTCGAGAATTCATATTTGTAGCGGCACGCGCGACCGTGCGAGCATGTGGCGCGGCCATCCCGACAACAACTTGCCGTCGGCCTGGCAGGACATGGTGGTGTGCATGCGCGAGGCAGCCGACATTGCCCGCCAGGCAGGCGTGGTTTTGGGCTTTGAGCCCGAGGTCAACAACGTGGTGGATTCGGCGATAAAGGCGCGGCGTCTGTTGGACGAGATTGGCTCTCCGCATCTAAAGGTCACGATGGACGCGGCGAATTTGTTCCACGCGGGCGAACTGCCCCGGATGAAGGAGGTCCTCGATGAGGCTTTCGCTTTGGTCGGCAAAGACGTCGTGATGGCGCACGCCAAGGACCTCGACCACGATGGCGATGCCGGACACAAGGCCGCGGGAGAAGGCAAGCTCGATTACGACCGGTATCTCTACTTGCTGCACGCCGTTGGGTTCAAAGGGCCGCTTTTTCTCCATGGACTAAGGGAAGCACAGGTGCCCGGGTGCGTGGGTTTTCTGCGCGAGAAACTTGCCCGCGTCGCCTCAGCACTTCCCCTCCGCGAGCGATGATCCAGTTGAAGACCGACCTCCATTCCACGGTTAATGAATCGCTCCTTCATGTGTGCCGCTGAAGTTGGCCGGCGCGACTTAGTGCGCGACTTGTTTCTACCCACGCTACTCTTCGCGGCCTTGGGTGGCATGACTTGGGCTGTCCGGGGCTCATCGGGTTTCGGGGCAGTGAAAGGATGCGTCTTTGCGGGAGTAACCTGGGGTGCGGCATGGTGGTTCATGGCGCGCGACCACAGTGGTCAACAGGCTCGGCGGTACACTTCCGGATGGATTATTCTCGCCCTCACTGTCGGGATCGGGATTTCTGGGGGCAGGGGATGGATGCAATGGTCGAGTTTTTTTGATGGCATCTTGCAGACGAATTCCGAGAAAGGGGAATTTGTCCCTATATCGAGAACCTACGGCTTTGTTTGGCTGTTTCTCGCGGGGATGCCATGGGCCGGGTTGGGGGCGTGTATTCTGGCTTGGTGCGCCTCCGGACGCCCGTTGCGCGCGTGGGAGTGGAGCCTCCGCATCGCTTGCGGTTTCGGCATGGCGTATCTCCTCGGGACGCTTCTCTTCGATCACTATCCGAACATTTTCCTTCCACTCTACGGATCGTTGAAAGACCGCTATCAAGACCTTCAAGCGAACCCCAATCTACGAAGGCTCATCGGCGATAACCAACTGGCTATTCGACACCTTGGTTTCTATCTTGGGTTCCTGATATTTGAAGTAGGCCGAAAGGACTGGATGAACGTAAAACTCATCCTCACCGTCGGCATTGCCAATGGATTGGGTTGGGCCCTTTGTCAAAACTGGAAATGGGCTCCGGGCCTGTGGCCCAATGCCAAAGTCAACTGGTGGCGATGCTGGGAGTCCTCTGGAGGAATCAGCATTGGTGTCGCCTACGGAATCGCTTTCTACCTCGTGAATCGTAGAATGTCCGCGGAAGAAAAGGCGGTAACGGAAACAACATCGGGCAATAGCAGACCTTACCTTGTTTGGCTTGCAAGCTTCGTGTTAATGCTCGCGCTGGGTTGGTTTATGCGAAATCAGTTACAGCGGCCGGGTCTCGTCCGGAGTGGCATGTTGTGGGCCAACATCGGCAACATCTACCTCGGTATTGTCGTTGTTTATGGCGCCGCCTACACCCTCTATCACCTGGTGCTTGGCCACGGGATGTCTGACGAAGAGAGGGCCGTGCGATTGGCAAACGGGCATCCGGATCTCGATTGGTTGGCCACCTTCCTCAGCCTTCTGGCGATCCTGGGATTGTTCATGGTCGGTGAACTGCGCGGTTGGTCGGGTTGGTTTGTCAAAGGCGAATACAAACCGTGGTACAGCTATCTCTACGTAGGAATGCTATCCGTTTTCGGCGTTGCATATTATCTACTGAATTTCCGGGTTGCTGCAGATGAGAAGACGCTCCGGGAAACCTCGGAGTGCCTCCAAGATCCGCATCTGGAACGGTTGGGTGCCTATCTCGGCCTGCTTCTCGGGTTGGGATTATCCATCAAAAACGGATCGAGAGGATGGGCAAATATCTACCCGAAGATGTTCCCGGAAGGGGAGAACTATTGGGGTGATGTTTTTTGGAGAGTGATTGGCCCTCTGATGCTCGCATGCTTGGTCGCGTTGTTGGTGTGGGGGCTTATTTCGGTCCGTTCACGAAGAAGCAATGGCAACCTGTTTCCTCACGCGCTCTGGCTTATGGGGCTCGTCCTGATCATTCAAAATGTGATCGCTCAACTCATCACAGGCCCGCTCAGTAACTGGCGTGAGATGGTATTCAACATTTACTATCTGGTCCTGTTCCTCATCTCCGGAACGATTGTTGTCTATTTCCATCTCATGAAGGATCGGAGCCTCTCCCAAGGGTCCGTGTGACCTGCCTGGTGGTTCCAGAAGCGCCAGGCGCGGTGGTGCGGCCTGCGGTCACGCGCGAAATGTCCAGGTGCGACGGAGAATCCTCATCCAGCACTGGATAAGGTCGCTTTTTCTTCTTGTCTCAACGCCCACTGAGCTTTTATGGTTGAGCCTTCTGTTAAACAGCAAATACCTATCATCGGTTCAACCGGGAAGATCGTCGATGGATCCGAGCTCTTTGGCTCTGCCCAAAACCTATTCGACCGAAGGCGCATCCTCGCTGGCGGTCGCGAACACCGCGTGGGCGAACTACCTGAACTGGGTCGAAGCGTATGGATCAAATTCACTTATCGATTCTAAGATGCCATGATATCGAATCAGCCTTCACGCTCCGGTCGCCGCCGACTCCGAATGTCCGTGACGAGCCTGTTGACATTGGTTTCCTGCGCCACCCTCACGGCCGCCGATTCATCTGCAGTGTTAAAAGCCCGTGAGTTGAACGATTTAACGAGCTTGAGCCTGGAGGAGTTGGGCTCCATCCAAGTGACCTCCGTGTCGAAGAAGTCGGAGAACCTCAACAAAGTGCCCGCCGCCGTCAGCGTGATCACAGGGGACGACATTCGCCGCTCGGGCGCCCTCACCTTGCCGGAGGTGCTGCGGATGGCGCCCGGAGTGAGCGTGGCCAAAGTGGACGCGACTCAAACGGCGGTCACGGTGCGGGGTTTTAACGACACCTTCGCGCAAAAACTCCTGGTGTTGATGGATGGGCGCAGTATCTACACACCGCTGTTCTCTGGCACGTTTTGGCAGGCTCAGGACACCATGCTCGAGGACGTCGATCGCATTGAAGTGATCCGAGGTCCCGGAGGCACGGTATGGGGTGCCAATGCCGTCAATGGCGTGATCAGCATCGTCAGCAAGCCAGCCCGCGAAACGCAAGGTGTTCTGCTCAGTGGCGGCGGGGGCTCCGAGCAACTGGCCCTGGCCGGCGTGCGTTATGGTGGCCAGCTCGGCACTAATACATTCTTCCGAATCTACGGCAAGTATGACGATCGGGATAACTCCCAACTTGTAGGAGGTGGGGACGCGAAGGACGCTTGGTCGAAGGGCCAGGGAGGATTTCGTCTCGATTGGGAACCATCCACGTCGGACCGATTGACGCTGCAAGGCGATCTGTTCGAGCTGCGCGCGAACCAGACATACGCGCAAGTCGCCCTTCCCGCTTTCGGTGTGCCGCCGCCGCTGCTCGGCTACAACTCCGTCCGCGAGGCGCACCCCGAGCAGAGTGGCGGGAATGTCTTGGGTCGTTGGAGTCACCAGTTCTCGGAGGATTCTGATCTCAGCGTTCAGGCCTACTACGACCGGAGCGATATAAGGTTTCCAGTCTTGGAAGAGACGCGCGACACCTTTGACCTGGATCTTCGCCATCGCTTCCAACCGGGCAGCCGCCAGGAAATCGTGTGGGGCGGCGGGTATCGCGTCAGTGACTCGCACCTCATGGACAGTGTCGAAATCGCCCTGAGCAGGAAGTCTCGATCCGATAGGGTATTCAACGCTTTTGCTCAGGACGAGATCACGCTTGTGCCCGACCGGCTGCTCTGGACGCTCGGTACCAAAGTCGAGCACAACGATTACACCGGATTCGAGGTTCAGCCGGGGACGCGTCTCTCCTGGACACCCACCGACAAGCAGACGGTCTGGGCTTCCGTGGCCCGGGCGGTCCGCACGCCATCCCAGTTGGAGCATGACGGGCGCTTCAACGTGGTCGTTATCCCGCCGTCGTTGATGCTTCCTCTGCCAACCTTGGTCTCGGTGATTGGGAATCCGGGCTTCGAATCGGAAATGCTGCTCGCCTACGAGCTGGGTTACCGGATTCAAGCGCACCGACGGCTGACACTCGATGCGGCGGTCTTTATCAACGACTACGACAACCTGCGTAGCAGCGTCGAGCGCCTGGACCTGAGCACGGTGCCCAACTACGCGCAGGTACAGTCCATCATCAACAACGATGTTCACGGTCTGACTTACGGCGGCGAACTGGCCGCCACCTTTCAGGCGACCGACTGGTGGCGGCTGCATGGACAGATCAGCGCCATCCAGGCGGATATTCGGCAGCTCCCCAACGGCCTGACGGGCACGCCGCGCACGCCGAGCATTGCAAGCCCGGAGTATGAGCTCTCATTGCGCTCGAGCATGGACTTGGGTAAGAGCCTGACGTTGGACGGCTCCCTGAGATACGTGGATCGCATCGCCGAGGCGGGCATTCCCATTCCGGGTCTGCCGAATGCTGGCTACAGCATTCCCAGCTACTTCACCTTCGACACCCGCCTGGCTTGGCGGCCGGCCAAGGGTCTTGAACTCGCGTTGATCGGACAGAACCTCGCAGGCAGGCACCGCGAGTTCGTTCCGACGGTTTTATCGACACAATTTACGGAGGTCGGTCCCAGCGTTTACGCCAAGCTGACGTGGATGTTCTAGAAACGATGTCATTCCTTGGAACATCGCGGTGGGGATACCGTGGTATTCGGTTCGCAGCTTGGGTGCTGGCCGTCGTCGCGTTTCTCCCATCGTTAGCCTTTGCGGCGGCCGACACTGCCGACCTGGAGTACAGGGTGAAGGCCAGCTACCTCTTCAACTTCGTGAAATTTGTGGGATGGCCAGAGGCATCCTTCACCAATTCCAGCGCTCCGTTCGTCATCGGACTGGTGGGGGATGATCCGTTTGGACGAACAGTGGACGAGACGTTTGCCGGACGGAAGACCAACGGTCGCAGTTTTGTCATCCGCCGATTCAGCCCGAAGGACGACCCAGGCAATTGTCACATCCTCTTCGCGAGCCTTTCGGACAAAAGCCGACTGGCTAAACTATTGGCAAGTCTGCGCGGACGCCCCGTCCTGACCGTCGGAGAAACCGATCGTTTCGGCGAGCTTGGCGGGATGGTGAACTTCACCGTTGTGGGCGGGA
Source organism: Akkermansia muciniphila (assembly GCA_945861765.1). Taxonomy (GTDB): domain Bacteria; phylum Verrucomicrobiota; class Verrucomicrobiia; order Limisphaerales; family SIBE01; genus SIBE01. The sequence continues at coordinate 6,054 of CAMAWP010000191.1, read as the reverse complement.
CGGTGAAGCTAGAAGCCAATCCGGAAGCGGCGGTGGCGGCAGGGTTGAAAGTCAGTTCCAAGCTCCTCGCCGTTTCGAAGGTGGTCAAGACCGAGTTGCCTCAATAAGGTGTGATAGCGCCGTTCCAAAAGGCTGGTCTCGCGCGATATGCTTTGGCCGTAGCCGCCGGACTGCTTCTGGCAGCATCATTTCCTCAGCCCGGCATTGCGAGCCTCGCTTGGATTGCGCCCGGGCTTATTCTGTTTTCTGGCATCGGCTTGTCTGGTGGTCGCGCTCTTCGCCTTGGGTATGCGGCGGGACTGGCTCATTATCTTTTCTCACTGCGCTGGCTATTGTTCATTCCATTTCCAGTTGGCGCTGTGGCGGGTTGGCTCGCTCTAAGTGCCTACCTGGCGTTGTATCCAGCAGTGTGGGTCTGGCTTTGCTGGCGCTTCTATCCCGTTCAGATAAGAAGCCAGCCAGTGCCTGGCTCCGCGCTTCGACTTGTCGAGGTAATCGTGGGGACTCCTTTTCTTCAACGGACGGTTTGGGCATTTGGGTGCGCGGTCGTCTGGGTGGCTTTGGAAATGGTCGTCGCCCGGTTCTTGACTGGATTCCCGTGCAATCTTTTGGGCGCATCTCAGTTCCAAATGCTTCCTGTCATCCAGATAGCATCAATTGCTGGCGTGTACGGCGTCTCGTTTCTGGTGGTTTGGTTTTCTGTTTCATTGGTCTGCGCTGCACTTAGTTTGGTCGTCCGGCCTGCGATGCAGAAACTTTGGCTCGGAGATTTATTGATGCCATTCCTGGTGCTGATGGGTGTGGTCGGTTTTGGCATAAAGCGAATAGGCCAGCCTCAGCCCGCCGGACGAACGGTGAGCGTGGCCCTAGTCCAGCCGAGCATTCCCCAAACGCTCATCTGGGACTCGACGGAAAATACAAACCGATTCAAGCAGCTTCTGCGGCTCTCAGAGCTTGCCCTTGCCACCAAGCCGGATGTGTTGATTTGGCCGGAGGCGGCTGTTCCGAATATGCTGCGTTATGAGCCGGACACATACGAGGCGATCACGAACATCGTCAGGTCTCATCACGTCTGGATGATTTTGGGCGCTGATGATGCGGTGCCACGTCCGGGCTTGGGTGTTCGAAAAGAATTCGATTTTTACAACAGCGGTTTCCTCGTGAGTCCGGAAGGCGAGTTGGTGACGACCTATCGCAAGAGAAAGCTCGTGATTTTTGGCGAGTATGTCCCTTTCGCTCGATGGATGCCTTTTCTAAGGTACCTCACTCCGATTGGCGGTGAGTTTACACCTGGAGACCAGCCGGTTTCGTTCAGCCTGCCGGAACTCAACGTCAAGACTTCCGTTCTAATTTGCTTTGAAGACTCGTTTCCGTATCTCAGCCGTGAATGCGCGGAAGCCGACACCGATTTTCTGGTGAATTTGACCAACGACGGGTGGTTTGGTGAAAGCTCGGCACAATGGCAACATGCCGCCAGCGCGGTTTTCCGAGCTCTCGAAAATGGACTGCCATTGGTGCGTTGCGCGAACAACGGCCTGTCCTGCTGGGTGGATTCAGTGGGCAGAATGCACGAGGTTTATTTTCCTCGCACGGAGGACATCTACGGAGTCGGCTTTAAGACGGCTTCCATCCCGTTGCTGCCGCGCGGTGTGAAGCGGGAGCCCACTTTCTATCACCGTCATGGTGATTGGCTGGGCTGGAGCTGCGTCGGCGCCGCACTGGGTATGCTGTTGAGTTCGTTTCCAAGATTGGTGAAAAAGCGCGAGCCGAAGCAGAAACCCGACACAGGCGTTGGCACTTCTCCCGATAAGAAAAACAACTAGGCAGAACAGCAAACTACCGTAAGATTATTTTGATTATGTTTGAAGCGATTAAAGAGCAACTGTCCGCATCGACCGAGAAACTTGTCCATCTCAGGAGGTTTCTTTGACGTTCCTGATGCTCAAAAGCGCCTCGCGGAACTTGATGCGTTGATGTCGGGGGAAACGTTCTGGAATAACCGCGAACAAGCCGAAAAACTAATCGACGAAGCCTCCGCGCTTCGGAAGAGAGTTGATCCATTGCTGCTGGCCGAAAAGGAGATGGAGGATTTTCGGGTAATGGTGGAGCTCAGCGAAGCGGAACCCGAAGCTGCGCAAACGAAGCTCCAGCGGGACATCGATCGAGACTTGGCAAAGTTCACCAAGGAACTCGACGCGATCGAGCTCAGGGTCTTCTTAAATGGACCTCATGATCGGAACAACTGCATTCTCAGTATCAATGCTGGGGCAGGGGGAACTGAATCCTGCGACTGGGCGAACATGCTGCTGCGGATGTACCAACGGTGGTGTGAACTTCGTGGTTGGGACGTGGAAATCACGGACGCGTTGGCGGGCGATGTCGCTGGGATTAAGAGCGCGACGCTCCTGGTTCAAGGCGAGAATGCCTATGGCTTCTGCAAAGCTGAGCGCGGGGTGCATCGGCTCGTCCGCATTTCGCCGTTTGATTCCAATCGACGCCGGCATACGAGCTTCGCCAGTGTGGATGCGATTGCTGAGATCGAGGAGACCGACACCGAACTCGCTATTCCGCCGAACGAGTTTCACGTGGATACATTCCGGTCCGGCGGCAAAGGCGGGCAGAACGTCAACAAAGTGGAAACAGCCGTGCGGATCACACATATTCCGACCGGCCTGGTTGTCGCATCGCAAACTCAGCGCTCACAGCACCAGAATCGCGCCACGGCCATGAAGCTTCTTCTCTCCCGCATTTATGCTCAGCGTGTTGATGCTCAGAAGCAGGAGATGGAGCGTTTTTATGGGGAGAAAGGAAGCGTCTCCTGGGGAAGCCAGATTCGCAGCTATGTCTTTCAACCTTATCGCATGGTGAAAGACTTGCGGACCGGCGTCCAGACGAGCAACGTGCAAGGCGTCATGGATGGTGACCTGGACATATTCGTCAACGGCTGGCTCCGAGCGGGGTGCCCTCTGAAGCGGATGGCGAGTCTGAAGGATGAGGAGGAGGAATGACCATCCTCGATACGATCGTCGAGCAAAAGAAGATAGAGATCGCTAAACTCGCAGGAGGCGGGACCACCGCGAATGACTTGAACGCTGCGATGCGGGCGCGGGGCGATCGACGTGATTTTGCTCGGGCTTTAGCAAATCCGAGCAGAGGCAAACTCGCTCTCATCGCTGAGGTCAAGAAGGCCTCACCGTCGGCGGGTGTGATTCGTCCGGACTTTGATCCAGTCCGGATCGCCCGGGAATACGAGGTAGCCGGTGCCAGTTGTCTCTCGGTCCTGACGGACGAAAAGTTTTTTCAAGGTTCGCTCAACTACCTGAAACAAATTCGGCAGGCCATCAAACTTCCGTTGCTTCGCAAGGACTTTATCATCGACGAACGCCAGATCCTCGAATCCATTAATTGGGGTGCCGATGCTATCCTGCTGATCGTCTCGATCTTGGATGACCGCGAACTCCGCGAGTTTCATTCCTTGGCAACTGCAGCGGGTCTGGCGGCGTTGGTCGAAGTCCATGACGAATCTGAACTGGAGCGTGCTCTCGCTGCCGATGCAAAGCTGATCGGTGTTAACAATCGTGATTTGAAAACCTTCAAAGTCGATCTGGCGACGACCGAGCGCTTGGCGGGTAAGCTCAGGGAATCCCCGGGACGCCGAACAGCGTTGCTTGTCGCAGAGAGCGGCATTCACACCCGCGCGGATGTGGAACGACTGGCGAAAGCCGGTGCCCAAGCGATCCTCGTCGGTGAGTTCTTGATGAAGCAGGGCGATATCGGGGCGAAAGCGCACGAGCTATTGGGGACATAGCTTCCGCGAAAACAGGACTCTTCGTGGTTTTTAAACAGGCTCTTAACCTGCGTTCAACAAGGAGAGGTGTTTTGTGAAGTGAATCTCAAGCACCTCGGCGTAAAGGTCTTTCTCGCGATTGAGCAACTCAAGGATGGCCTCTTTAAACGAACGCCCGTTGCGAGCTTTGCCGAGTGTGAGAACCGAGCCAAATGTCACATGCAGGAGTTGTCGGCCAACGCGCTCTTCAAGATAGACTCTTTCGGGATCTGAAGTCGGCTTCTTTGCCAGATCAACGACATCGAGCTCGGTGGTGGAAATATGGTAGCTCTTGCGGTCGAGGTTAAAGCGTTGAACTGAAAATTGAACGATCTCGGAGAAGAGGTCGGGGCTTTTTCGACAGACGACACGCAGTGCCTCCAAATAGCTCGTGCCGGCCGTCTTCACATGAACCAGGTTTTCGCAAACTCGGCCGATGATAGGATAAACCGAAAACTTGTCAGAGCCGCTGTGGATGCTGAGTTTGTAGGGGCCGCAGTATTTGGCCACCTCAACGTGCTTTTGCAAACAATCCTCGAAAGCCTTCAAATCATCCCTGTAATCAATTCCTTTCTCAAAATCTCCGACAAAACGCGGCGCTAGACTGACGACATGGACACCGCGCCGTTTCAATTCCAAACCGAAGAAAAGATGTTCCAAGGCTGACGTGGGAGAATCGGATTCGTCCACCGACACCTCAATCTCATAGGGTCTGCTCGCGGAGGCTTTGGCGATCGCATGGGTCATTTTTTCGCAGTGCGCAATAGCTCGCGCATATTTCGCGGCCGCGCGGTAAAGCCCGTCCTGATCGAACCTCAGAGTGGTTTTGTCGGAGACTTCGAAGGTCTGATTCAGATAGTGCTCGGCCCAGTGGGTGTCAGTGAAGACCCCATCACGAAGAAGGTGGGCAACTTGTTCGACCAGGAGGGCAGGGGACATTGTGTCCGCGTCGTTGACCACGAGCCCCGATGGATCAATCGTGAAGAAGCAATAGCCAGTGGCGGCTGTGATGTTCACATCTGCTTCGGTTTTGAGGTGGTCCGCATCAGCGCCCCATTCTTGAGAATAGCCCGCGTGTGCCAGAGCTTTTTGGGCTGCGAGCATGACTTCCTGAGGAGTTCGCTGAGTTCGGTCCATTTCGCGGATCGATTGTTGGGCAAAGATCGGAGCGAAATCAGATTTGCGCGCTGCGGCCAAATGGCCCGGCGTGGCGAGCCCGAGGCGATCACCGAAACCAAAGGATTTTTTCAGGCCGAGAGTAGTTGGAATTGGCAGTGTCATAAGAATTTATCAAGTCATCAAAGTCACCGGTTCCTACACATCTTTGCTTCGGGTGGCCAGTGCAATCCGCGGCTTTTGGATCCGTTGTGAGATCGTGGATGCGGAACCGGAGACCATAACTCACGACAAGGCTGAAGCGTTCAGGGCTGCGCCGATGGCTTGCTTTAGAACTTCAGCGAGTTTTGCGCTGGCAACTCGAATCCTTTTTTGAAATCGCAACAGCTCTGGGATTTTGCCAGGAGATTTCAGGAGCGCGCGTGCCAAAGCCGGGTAATGGATTCTGAGATCAGGTGTCATCAGTCGATTGAAATCCAGAGGAAGATCTTCATCCGCTGCGTCGGAAATGACCCGCACGGTGGCGCTTGGAATGCGGCGCTCGCGGCAAATTGAGCGGATGATGCTCGATTCCATTTCTACCGCATGGGCTTGAGTGGAAATCCAAAGTTCGCGCTTGGCAGCGGCTGTGGCGATCACCTGATCAGCGCAATGGAATCGGACGGATCGCGCGCCCGTGGAGAGCAAGGCCGTCGAGCTTGGAAAACTGTCATCCGCGTCAAAAACGACCGCGCCTACTTCCAGATTGGGATCAAGTCCTCCGGCAAAACCACCGGTGATCACAAGCTCCGGATGCCATTGTGCCAGAGCCAATCGGAAGGAGATCTCCGCGTTTTTGCGGCCCATGCCGGTGAGAATGATTGCGACATGGGAGCCGTGCCCATGAGATTTGCGGAAAGGTTCAGCTTCCTCTTTCACCGCGAGGCAAACCAGAGCGAGGACTGAACCACTCATTTGAAATCGGGCTCTATAGCAGAATCTGTGGGTGAAAAAGACGCTTCCCAACAGCAGGCGGGCGAGTCCGTTACGCGTAGCGACCGGCGGCGACGCGAGCTGGAGGCTCGAAGCTCGTCGCCGCCGCTCGCCCGCCTGCTGCTGGGAAGCTTGGCCGC
>CAMAWP010000190.1 GCA_945861765.1 Akkermansia muciniphila | reverse complement strand
GCCGCGGGTAAAGATACCACCTCAACCACACGGCCAGTCCTGATGAAAGCAGGCCACCAGCACGACCATTCGGACGCTACCTTGCGGAGGCTGGCGGCATTTGGAGTGAACCACATTTGCAGCGGACAGCTTGGTCCCAAGATGGATGCGTGGTCTGTGGACGCACTCACCCGACTGCGCGAACGTGTCGAGTCCTTTGGGATTCGCCTAGACCTGGTGCCCCTCCCCATGAGCTCCAGCTACATCACGAGGGCGGATTATCCAGAGATTCTGTTAGGGAAAGATCCGGAGCGAGAGCAAGCGATCGGAAGCATTTGTCAGATGATCCGCAACGCGGGTGCCGCGGGAATTCCAATGGTAAAGTATAATCTCACGTTTCTGGGCGTTGTTCGGACCGCACGGACGCCAGGTCGGGGTGGATCGAGCTACAGCACTTTCATTTACGAGCAAGCGAGGCAAGAGCCGCCGTTGACGGAAGCGGGCCCGATCAGCGAAGAAATTTATTGGGACCGCATTACGTATTTTCTCAAGCGCGTTGTTCCCGTCGCGGAGGAGGCGAAGGTGAAGATTGCCTTGCATCCGCAGGACCCCGCCATGCCGAAGGACCGCGGCTACCGTGGTGTTCAGACGGTGCTTGGCACGGTGGATGGACTAAAGCGCTTCATCGACACAGTCCCGAGCCCTTACCACGGCCTGAACTTCTGCCAGGGCACCGTGTCGGAGATGCTGCTGAAGCCGGGCGAGGAAATTTGCGACGTCATCCGTTACTTCGGCAGCCGCGGCAAAATATTCAACGTTCACTTCCGGAATATCAAAGGCGGTTTTCTGAACTTCCAAGAAACCTTCCCCGACGACGGGGATGTGGACATGCCCCGCGCCCTCCGCACTTACCGAGAGGTCGGTTACGACGGAATGATCATGCCCGATCACGTCCCTTCTATAACTGGCGACGCCGGGGGTCATCAGGCGTTTTCGTTTTGCTTCGGTTATATCCAAGCGCTGCTGCAAACGCTCCGGAGCGAGGTTTAGCTGCGAGCGGGCTCGCGGAAAGCATCATTTTCCCAACACGTGCAATCGTTGGGCCGCGGGAGCACTGCGAGTGGCGGGTTGTCCGATCACGGCTATGGCGTCACAGATGGCAATGTCTTATTCCAAACGAGCGACCAGCAATCCATCCTCAAGCCGCTATTGCTTCTGTGATTTACCCGTCAGGTCGGCGTCGTCCCAACCGCGTCGGCTGTGGTAAACCCACCAGTCCTGTTCATCCATTTTGCGTTTTTCCAACTGCGCATGATTGTCGGCGAAGACCAGATTCAAGGCGTCCCGGTGCGCCGAGATACGGGGATTCCAGTAGGGCATTTCCCAAACGAGAACGGCTCGCGTCGGACTCGCCACATCGTTCACGCGGCGCCCGCTGACTGGCCGTTTCTCTTCATAGGTGGAGTTGTCCTTCGCCAGGTAGATGTGGTTCCACACGTAAGTGACATGATCGTTATCTCGAATAAAATCGTTTAAGCGAGATACGGCCGGATCTTTGGTTCGAATCCCGGTTGGGCAGGCAAACGTTCCGCGCGCCGGTCGCGACACAACTTTTGCCGTGTAGTTGGTGGGCTTGTCCTGGTTCTTTCCCACGTAAGGTTCGAGCACCTCCGGCATCCACATGTTGTCGTTCCGCAGTTTGTAGCTGTCACCCCAGGAGCGTCCCCAGTTTTTGCACAGAGGAAAGCGTTCATCGAAATCTGTGGAATACAGCGCTACCGCCAGACCAATCTGCTTCATGTTGTTCAAGCAAAACGACTGCTCGGCCTTAAGTTTTGACTTGCTGAGCGCAGGCAACAGCATGCTGGCCAGGATCGCGATGATCGCAATGACCACGAGCAACTCGATCAAGGTGAACGCGCTCGGGCCAACCGAATTGCTTGGCTTTGGCGCGATGGCGATTGGTTTTGTAGGAAGCCTCATAAAAAATCGCAGTTAGTTTTACAGTCCAATTTCGATCGCTTGAGCAAAGATGGTAAGCACTGTTTGCACGGTGGAAACATTTTTACTGAAAGTCAAGGCAACGAAAGTCTCGGCAGCTTCGCGACAGGACGCGTCCTTTCAGTTTTGTAAATCCAGGACATCTGGGTCTGGTCCCCGGTTGCGCTCCCGCTTGAATACCCGGGTCCACGCCGTGGGCTTAGGGAGAAAAAGCCTATTTCACAAACAGGCTTTCGAGAGTCTTTTGGAGGGTCGGCCGGTTGGCCTTGACCGTGAGCAGATGGTCACCCCCCTGCTCATAAAAGATCTGCTGGGCCGTTTCGGTCTGCGTGTGCAGGGCGTCGGCCAGCACGATCTTGCCCAGCAAATCCTGTTGGCGCAGCAGTTGGCGTCGATCTGGGATTTCGTTGCTCTTGGCCTGCGTGAGGACGCTGCCCAGGAAGCGCCCTGTGGAGTTGACCGCGTTGACGATCTCCACCCCACCGTGACGGATCTTTTTCCCGTCGATGATCACGATCCGATCCTGCGTGGGTCCCAAGATCTGCTCCTGCCACCGCAGGAGCACCCGCTCGACAACGTCCTCATCGAACTCATGCAAGACTCGGCCAAGGGTGGTTTTCTTGGGACAACGGATATCTCCACTCTTGACTTCGCGCCGGAAGCGCAACGCGCGCAATTGCGCCTGGCTCAAGTTGTCGGCGTAGTCGGCCAGATCCTCGGGGCCTCGCATGCCCCCCTGCGCCCTCATCCTTACCGCCAAAAATCCGGACCAAACATCCGCCGGAGCACGAAAGCCGGGCAAACAGGGTATTCGCGACGATCGCGATTACTTCCGTCCGGGTTCTCACATCAAATTCCGATCGCGGAATCCACGAAAAATTGGCCAAAATCGCGGAATTCAGTGCGGGTGTCTGGTCGGCATATTTGGCGGTAAGGATGAGGTTAATATGGGCAACGATCGCCTCGGTGACTTTCACCTCGGCCAGGAAGCGCCTGAACGCTTCCTGTTCCCGCAGGCAATTCGGATGTTATGGCACGAAGCTTTGAGAGTTCAGTCCCCGACGCTGGAGAAGAGGTGTGATTTCTGGATCGCGGCCTCGGAAGGTGCGGAACATGTCCATGGCTTCGATGCTGCCTCCCCGCGACAGGAGTGTTTTCCGGAACCGATCGCCACTGGCTCGTTTTAGCCCGCCGTTTTCCTTGAACCACTCCACTGTATCGGCATCGAGGACTTCGCTCCAGATGTATGAATAATAGCCAGCAGCATAACCACCCGAGAACGTGTGGCTGAAGTAAGGGGTGCGGTAGCGCGGTGGGACGCTGGAGAGATCCACGCCGTAACGCTTCAGCGCCGCGGCTTCGAAATCGATCACCCCATCCGCGCCCGGGACCTGGCTGGATGGGATCTGGTGCCACGCCTGGTCCAGAAGGGTTGCCGCGAGGTATTCGGTGGTCGCGAAACCCTGATTGAACTTTGAAGCCCGCTTGACTTTATCAAGCAACGGCTGGGGAATCGGCTCCCCAGTTTTGAAATGCTTGGCGTAGTTCTTCAAAATCTCCGGCCAATCAGCCCACATTTCGTTGACCTGCGACGGGTACTCAACGAAGTCACGCGGCACAGAAGTGCCCGAGAAGCGGGGGTATTTCACGTCGGAAAACATACCGTGCAACGCGTGGCCGAATTCGTGAAAGGCGGTGTTGACCTCGGTCCAGGTGAGAAGCGTAGGCTCGCCGGCGGGTGGTTTGGGGATGTTGAGGTGATTCGCGATGACGGGTTTGACACCCCACAGATGAGACTGCGAGACGTAGGCATTGGCCCAGGCACCGCCTTTTTTGGAAGGGCGGGCATACCAATCCACAACGAATAGCGCCAGGGGAGAACCGTCCTCATTGAATACCTCGAACACCTGGGTGTCCGGATGATACAGAGGAAGGTCTGACCGTTCCTTGAAGGTGATGCCGTAAAGTTTCGTGGCGGCGTAAAACACTCCATCAACCAGCACGCGATTCATTTCGAGAAAAGGTCTCAGTTGTGATTCGTCAAAGTCATAACGGGCCTTGCGGACTTTTTCGGAGTAAAGAGCCCAATCCCACGGAGCAAGCTTGAAGTCGCCTTGTTCGGAATCGATCATGGCCTGCAATTCGGAGGCTTCCTTGCGGGCGTTGGCGACGGCGGGAGGCGCGAGCTGGGACATCAATTTGTTCACAGCGGCCACGGACCCTGCGGTTTGCTCCTCGATTTCGTAAGCGGCGTGGTTGGGGTAACCCAGGAGCGCGGCACGCTCGGCGCGAAGTTTGGCGATGCGAGCCACGATCGGGCGATTATCAAACTCGCCACTTTTGCTATTGCGATTGACTGAGGCTTCATGGATTCGCTGGCGGAGCGAGCGGTCTTGCAGGACTTTCAAGGGCGGCTGGCCGCTGGTGTTGATGAGGCGAATCAGATATTTGCCTCTGTGGCCCGCGGCCGCGGCGGCTTCAGCGGCGGCGGTGATGGCGTTGTCCGAAAGCCCCGCGAGCTCGCTACGATTCTCGACGATCACGGCGGATTCGTTTGAATCCTTGAGAACGTTTTGGGAAAAGGTGGTTTGGAGAGAAGCGAGTTCGCCATTGAGAGCTTTGAGCTTGGTTTTATCTGCCCCGGAAGTCCGAGCGCCCGCCCGCACGAAATCTCTGTGATAACGTTCCAGAAGGCGTTTGGATTCGGGGTCAAGCTCGATCGATTCTCTCTTTTCATAAAGAGCCTGGACACGGGCGAAGAGGGCGGGGTTAAGTCTGATGGCGTCAGAGTGGGCGGAGAGTTTGGGAGCGATTTCCTTTTCCAACTTCTGCATGTTTGGATTAGTAAGCGTGCCATTGAGGTTGAAGAAAATGCGACGCACCCGACTGAGCAGGTCCCCCGAACGCTCCATCGCAACAACCGTGTTCTCCAAAGTCGCGGGTGCGGGATTGTCGGCGATAGCGGCGATCTCATCAAGCTGCCGGGCCATCCCGAGTTCAAAAGCGGCGATGTAGTGCTCGTCCTTGATGCGGTCAAAGGGAGGGAAATGGTAAGGAAGAGAGCTTTCTTTGAGCAGCGGGTTGTTTGTCATAGCGTCAGGAGGATCGGAAACGGCGGAATAAACCGGACATGAGAGGGCAACCATGAACGTGAGGTAAACCTGAGCAATATAAACTTTTCTTAAGAAGCGCATGCGAAATTTAATTGTTGGTTTAATTCGGAGAAAGGATGCGTTCTGCGAAGTTGAGGAGCAAGGAAAAGATGCGAACCATCCGGTTTCTGTCGCTGTTTCTTGCAAGGCAGATTCAAGAAAACAAACTGGAATGATGGGAGTATGAATCGATTGGATTGGAAAAGGGTCGATGAGCTTCGCGTGCATTTTCAGGGATGGAATCGGCGGAGCTTCGTTGGGCGACCCCGTGCATCCCGAGGTTGGTGGAGTCGCTTGGAGCGCGGGCTTCAGCCCGCTTCAACGTGCGAAAGGCTGGAGCGGAGGGATGGATCGAGATGCCCCTGAATTCTCAAGCCGAAACGGCGTGAACGCCTCAACTTTATACACATCTTTGACGAGCGATTTCAGCCAATCCCAAAGGGATTGTGTCCCAAAGCCCAGCAACGGTGTTGCGAGGAACGAGCTACCCTGGGAAAGCGCGTGGAAGCGGGCGTCAACCCCAAAGGGGTTGTGGCTCTTGATGGCGACAACCAAACCGCAACCCCGTTGGGGTTGGCGCGTTGTGGCACGATTAACCCAGGGTAGCTCGTGCCTCGCAACCCTGGGCTTGAAGTCGGAATCCCTTTGGGATTCACAGATTGGCTCGAATGCGATGTGTATAATGTCGAGGTGAACGCCGCGCTCCGCTACCAACGACTTCGGGATGCACCGTGGGCGACCTTGTCCCGTCGGAAAGTCTCGTCCATTTGGAGGTAGGAAGGATAATATCGCAACTCAAGATACTAAAGAAAACCACCGTGATTGCCGGATCATCTCAGCAAAAGCTGATCTTAGAACGGATCGAGCCGTACGAGCGGAACCCCTCACGTGCGGTCTGGACGAGGGTCTGGGCGGCGGACCGCCAGAGCTTCCCAGGTGCTTAATTGACTCGGCAGTATGCAGCGCTATTCTTCGTTAATTAAGTCAAAGACATTCTTGAGCGAGGCTAGCACGGCCACTTCTCGACCCGTTGTCCATCGCTTCGATCATTTTGATCGCAAGGCAAAACGCGAGAGGGGGCCATGCACAACATCATAGCAACCCAGAGCAGAGCCCGCGATGGCTCGGCCGGCCAACACACGATTCCAGCAACCGTCACCCCGCACACAAACAAGCACCAACCCATCGAATGAAAATAAATCCATCACTGAAACTCGTCCTCGTCTCTGTTCCTGTTGTCATCGTCATCTTCCTCGTAGTCGTGGCGATGCAATCGTCCAGCTACCACGTGGCCCGTTCGGTTGTCATCAACGCGCCATCAAGCGTGGTGTTTCCTCATGTGAATGTCCTGAACCAATGGGAGGCCTGGAGCCCTTGGAGCAAAGCTGATCCGAATATGAAGCTCACCTACGAAGGCCCGTCGTCTGGTGTGGGCGCGAGCTACCTGTGGGCAGGCAACCGCGAGGTCGGCGAAGGCCGCTCGACCATCACCGAGTCGCGCGCCAATGAGCTCATCCGGTTCAAGCTCGATTTCTTCAAGCCGATGCCGAGCGCTGCGACGGCGGACTTCACATTCAAACCGCAAAGCGACCACACCGAAGTCACTTGGGCGAACGACGGCGAAAAGCCTTTCATCATGAAAGCCATGTGTCTGTTCATGAGCATGGACAAAATGATTGGCGGCCGAATGGCGTCTGGGCTGGTGGATCTCAAAAAGGCCGTCGAAGCGACCGTGAGCAAATAACAATCCCCATGGGCTACGACGAACAATTGGCGGCGCGAGTGCGAAGCGGCTTCATCAAGGCGCGAGTGTGCTTCGAGGAGAAGCGCATGATGGGCGGGCTGTGCTTCATCGTGGACGGGAAGATGTGCGTGGGCGTGGAAAAGGAACGGCTCATGGCGCGCATAGATCCTGCGGCCTACACGGACGCCCTGAAGCGGAAGGGCTGTGTTCCGATGGATTTCACTGGCCGACCGATGCGCGGTTTCGTCTTTATCAATCCAGAGGGCATCGAGTCCGCCGCCGAACTTGAGAAGTGGCTCAGCCTCGCGTTGGAGTTCAATCCCAGGGCCAAATCATCGAAGGCAAAGTCCCCGCCCTCGCCAGCCCGGAGTTCAACTTCATCGCCAACATGATCATGATTTTGCATGGCATGGCGCGCTGACCACACTCTGCAATTCGGACTTTTCAATCTCGCAGCTCCCGTCAAACTATACCAAATCTCGTTAAATGATTATCTACGGAACCGCCCTCCTCGCCGTGTGCCACCTGCTTGGGATAGTTCTCGGTGATCTCCTCGGCCATGCGCTGGGCATGCACACGAATGTCGGCGGCGTGGGCATCGCGATGCTGATGCTCATCGTGGCGCGGCTGTATTTGCAACGACAGGACGGCCTGACTCCCGCGTCGGAGAGTGGCGTGCATTACTGGGGTGCGCTTTACATACCGATCGTGGTGGCGATGGCGATGCAGCAGAATGTCGTCGCCGCTTTGCGCGGCGGGCCGGTGGCGGTGATTGCGGCGGTTGGGAGTGTGTTGCTGTGCGGATTGGTAGTCTCGTTCATCAATCGCTTGGAACCGGAGGGCGCGGAGTCAGAAACAGGAGATCAACCGAAGTAACACATCATGTGGGAGATTCTTGAGAAAGCAGCGAAGGAGAATGGGCTTGTCGCTGCGTTCGCGATGGTCGGGCTGGTCGTGTGGCTCTCGGGCGCGATCTCGCGGAGGCTGACGTTTGGCCGCGTGCATGGATCGGCGATCGCGATCTTCATCGGACTCGTGCTCGCGTATTCCGGCGGGAAAATGTCCGGCGGAACGAAGGGACTCGCGGACATCGCGTTGTTCGGCGGCATCGGCTTGATGGGCGGCAACATGCTGCGCGACTTTGCCATAGTGGCGACGGCATTTGAAGTGCAGGCGACGGAGGCGCGGCGCGCGGGATGGATCGGTGCCGTCGCTCTGATGCTGGGCACGGTGCTGCCGTTCATCGTCGGAGTTTCCGTGGCGCGCGCGTTTGGTTACTCGGACGCCGTGAGCATGACGACCATCGGAGCGGGTGCGATTACTTACATCGTCGGCCCGGTGACCGGTGCGGCGATTGGGGCGAGTTCGGATGTGATGGCGTTGAGCATTGCGACGGGCGTGATCAAAGCGATCCTCGTGATGGTCACCACGCCGATGGCGGCGAAGTTTCTGCGTTTGAAAACTCCGCGCTCGGCGATGGTCTTCGGTGGCCTCGCCGGCACGGTCAGCGGCGTCTCAGCCGGACTCGCGGCGACGGATCGGCGCCTCGTGCCCTACGGCGCGCTGGTCGCCACGTTTCACACGGGCATCGGATGCTTGCTCGGGCCGTCGGTTTTGTATGCCATCGTCCGCGCTATGACTTAAAACCTCATGACTGAACTTCCACTGATTGCCCGCGCACGCTCGCACTGTTCATCCATCGCCTTTCAGTCAAAGGCCCGATCGCACACCTATCAGGACTTGCTCGACCGCTCCGGGACGCTCGCAACAGCGTTGCTCGATGACTTGGATGATTTGCAGGAAGCGCGCGTCGCGTTGCTGGTGCCGGCGGGGTTTGAATACGTCGCAGCTCAGTGGGGCATCTGGCGCGCCGGCGGGATCACCATGCCCATCTGCCTTTCGGCCACGGAAGGCGAATGGGAATACACGCTCACCGATTCTAGCTCGGTCATCGTGGTGGCGACGGCGGCTTTGGCAGAAAAAATCAGCCCGTTGTGTCGTCGGCTCCACGCGCGATTGCTCGTCACCGATCAGGCGGGGATCGCGACCGCTAAATTCCTACCGACCATCACGCCCGAACGCAGTGCAATGATCCTCTACACCAGCGGCACCACGAGCAAACCAAAGGGGGTAATCACCACCCACGCGAATATCCAGGCGCAGATCGAGAGCCTCGTGTCCGCTTGGGAATGGAGCGCGGCAGATCGCATCCCACTCTTCCTGCCGATGCATCACATCCACGGCATCATCAATGTTGCGAGTTGCGCGCTATGGTCCGGAGCGCGAATCGAAGCCTTCGAGCGCTTCGATCTGGCCGCTATCCTGGATCGCGTGAGCGCGGATGCCTACACGCTCTTCATGGCCGTGCCGACGATTTACGTGAAGCTGATCCAGGCGGTGGAAGCCGCGTCGCCCGAGGAGCGCGCGGTCATCGTCAGCGGCTTCGCGCGCCTGCGGCTCATGGTCTCAGGCTCCGCGGCGTTGCCCGCGAGCGTGCATGAGCGATGGACGGCTTTGACTGGGCAAAAACTGCTGGAGCGCTACGGCATGACAGAGATCGGCATGGCTATTTCAAATCCCTACCACGGAGAGCGCCGCCCAGGTGCCGTGGGGAAACCACTGCCCGGCGTGGAAGTGCGGCTCCAGGCCGAGTCCGGCGCGGTCGTCCCCGGCGAAGACGAACCCGGCGAGATTCAAGTGCGCGGTCCCGGGGTGTTTCGCGCGTATTGGAACCGCCCCGAGATCAGCGGCGGGGCGTTCGACGATGGGTGGTTCCGCACCGGCGACATCGCCGTGCTGGAGGCGGGCTACTATCGCATCATGGGCCGTCTCTCCGTGGACATCATCAAGAGCGGCGGCTACAAGCTTTCCGCGCTCGAGATTGAAGCAGCGCTGCTGGAACATCCCCAAATCCACGAATGCGCTGTCATCGGCGTGCCCGATGCGACATGGGGCGAAGCCGTCGCCGCCGCTGCCGTGCTCGCCGAGGGAGCCACGCTCGACCTCGCGACGCTGCGCGACTGGTGCCGCGAGCACCTTTCCTACTACAAGATCCCCCAGCGCCTCATCGTGCTGAAAGAACTGCCACGAAACGCCATGGGCAAGGTCACCAAGACGGTGTTGCGGACGCTGTTTTGAACCGCAAGCCGTCGTTGACTCGCGACCGTTCAGTCACGAGTTTGGAAGTGGAGAAACAAGAGCTGCATTTACTGCTCAGGTGTCGCGTCCATCCAGACCTCGGACAGCAACTGCCGAGCTTGAAACCGCGTCTGAAATCCGGGTCCACCGTGCAAGTCTGGATGCTGCAGCGCCTCGCGACACCAGCACCGCGATTCAACACATCACGGCTTTCATGTTGATGTCCCGCCCAGCAGCGTGTCATCTGTGTGAGTGCTGACGACGATTCGCCGGGCGGAATACGTGGAGTTGACGGCGCTGTTCTTCCTTCAAGGAGCGGCGTTGGGCATGTGGTTTGTGCCGTTGAGCACCGTCCTCGACGCGAACGGACTGCACGATATTAGACCGTTCGCGTTCGCGGCGTCGGCGCTGGCGGCGTTCGTCTCACCTCTGGTCTTCGGGGCCATGGCCGACCGTCACACCTCGCCCGTGAAAGTCTTGCGCGGACTCGCGCTCGCCACCGCGGTGGCGATGGCGCTGGCCAGCACTTCGATCACACTGCATTGGAGTCCATGGCTCGTGCTGGTCTTGATTCAGCTCCACGCCCTCTGCTCTTCGCCGACGTGGAGCATTTCTTCGACGATTGTTTTCGCTCGGCTGGTGGACACGAAAAAGGAATTCGGCCCCATTCGCGCGATGGGCACGCTCGGCTGGATGGCAGGCTGCTGGATCGTGAGCCTCTTGAACGCCGATACCACCGCGCTCGCTGGTTACAGCGGCGCCGTGATGTGGCTGGCTGTGGCGGCGTTCACGTATTTCCTCCCAGCCTTTGAGGCACCGAAATCCGTGACACATCTCACGTTGCGGCAACGTCTCGGGCTGGACGCGTTGACGTTGTTGAAGCACCCCGACCATCGTGTGGTCTTCTTCACCGTGGCGTTGTTCGCCATTCCGATCTCCGGCTTTTATCCCTTCACGCCGCCGCATCTGCGAGAGTTGGGCCTGCAACATACCAGCGCCTGGATGACCCTGGGGCAGGTGACGGAAATCATCGCCATGTTCATGCTGGGCGGACTGCTGTTGAAGTGGCGGTTGAAATGGATTTTCGCCGTCGGCCTTGCCTCCGCCGTGGTGCGTTTCGCATTGAGCGCCATCAACGGGAAAGCGTGGCTGCTGGCCGGCGTGGTGTTGCACGGCTGCTCGTTCACGCTCGTGTTCATCACGGCTCAAATCTACCTCGACCAGCGCGTGGAAGCCGCCTGGCGAGCGCGGGCGCAAGCGTTGATGGCTCTGATGAACAGCGGCGTGGGCAACCTCATCGGCTACCTCGGCACAGGCTGGTGGTTCACGGCGTGTGAGCAAGCCACGCGCACTCGATGGCCCATCTTCTGGGGCGGACTGGCCGTGGCCTCAGCGGCTGTGTTGGTGTATTTCCTAACGTCATATCGTGGACAAGGTGTCCCGCTGCGAACGGCGAAGAACACTACCGCATCTCCTTGAGATAAAAAGAACAAGGGACATCGCGCTGCGATGTCCTCGCCCGCGTACTAGCGGACGGCTTCACCAACGCGCAAGCCGCAATGATAAATCAGGCGGAAGCAGGCCTTGAAACGCGGCTCGCGCAAGGCACCGAGCAAGGCTGCGACTTCCTGGCGGCCGTGGACAACGGGCAGGGTTTTATGTGCGGCGATGCGGACTTCCTGGAAGACCGTCCAGCTCGGGCCCAGCTTGAGGCAGTCGCGGAAGAAGCAGCGAATGGAACATTTGGCCAGCTTCATGGGCGAGTGGGTGCAATGCTTGTGCTGGCGCAGGAACAGGAATTACTGGCGTAATTGATCCTCGGTGCGGGTGGCGGGATCGCACTGAAGATGCTCAGCGAGTTTGCGGACGTAGCGGACGTATTCCTTTTTGCTGGGAGGCCGTAAGTCTTTCAACTCGACAAAGACCCGGAACTGTTCGATAGAGGGTTAGTTAGATATTAGCATAGAGGGAAGTATGCACCTAAGTGGGTGCGACTTTCCCCGAAAACTTTCACTGTGACCAAACGCTCAGACCTATCAGCCTGCCGCGCAGCGGCTCAGTTCAACAACAACACTCCAGCGAACGCCGGGATCGGCTCTCGTTTCATGTCGGGCACTTTTGATCCGGCGTCGCTGAGTTCTATCGTTCGGCGTCATTGCTCGCGTCTCCTTAATTCGTCGCTAAACTAACCGAATGATATGGCTCGGCTCCAAGCGCGGCTACCTTTCCGATTGGGTTACTCAGCGGTGGGTTCAGTTCAGCGGGCGGCGTGTCAGCCTCGCGTCGGAGCCGTGGCTCGCTGGGCCGATTGCTCCCACGACCGGCATCGGCCCGGATTACTTTGCTGTATTGGCCAGCACCGAGGGCTTGCGGCTTCACAACTCCGACACTGCTGCGGGCGTCATTTCCGACTTCACCACGCTCCGCGGCCCGTCTTTCGAGCCATCCAATGTCCATCCGAGCGTTGCGCGTTTCTATGAGCAGACATCCGGTTACGAGTTGGACGCTTGGGCGGAGTGGTGCGGCCTTTTTCGACCGTTCGGCTGGCTGTTAGCAGTTCTTTTCAGCCGGCGCCTCCAACAACTCAACATTCCGCTTTCGGGCCTCGACACCAGCAAGGGCCTCACGAGCGAGGTTCTTCAGTTCATCGACCCTGCGACCGAATCGCCACGACACACAGCTTGGTTCCGTCGCCTGCGCGGCAGCGGCAATGTTCTTTACGCAGGCTTCTACTCCGTTTGCGCCCTTTCCGGCCACTCCGAACCGTGCGTGAAGGTTGTTTTCCCGCTGCCGAACGGCAATGCAATCGTCATAATGCGGACAGCGTGCCGCGCTGACGGCTCCTTTGTCGTCACCTCTGCCGGGGACAGGTTCGGAGAGCCGGGCTTTTACTTCACAGTTCACGGCGATTCTGGCACGGTCTGGGCACGCTATGTCCGAGC
The DNA here is from genome assembly GCA_945861765.1 of Akkermansia muciniphila. Lineage (GTDB taxonomy): Bacteria > Verrucomicrobiota > Verrucomicrobiia > Limisphaerales > SIBE01 > SIBE01. Next base: position 296 of record CAMAWP010000190.1, on the reverse strand, counting down.
ACTCCGCGAGAGCATCCACGTCTTCCCCGCCGAGAACGGCTTTCTCCGTGCAGACCATGTTCTGACTTACTTTGGTGCGACCTTCCTCAGACTTCATTACCGTATGCGACGCCAACCGAATGCCGCCTAACAAAAGAAGGAATGTAGTTAGAGCCTGTCCCAAAAGCTGAAATGCCAATGAAACGGCCTCTGTTTGCGGGTCACTGTGGAATCAAGGCGGCGGATTTCCGTCTGGGGAGACGAAATTCGTGTTTATAGCAGTCCCGACCGTTCAATTTTCGCTGGCACGACGCTTG
>CAMAWP010000189.1 GCA_945861765.1 Akkermansia muciniphila | reverse complement strand
CCGAAGAACAGTTGCGCCCAAGGCAACTCTTCGTAAACTCTGCGGCGTGAATTTTAGGCATCCGTGAAACCACTGAACGCGCAATCACCCAAAACCTTGAATCCGACGATTTTGCCGCAGGCAATGAATTATGAAATTCTTCGACGCTGACTGGAATGAGGTCTTCGCCTTTCTCCCGACCTGGGACAAGCTTTCCCCACGGGCGCGCCGGCACTACTTGCTGGCTGCGCCTTCACACGCCCAGTCGATCTCGGCCAGTGGTTACGGTGATGAGTTAGGTTTCGCGCTGTCTTCCGGTCTGGTGGAAAACGCCTCGCCCGGCCGGGTGAAACCAGCCACGCGCAGCGTCCCCTTCCGCCGGATCATGGCGCAACTCGCGAAGTTTCTACTTTTTAATCCCCAGCCGCCAGACACCCTGATGGGGGAGTATTTAAAGAAACATTTCACGGGCGAGGAGGAATCGAGCTTGTATCCTTACAACTCCGGACTGAGGCCCGATTCGCAGAAATGGGTGGAGAGTTTTCTGAAAGCAGACTCGGCGACTCGATGGGAGAAGCCCTATCGCATGACTTTATACGACCACCCCACCAGCGGATGGTCCTGGGGCATCATCGAGCCCGGTTCGGGCAAACCGGTCGTCTATTTTGCCGACGACCGCATGGGCGCCGCCGCTCAGCATTTGGTTCGGCTAGCCCTGGCTTCGCCGCGACCTCTGCCACTCACCAGCCTTGGCGAGGCGTTGCCAGAAGACTTGCGGCCGCACCAGGCTGCCGCATTCAAAGCCTGCATTCGTTACCGTTTGCTCTATCCCGCGCTGCGTGAGCCGGATCTTGCAGCGGTGTTTTGGATTCATCCGAAGGTGGGCTATTATCTCCACCGCCCCAAGCCGATCCCTCCGGCACCCAGCGCAGTGGCATCGCTCTTCAGCCGCGCCTTCCTCATGGATGACATGGTGCAGATCCTGGCCGAGGCCGCTATTGGCGAGTGCCAATTGAGGCAGGAGGGTTCGTACATGAACCTGTTCGCCAAGGTCGAAGCCAAGCTCCTGGCAGAGATGCCGGGGCTGCCAGACTGGTTGAGCAAGCGGTTCCCGCCTCCGGATCGTTTGCGCGAGTCCTACGATTTGCTCGGCTTTCTCAAGCTGGCCGAACCGAAAAAACAAGCCAACGGCAAGCACCTCCAAGCCACACTCCACGGACGGCAATGGCTCAAGCTGTCGGCTCGCGAGCGTCTGCGCGACCTGATACTGCATCTGCGCAAGCACCGCTCTCCCGAAGAAGAATGGGAAGCCGGCTTCGAATTCGTGCCGCCGACGGCTGGCTTATATCGGGAGGATCAATCTCCCGCCGACATTAGTCAGTCACTGGAGGCTGTTTGGCGCCAGGCTAACAATCAGTCACCGATTCGATTGGAGGACTTCGTCAATTACCACAGCCGCGTGAGCCATCCGCTCGCCGCCAATTCGCGTTCAAAGGCGGGACTGCTCGTGGGGAAGCATGACTACACCGTGCCGGCCACCGAGCACAACATTGAAGAATCGCGTTCAAAGGCGGGACTGCTCGAGGGGAAGCATGACTACACTGTGCCGGCCACCGAGCACAACATTGAAGAAGCCTGGGGTAAGGCGCTCCGCCAATTCTTTTGGGAACGGCTCGTGCCCTTGGGCGCGGTGGAACTGGGCCTCGACGCCGAACAAATGCCCTGCTTCCGATTGAATTCGACAGGCCGCTGTCTCTTGGGCTTGGCGGACGATTTCGATTATGGCCAGTCCACGGCACCCGGTGGCGTCGTGGTGCAGCCCAATTTTGAAATCGTGTTCCTGCAACCCAACCTGGCGGCGGAGATCGACTTGGCTGGCTTGGCCGAGCGCTGCGGCAGAGGCGTGGGCACGCTCTTCCGCCTGACGCGCAAAGCCATCATCCAGGCGGCTGTGAAAGGCTTGACGTCCGACGAAGCCCTGCAAGCGCTGGAGAAGCACTCCGCCAAAGCACTGCCCGCGAATGTGGCGGAGGAAGTCCGCGCCTGGTTCGCCGCCTGCCACCGCCTGCCCGTGCGGCGCGTCCTGTTGATCGAAGCCGGGGATCGGGAGACCGCCTTGCGCCTCCGGCGGCTCCTTGGCTCCGATTGCTCGGTGGTGAAGGACACGTTGCTCGAATGGCGCGTCGAGCACATCGATCCCAAGGTGCGCAAGGATTTGAACGGACAGGGCCTGTTCCTCGAATTGCCCTGAAGTTGCGCGCCACCGTGCGTTCGGTCTTGTTCAGGGAACGGAGAGTTGCCGAAAGGAACGAAAAGCGACGAAAGAAGCTTGCCGGAATTTGGTATTAATTCTTTTGTCATCTTTCGTTCTTTTCGGCCAGGCGTCGCGTCCGTTCTGTGAACCGGTCAGTTTTTGGCAACGAGCGCTCTCCGAAGAACAGTTGCGCCAGGAGAATCTCTTCGTAAACTCTGCGGCGTGATTTTGGCGAACCCGTTTCCATTGCAAAATCCGCTCATCGTGCAAGGTGACCATACGGTGCTTGCGGAGGTGGACAATCCGCTCTATCCGCAAGCGCGCGATGCGCTGGCTCGGTTCGCGGAACTGGTCAAGTCGCCCGAACATATCCACACCTACCGCCTGACGCCGCTGTCCATCTGGAATGCTTGTGCCATCGGCGAAACAGCGGAGAGTATTACCGCCACGCTGCGCGGTTTCGCGAAGTATCCTGTCCCCCAACACATCGAGGCGAGCGTGCGCGATTTCGCCGGACGCTACGGCTGTCTTCGGCTTGTGCGGCACGGGCTCGATCTTCTCCTGTGTGCGCGCGATTTGCCTCTCGCCGAAGAATTGGCCCGGCGGGAGCAGCTCCGCGCTTTTATCCGCGAGCGCTTCAACCCCTTGGAATTCATCGTCCCGGCGTCTGAGCGCGGCCGTCTTAAACATGCGCTGATCAAGCTCGGTTTTCCGACGGAAGACTTGGCCGGGTACATCACGGGCGAGCCGTTGGTCTTCGATTTTGCCTTGCGCGCCCACACGTTGGCCGGACTCCCCTTCGCGCCGCGCCGATATCAATCTGAGGCTGCGGACTTGTTTCACGCGGGCGGTGAGGCGCGTGGCGGATCGGGCGTGGTGGTGCTGCCGTGCGGCGCGGGCAAAACGATCGTCGGCGCGGTGTGCATGTCTCTTCTGCGAGCGTCCACGCTCATCCTGGCCACGAGCGTGACCGCCGCACGTCAGTGGAAGCAGGAATTGCTCGACAAAACGACCGTTCCGGCGGACGCCATTGGACAATACAACGGTGATTCCAAGGAGATCCGGCCGGTCACGATCGCGACCTACCAAATTCTCACGCACCGTTCCAGCAAGCAGAGCGAGTTCACGCACTTCAAGATCTTCGATGAGCGTAACTGGGGCTTGATCATCTATGACGAAGTTCACTTATTGCCGGCCCCCGTGTTTCAGGTCACGGCCTCGTTGCAGGCGCGCCGGCGGCTTGGATTGACGGCCACGCTCGTGCGCGAAGACGGGCGCGAGGACGAAGTGTTTGCCCTGATCGGCCCAAAGAAATACGACGTGCCGTGGAAGGAGATGGAGAAGCAGGGCTGGATTGCCAAGGCCATCTGCACCGAAATCCGCTTGCCGATGTCGGAAGCGCGGCGAATGGAATATGCCATTGCGGAGCCGCGCCAGAAGTTTCGTGTGGCGTCGGAAAACCCGGAAAAGCTGCGCATCGTCCGCGAGCTTCTGGAGCGGCATCGCGATGATCCGGTGCTCATCATCGGCACGTATCTGGACCAGATCGACGGCTTCGCGCAAGAACTGAACCTGCCCTTGCTCAAAGGTTCAACGCCCCAGAACCTTCGCGACGAGGTCTATGAACGATTTCGCAGTGGCCAGATCAACCGGCTGGTCGTGTCGAAGATCGCGAATTTTTCGGTGGATTTGCCGGATGCAGCGGTGGCCATTCAAGTCAGCGGCATGTTCGGATCGCGCCAGGAAGAGGCGCAGCGGCTGGGACGGATTTTGCGTCCGAAACCGGGTGAGAACCAGGCGTACTTTTACTCGGTCGTATCGCGCGACACGGTGGAGCAGGACTTCGCCCTGAACCGCCAGCTCTTTCTTTGCGAGCAGGGTTACGAATACCGGATTGTGTCGCTCGATCGTCCCGACACGGAGTTGCCGGAATGGCATGTTGCGCCCTAGTCAATCGTTTATCCTGGAAAAAGCACTTGAGCTGCGAGCAAAAGAGGTTCCCCGCTGTTTTCAATGGAATAGGTCAACAGCGGATGAAGACCTTTTTTTTCATCCCACCGGGCTGACTGGAGTTTGGACCTATTGGCTGCCTTCGTCTCCCGGAGGGAGATGTGAGAATAGCCCGGCAGTTGACTGCCGGGTTCGCATTGGCGATTGCATAAGTCCCGAAGGGACGGTCGAATCCCCCAATGTCCTACGTCAGCTCCTACTGTCTGTTCAGGACAAAGGATCGCCCGGGAGTAATCAACGCCTGGATTGCTCTCGGAGGATTTCTACGGCAACCGCTTCCTATCCCATTAGTTGTGTTCACCCTAGAAGGAAAGCGCAATAGATGGTGGTTTTTGACTTTACTTGGGGCTGCATTTCTCGTTACCTCAAATGAGACATGTATTTGAAGAATCTGACAGTTTTAGGCTTTAAGTCTTTCGCGGACAAGACCTCGCTCAACTTCTTGCCTGGAGTTTCCGCGATCGTTGGGCCCAACGGGTGCGGCAAATCCAACATCTCGGACGCCATACGATGGGTTCTGGGCGAGCAATCAGCCAAGGCACTCCGCGGCGGCGAGATGGCCGACGTCATTTTCAATGGCACGGATAGTCGGAAGCCATTGGGTATGGCTGAAGTTTCGCTCACCATTGGCGATGTGGACTCCGACAATTTGAAGGCGGCAGGCGTCGAGATGGCGTATAACGAAGTGACCCTCACGCGTCGGGTTTTTCGAGATGGAGGAAGCGAATACTTCATTAATAAGACTTCGTGCCGTTTGAAGGACATTCAGCAGTTGTTCATGGGCACCGGGGTTGGCCGAGCCAGCTACAGCATCATGGCTCAGGGGAATATCACGCAAATTATCTCCAGCAAACCAGAGGATCGCCGCATGGTTTTCGAGGAGGCTGCCGGCATCACAAAGTACAAAGCGCAAAAGAAGGAGGCGTTGCGCAAGCTGGAATACACCGACCAGAATTTGCTCCGCGTCTCGGATCTGATCCGCGAGGTCAAGCGCCAGATAGGATCGCTCCAGCGCCAGGCTGGCAAGGCCCGTCGTTACAAGCAGCTCATGATCGAAATTCAGCACCTGGACACCCAACTCGGCCGACACCAGTTCGACGTGTTGCAGGGAGAAATCCGGGAACGCCAAGCTGGCATTGAGAAGCTTCGAATCGAAATCGAAGTCTGTTCGGAGAGCGTCTTGCGAGGCGAAGACGAGATCACCCAGCTCAGGGCGTTGCTCTCTGAATTGGAACAGCAGGTTCATGTAGCTCAGCAACAGGGCCATGAACTTAAGAACCAGGTGGAGCGTCACGACGGGCGGATTCATTTCAATGAGGAGCGCCTCCGCGAGTTGGATTCTCAAAACGCCAAGGCCCTCGGCGATATTACGCAGGGCGACGAGCGTCGGTTCGCGGCGGAGGATGAATTGAGGACGGTGACCGAGCGGTTAAGCGCCTCCACGACCGCGCTGGATCAACATCGGCAGAAGATGGTGGTCAAGCGGGAGGCTTTGCAGGGGATTGAAAAGGACTTGGTCGGGCAGCAGGAAGCACTGCGGAGAGCCCAGGCAGATGCTTTTGCCGCCGCACAACAGCTCACGCGAGTGCGCAACGAGATCAATTCGTTGGATCTGCAAAAGCAAGGGAACGCCATTCGCCTGGAGAAGCTATCCGCTGAGAAAATCCAACTGGAAGAAGAGCGGTCGCGGCTGGAGACGCGATTGCAGGAGTTCGCCGCTCATGTCGAGGCCGAAAAGGTGAATGCCCAAGTGAGCCGAAGCACCGTGGAAGAGCGGCAAAAGCGGCTCCGAGAGATCCAGCACGAGCTGAATGAAGCCACTCAAAAATTGGACAATTTACTCCGTTCACACGCCGAAAAACGTTCGCGGTCGAACGTTCTCGAACAGTTGCAATCGGATTATGAAGGGTTCAGCGCAGGTGCTCTGGCAGTGCTCAAAGGCGCAAAGCATGTGCTCGGTTCGCTGACGGATCGGATTCGCGTGCCGGATCAGTACATTACTTCGATCGAAGCCGCCTTGGGCCATCATTTGCAATTGGTGCTGACGGAGAAGCCGGAGACCGCTCAGGAGATCCTCGCCAGCCTCAGCTTAAACAAAAAAGGACGCGCCAGCCTCGCCGCGCTCTCGCTGTTGCACCGAGGCACCTCGACGACGTCTTCAATTTCGCGAGTTTCAGATTCGGCGGATTCCACGACTTCGGAGGTAGCCATTCCAAGCGACACTCAGCCTTCATTCGCGAAGGTCGATGCCCTCAGCGTCGTCGAGGCGGACGATTCGATCATGCCGCTTTTGCAAGGCCTGATAGGCTCCACGCGAATCGTAGCGGACCTTCCGACTGCTACCGAAGCTTGGCGTTCTAGCGAGGGTCAATACGACTTTGTGACCCTGACTGGCGAGCTGCTAACGCGCCACGGGGTTTATACCGGAGGAGCTGGCCACGGTTCAGGCACAAGCTCAGCCTCGGTGCTCGGTCGCAAGAACCAAATAGCCGAGCTGAAGACGACGATTTCACAGCTTCAGGAACAGATTAACGACGCGAGCCGCGCCAAGGGAGTCTTGCAGAGCGAGCAGACCGCTTTGCAAGCCAGCTTGCAGCAGGCCCAGACCGAATTGCGCACCCAGGAGGTCGCCATCGCCACGCGCCAAGGCGAGTTTAATGCGTTGCAGAATTCGCTGCGTTCCTTGCATCAGAAAATTGAGACGGTGATTTACGAAATTCAAAGTCTTGCCGCGCAGGAATCCGAAGGTTTGCAAAAGCGAGCAGTTCTTGCCACGCAGATTGGCGATTTCGAAAACCGCGAACAGAGTTTGCAGCAGCATCTGGCTGAGTTGAACGCGGCGTTGGAAGGGCTGAGGCAACAGCGTGATATTGCGAATTCTGATCTGACTGAGATCAAAGTTTCTTTGGCTGCCGAGGAGCAACTCTGCGCGTCATTTCGGCAGCAGCAACAATCCCTCAAAGATCGTCTGCAAGAAATCGTGCGGATGCTTGAGCATCGTCGCGCGGAGACCGCTTCCTTCGTGAACCGCCGCGCTCAGTTGGAGGCGGAAATTGAAGATTCGCGCGGGAAAATCGAATCGTTGCAGCACGAGCGAGAAAAGGTCAATTCGCGGCTTGCCGAGCTCGCGGGACAGAAGAGCAACCAAGAAAAGGACGTTGCGGCACGAGAGGAGAACTTGCGCGAGCAACGACGGCGCTTAACAGATTCGCAGCAGCGACGCGGCGGACTCGATGTGGAGTTTGCCCAGAAAAATATGAGCGTGCAAAACCTGCGGCAGCGCGTTCACGAAAAGTATCAGGTCAATATCGATGACGTCCGGAGTGAATGTATCACCATCACTCTGGCCAATGAAGGCGCTCCGAAAGTGCAAACCCTCACACCGGAGGAAATGGCGGCGAGCGGCGCGGCGACGGATTGGGCGGCGGTTGCTGAGCAAGTCGCTGCCCTGCAAAACCGCATCGACGAGATAGGCGCGGTCAATCTCGTGGCCATCGAAGAGTACGAAGAGACCGAGCAGCGTTTTCAGTTTCTCTCGACGCAGCATGACGATTTGGTAAAGGCAAAAGAGCAATTGATGGAGGTCATCAACCGGATTAACGCTCAGACGAAAGAGATGTTCACCGAGGCATTCCTCAAGATCCGGGACAATTTCCGGATACTGTTCACCGAGGTCTTTGGCGGCGGGAAAGCGGATTTAATTTTAGTGAACGAAGGAGACGTGCTCGAGAGCGGGATCGATATCGTGGCCCGCCCGCCAGGCAAGCAATTGCAGAGCATTTCGCTTCTCTCCGGCGGTGAACAAACGATGACGGCCGTGGCACTGCTCTTTTCGATCTACCAGGTCAAGCCAAGCCCTTTCTGTGTGTTGGATGAATTGGATGCTCCGCTCGATGAGTCCAATATCAACCGATTTATCCGTGTGCTCCAGCGCTTTCTAACGCATTCGCAGTTCGTCATCATCACTCACAACAAGAGAACCATAGGGATGGCCGACGTCCTCTACGGCGTGACGATGCAGGAGCAAGGAGTTAGCAAGATCGTCAGTGTCAAATTTCATAAAGCCGATGAGGTGGCGATTGATCATGCACCGACACCGCTGGTCCCGCCGGCCGCGCTTCCAGTTGAAGAGGAAGAGGACAAACTGCGGAGTCGATCGGAGACTTATGATGTGGTGATGGCCAGGTAGATGTCTGCCGATTCTACGACGTTTCACGATCGGAACCAGGACGCGTGTGTCTGCAGTCCAGGCTTCAGGGTGCTTTACTCGCTCGCGGTGAAAGATTCCGGCTTGCCTTCGTCTTGAGAAACAACCCATACAGGACCAGCCCAAATCCAAAAGCGAAAGTGACAATCTCAACGACAAAAAGCCAATGCATCCCCGACGAATCGTAATTGATAATTCCGTCTGGACCCTCGAAATCGTGCTTCACCTCCACGAACATCGGAACATCAAGACCAAGCTGAGCAAGTAGAAACGCGAGCAAGGCAAGCACCATGAGCGCGGCTCCAATCTTCGTTGGATTGAAGATATTCAATGGGTTCGAGGACGGATGACCCGTCGGACTGAAGATAATTCGCATTCTCCCGTCGGCAACCGCAGTCGTCGGCACCATTCCGGAGGGCCCTCTCGTTGCATCATCCTTCAAGACGTGAACTCTCGGCACGCGATGATCATCGTTGGTTGTTCCATTAAATGTTTTAAAATCGGCCTCGATAGTCTCAACCACTTTGTTAACGAACTGGACTGGGTCGAGTTCAAACCTGCCTGACTCTGGGTCCACACTGAGTGTCCGCGCATCGTCGCTCGAGAGAACGCCTAGTTTGCCCTCCTTGTTTGAAAGCACCACTTGATGAAACAAGCCGTGCTTGAACACATGCCAAAAATCCCTCGCAACCGAGTTGTCCGAGAGCGTGGGAAATAGTTTTCGAAGTTCATCAAAAAAAGCGGCTGGCAAGTGATTGTCCTCGTAGGCACGGCTCTTCTCGCGCAGGTAACGCTCCAGCAAAGGGAAAGCAATGATCAACATGGCAAGACCGGAGTTTTCCTTCTGGGAAAGGTCTTGCAGAATTTTGGAGTACCAGCATTGAAAGTTCCGCAGATGATCAGGCATATTTCGCGCGCTTTTCTGAAACTATTGGGATTTATCGTTCGCCTTGTCCACATCATTGTCGAGAGAGAACTCGATCCGGTTAGGATCACGATTGAGACAGGGCTGACTGGTGAATGGTTGAGATCATGCCAGAATCGGCCAGATCGGTTGAGCTGCATCCTCGACGAGCCGCACCGGGCGTCCGTTGATTTCAACCTCCATCTTTTTGTGATCCAGTCCCAGTTGGTGCAAGATCGTGGCTTGAAGAGCACTAATGTACTGCGGGTTTTCCACAGCGCGATAGCCGACTTCATCCGTGCCGCCATAAACTGTGCCGCCTCTGACGCCCGCTCCGGCGAGCCACGAGCTAAAGCCCCTTGGATTGTGATCACGCCCTGTCGTGTTCTGAGACCAAGGGGTCCGGCCAAATTCGCTCGTCCATACGACGAGCGTGCTGTCGAGAAGTCCCCGCTGCCTCAGATCGCCGATCAGTCCGGCGATTGGTTTGTCCGTCTGACGGCAGAGAGGGGCGTGGCTCTCGATGTCGCCGTGCGCATCCCACGCGCCATTGCCGCCGCCTGCGTGACAGATCTGGATGAAACGGACACCGCGCTCGACCAGCCGCCGAGCCAGCAACAGTTGCTTGCCAAAATCGTCCGTCTCTTTCTCTCCAATGCCATACAATCGCCTCACGGAATCTGGCTCTTCCGAGAAATTGACTGCTTCCGGTGCCGAGAGCTGCATGCGGGCCGCCAACTCGTAGGCTTTGGTTCGCGCTGCGATCGCGCTGTGAATCTCATATTCCGCCAGAAACTCCCGGTTCAGAGATTCCAAGGCGCGCATCTGTCGTTCTCGTTCCGCCCCGTTGATGCCCTTGGGCGGGCGAAGATTCGGTATTGGCGTGTCGCCCGCCCCAAATGGCGTCGCGGAAACCGACGCCCCGAGATAGCCGCCACTTAACTGGATTGGCGAGGAAGGCCGTCCGATGTTCACAAAGGCGGGAAGATTTTTGTTCTCTGTTCCGAGCGCGTAGTTGACCCAGCTTCCTAGACAAGGATGCTCCACGATGCGATCACGATGGCCTGTGGCTGTTTCAATGACCGCTGGGAAATGGTTGGTCTCGTGACACCACATCGACCGCACCAAAGCAATCTCATCCATCACTTCTCCGACATGGGGAAACCATTCGGAGACCGGAGCGCCGGATTTTCCATACCGGGCGAAAGTTCGCCGACACGGAATGACCGGACGTCGCATCGCGGCTAAATTATCACCGAAGCCCACTGCATCGATCATCGTGCCAGCCCATTTGTTGTCTTTGGGGTCGAAAGTATCGATATGGCTGACACCGCCGCACATGAACAAGAAAATGACGGACTTGGCTCTCGGCGGAAAGTGAGCCAGCAACCGTGCGTCGCGGATCTTGCCATCTTCTGCCCACAGCGCGCCCATCGCCGTGCCAAAGAAACCAACGCCAGCTTGAAATAAGAACTTTCGGCGAGCGATGCGTCCGCAAGGATAAACCGAGGATTCGTTCATTGAGTGATTCCGCATATCTCGTGGACTTTAGCGCAGATAGATAAACTCGTCCAAATTCAGCAACAACCAGGCAAAACCTTTGAGTCGATCGGGTTGGTCGTGAAGGTAGTCCAGTGCGGTTGCCCGCTCAGATTCAGTGGGCTCGCGGCCCAAAGCCGTACGAAAACCCAAAATCACTTCTTGCGCGGTGATCGATCCGCCCACAAGAGCTGGCTTGAGGCGAGCAGCAAGGCTGGCTGAGGCCTCCTCGACCAATTCACTGTTCATCATGAAGAGCGCTTGAGGCGCTGTCACGGTCTGGCTTCTCCGCGAACACGCGGCGCGGCCATCTTCCGCATCGAAAGTCGCCAGAAAATCCGGCATGACGTCTGCGCTGGATCGAAAGCCACGCGTCATATAAGCCGCGCGACGATTGGAAGCGCTGGTTGCCTTGGAGTTTTCAAACGACTTGCCGCCCAGCGTCAGATCGAGTTTGCCCGCAACCATCAGGATCGCATCGCGGACCGGCTCCGCTTCGAGTCGGCGCACTGGAAAACGCCACAGAAATCGGTCGTCTGGATCGATTGCTTGATTTGAAGCGGTGGTCTCCGGAGTGCCCGACGAAGCGCGGCGATAGGTTTCTGATAGGACGATCAGCCGATGGAGCCACTTCATGCTGAAATTGTGCGCGACAAATTCGGATGCCAGCCAATCGAGTAATTTCGGATGCGTCGGCTTTCCGCCAAGCGCGCCGAAGTCGCTCGCCGAGGCATGAAGTCCCGAGCCGAAATGCCACATCCAGATGCGGTTGACAGCCACGCGCGCAAAATGAGGATTGTCCGGAGCAGTCAGCCAATCAACAAACGTCTCTCGGCGGCCTTCGCGGAATTCGAGCTTTTCGGGCCCGAAAGGAAATCCCGGTTGCACTTCTTCGCTGACTTTCGGCCGCGTTGGATCGCCCGTGATGAGTACGTAACTCTTTTCCGTCGCACGCTTGGAGTCTTCCTGCACCATCCAAACGACGGGCAATGATTCTGGCGCCTTCACCGCGTTAAGCTGTTTGATGTAACTGTCGTACTGCTTGGCTTCAGCCGAGGGCATCACCTCTTTGATTTTCGGCGAGTCAATCCGGAGAATGGGAAAATAATCATCCGCAAGTTTCTGTTCCGGAGCGGTGCGTGTCTTCTCCGGTTTCCGGATGGCGGCCTGCGCTTCAGGCGGCAACACTTGGAGTCGCTCTTCGTAGAGCCGACTGCGGTAGGGCTCGATCAGCCGCTCTATCAGCTCCTCCAATGCTCGCTTGCGTGACTCAAATTCTTCGACCTCTCGTCCGCGCGCAAAACGCTGCTCGGCGGTGGCCAGTTCCGCTGGCCGCAGGACCAACGGATCAAACAGCGCCTTCATCGCATAGAAATCGGTCTGTTTGATAGGGTCGTAAAAGTGGTCGTGACACTTGGCGCAGCCGACCGTCATTCCGAGGAACGCGATCGAAATTGTTTCCACAGCGGACATCGCGAGTTGATGATCCGAGTTCATCCGCTCAGTCGCTCCACGAGCCAGGAAGCCGAGAGCAAACAAATCGTCTGGACGCGGTTCGATTGGGACCCGATGCCCCGTTGCGGTCATCTTCGTGCGCACTTGGGCCCGGTTGCCGCAGATCTGGGCTCGCACAAAAGCGTCGTACGGTAAATCCTGGTTGAGTGCGGAGAAGACCCAGTCACGCCACAGATAAATGCCCGATGCGGCGGGCATGCCCTCGTCCACATCGGTGTAGCGCAAGATGTCCAGCCAATGCCGTCCGTAGCGCACACCGTGCTGCTGGCTCGCCAAGAGGCGGTTTACCACCTGTTCCCGCGCTCCATCTGAGTTATCCGCGAGAAACGCGTCCTGCTCCTCCACACTCGGCGGCAGGCCAATCAGGTCGAAAGTAGCGCGGCGCAACCAGGTCAATTTGTCCGTGGGACCGAGCGGTGAGATCGAGCGCTCCCGACATTCCGCCGCTATGAAAGCATCGATTGGATTTGTCGAAGTGGTAACGCCCTGTGGAACTGCGGCTCGCACGACAGGTCTGAGCGACCAGAGGTCTTCCTTGCGCGGGATCTCTTTGGCCAAGGAATCCATCGCGGGCAAGAAGAGCGAAAGTCCCACCGCGAGCCCGCGCAGGCAGGCGAGCGGTTTCCGAGACGTCGCGAGCAGCGGCAGTCGCCACTGACTGATTAGAGAGAATGAGAATCCGAACAACATGAGCGTAGATCCACGACACCACAAATTCTCCGGTGCCGCAAGCCCCACTTTGTCCTGCCTTGTTGCGCTTTTGAACGGTGGGGCGAGACTCTCTCCGAGCTGTAGTCTCCGAGCCGGAAGCCGTCGAGCCGTGGAATCTTTGCTTCAAAGAAGTCAGGGCTCGACGGAGTCTCTCCCCACCCAGAAGGATTTACTCTGCTTGGGAAATCTTTCACCCTAGCTTGAGTTCCGAAATCACCGCGTCGTCAGCGGTGGCCATGCCGAGCAGC
>CAMAWP010000188.1 GCA_945861765.1 Akkermansia muciniphila | reverse complement strand
CGCCACGATGCCCGCCGTTGAGCCCAGGATGCGATCAAAGGTATTTTGATGAAACGTTTGGAGGGGCCGCTTGGGCCTTCCGGTCACGGTTCCAAAAACCGTCTCTCTTCCGTGCAACAGATTGCAACACCAAAAGTGCGTGTTCGTGCATGATTGCGACAATTTCGTAAAACCACTGAAACCACTGGATCATGCCGTATTCATGCGGTTACAGTGCATGTTCGCGTCGTAGTCGCGAAAGGTGAAATCCGGTTTAGGAAACCGCTGCTCTATCCATTTGAGCTACGGGAGCGCAGTTGAGTGCTGACGGTTACTGTCGAACGCAACAGGCATCAGCCGATTCGATACTGAAGTCCTGATGATGCCTTTGAACTGAACAAAGCCAATGTCTGCTATCATCACAATGCCTCGGGCAAAAAAACTCCCTGGTCAAGCCTGGTCCGTTGCGCTTCATTCCGCAAATAGTTCGCCAGAATTCGTGCTCGCGGCAAGCTTCTTCGACAGAGCTTCAAGACAACCGTCTCAGTATTCTCAAGCTTTGTTGATCCGATTTCGAAAAGCGGCAGCGTGAACCTGCGGGGTAGCGGGAAGGAATTACTGAAGTCCGGGTGACGCTTGGCGATGCGACAGCACGAAAGAGTTGCGTCCAAAGTTGTTTAAATCTCAGCTCTTTCTTCATCCTCCCAATTCCAACTTGAAAGCAGCTTGGCATACGGCTCGGGTTATGGGACTTTTTCAGCGGCATCCCAGATCGTCGCAGCGATGGACCGATCTCCTTTGGTCTGGTCGTGAAAGTAATAGATGGTGACGACTTTGCCATCCGGTCGCTGGGCGGTGCGCGGGTAGCCGATATCCTGTCCTCCGCCGCCATCGCGGAGAATGATCTCCGGCTCCCAAGTGCGCCCGCCGTCCTTGCTCAACCGCCCGCGAATCCCGAAGGGAGCAGCGCGGTGGCCGTAAGTGAGACAGACGCGCCCGTCCTTCAGCCGGATCATGCTCGGTGGATTGCCCGCGCCGAGATCGGGCGCAGGGACGTTCTCGAGTTTCCAGTGTCTGCCGTCGTCGAGCGAACGATAGGTTTCAATCCGCGCGTTCGCCTCATCGCGGCAGCGGATCGCCGTGAGCAATTCGCGGTCACTCAACCGCACTGTGGAGGGCATGATGGCGTAGCCCTTCGGGTTTTCGTTGATCCAGGAGACGAACTGCCAGGTGCGCCCGCCGTCGGTGGTCCGCGCGCAGAAGGGCCGGCCCTCGCCGCCACTCGACTTCGATGCGGTCAGGACCAACAGACAATCACGCGGGCCGGTCACGAGGTAGTCCGTGCGCGCCGCGACTCCGCGCTGGCCAAACATGGGCAGGCGAAATGGCCCTTCCCAGCGATGGCCGCGATCGGTGGAGTAATAAAACCGGGAAGGGCCGACGTTCACGTCGGTCATGCGAAGAGTCATCGCGAAGTCGGGGTGCATGAAATCAATGCCGCCGGGGCAATCGCGCCAGGGCTTCTCTTGCAGCCCCGCTGGTGCAATTCCGTGAAGCACCTTGCCGGTTGGAATGAGCGCACCGTGGAGTGATGGGTCTTCAACAACCCAAGTCTCGCCACCGTCAAAGCTGCGCGCGAGCAAATGTTCCTCGGGTTTCTGGCGATCAATGTTATGCCGTTCAGGACCGAGGTCTTTGTAGTAGCCGGCACTGAAGCCGACCAAGATCTCGTTGCCCCAAGACCAAAGTCCGTGGTTGGCAGGCCAGCCGCCGAAGCGGCCCGACACAGCGTAAACCGGCACGTGACGAACCGCGGACGCGCCGACGGACTCCGTCAAGGGCTCCCCACCCACTCTCGCGCTGACTGCTAGATTCCCAGGATTGCCGGTTTGGTTGTCGGGATTGAGTGGGGCGTAAGATGCCGATAAGGTGACAAGCACCAAACAGCACAAGTTGAGATAGAGCCAGGAGAGAATGCGGAGAGGCGGCTTTACCATGGCAACGCAAGCTATCACAACGCTCTCGCTGGTGTCAAATGGGTCAGGTCTGAAGTCTGAGGTCTGGGGTCTGGGGTCTGAAGGAGTGTTTTCTATTGATGAGTTGGCCGAGAATCGTCGTCGTCGCCGCGCTCGAACAGCGCAGTCCGAAGCACATGTCTGAACTTGCTAAATCAGGGTGGTTTTCGCAGGCTCCGCGGATAAGAAAATGAAACTTCACGTCATCGATTCGGGTGGACGGGAACACACACCGGTCCAGGAGTTAGCGTCCGCACCGGGCCTCATACCCCTGGCTCTCGCACCGACCACAGCGAAGCGATTTGGCTTCACGTTGATCGAACTCTTAGTCGTCATCGCCATCATTGGGATTCTCGCGGCGATGCTTCTCCCGGCTCTCAGCAAAGCCAAGCGGCGGGCCCAACGTTCCACATGCCTGTCGAACCTCCACCAGATCGGCCTGGCAACTTCCATGTATCTTTTGGACAGCTCGGGCAAGATGCCGGATGTGCGGGACGATGAGTTGCAATTGACCCCGCCCGTTGACGCGAACGGGAAACGCTACAATTCGATGGGATCTTTCATGCCATTGTTGCATCCCTACGCGCCGAACGTGGGTATCTGGCTCAGCCCGCCCGTGCCCGTTTCCCGAACGAACCAATGGCAGCAGCACTTCTTCAGCCCGTGGCGTGAGACCGGCACCAATGCTCCTGAGCGTGGCTGGGCAAATTATCTCAGCGACAAGCTGGCCGAACGGAATCCCGCGGCGAGCCGCTATCTTCGCGGGCGCACTCCCGAAAGCCTGGTCGCCTTACGCGGCACGAGTGCCTCCGATGAAGAATGGTTGATGAGCCCTTTCTTCGAGAAACCGTGGTGGCCTGGCTTCAAAGATCAGTGGAGCGTCGGTGCGAGCGTGCCTCCGCCCGGTGGTTGGTCCGCTCACAACGGGGGTCGCAACCAGCTTTACCTCGACCTGCACGCCGGTTGGGTTCGTAAGAACATTGATCAGTGACCGTCGGTCGGCAGATTTGCTCAGCGTGAGAGCAGAATCAACCCGCTGCCGTCGGAACCATTTGGTCGCGCGCTTGATTTTCTCATGCGTTTCATCGCTCACTATTTTTATCCTTGGCACGAGGCTCGAAGTCAGCGTCGTTCACCCAGCCAGCCTTGAGCTTTTCGCCACGCATGAAGCGTTCGTAGAACCCGACGTGCCCCTTGTTGGCCTGCTCGTAGCGGTCGAAGACGTCGCCTTGCCCAAACATGCGCGGATCGCCTTGCGCTTTGAGTTCGGAGTAGAGCCTTGACTTCAACGTGGCTTGCTCCCGCTCCGATCCAGCGATCTCGGCGAGGTTGACGAGGCAATCGCGGTCGCGAGTCAAATCATACAACTCCTCGCTGCGCCGTTTGCCGAAGCAAATCTTCCAAAAACGGTCAGCGGGATTTTTCCGGTGCGCGTCGAGGATGAAGGTCTTCGTCGCTCCGGCGTCACAGTCGAGGTAGCCGGTCTCGGGATTCCCCACGGGCCAACGGTCGATTGCAAAGTTTTGCAGATAGAGAAATCTGTCCGTCACGATGCCCCGCACGGGATAGCCGACGTCGCCCGGGCGTCCCACGTCTTGTCGCTCACGACCGATGATTACGTGGTCGCGCGCAAGGTTCACGCGGCCGGATTTCGGCGAGTTGAAAATATCGGAAAGGCTGCGCCCCGAGGATTCGGCCATGTCAGTCTGTGACCATTTCAATCCGGCGAGATCGATGAATGTCGGAGCGAGGTCGATAAAGCTCACGAAGTCGTCCACGACACGGCCCGGGTTCGTGATGCCGAGCGGCCACATGGCTGCGAATGGAATGTGATTCGCGAACTCATAGGCTTGGCCCTTCACGCGAGGGAACGGCATGCCATGATCCGACGTGACGATCACCAGAGTGTTCGCGAGCAGCCCGCGTTTCGCCAGCGAGTCGAGCATCTGTCCGAGATGCCGATCGAAGTGCTCAACCTCGAACGCGTAGTCCAGCATGTCGTGTCGGACCGTGTCGTTGTCCGGCCAGTAACCAGGAACGTGGTCGATGTCGCTGAGTTTCTTCCCACCCTTCGCCACACCGGAGCCGAACTCGTAGCCGCGATGCGGCTCAATGGCGCCGTACCAGAAACACCACGGCGCACTCGCGGGCGCGGCGTCAAGGAAGTCGTCGAAGTTCGCAGCGTAATCGGTATTGCTGATACCGTTGGTCGGCGGTTTCGCCTTGCGCGCGTTGAACGGTTTGCCTGTCATCTGGCGCGGTTTGCCGCCGAGATTCGTCGCCACCCCTGGCCCCCAACCTTTCTGCGTGTGGCCGACGAACCAGCCGTTCTCGGTCAGCGCCTCGGCCCAGCCTTTGAACTCGGGTGGAAAATAGCTGATGTGATTCGCTGCTTCCTTGAGCTGCCACGAGTTCCGTCCTGTGAGAATGCAGGCGCGCGACGGCGCGCATTTCGCGTTCGGCGTGTAGGCGTTTCTGAAGAGGATTCCTTCGCGCGCCACGCGGTCGAACGCCGGCGTTTTCACCCAGCGCGTCCCATAGGCGCTCGCGTGCAATCCCCAATCGTCGGCGATGGCGAAGAGGATGTTCGGCCGGTTCGGCTCGGCGCTCTGCACGAACCACGGAGAACCCAGAAGACACGGAAGAATGAGTCGAATTAGCGCGGTTCTCATTTGGCTGATTTATCCTGTTGAGGTGCGGTCTTGGCTGGCTCGACCGGCTGCTGTGGCTGTCGGCGCTGCGCTTGGCGCTCGCGACGGCTTTGGGGAGTGGCGTTGAGTGCGGGTTTCTCGTCATCGCCTTCGACACCGGCGCCAGCGAGAGCTTTGAGAGGCGGGTTGTTGACCTTGGGAAAGAACTTCGCGAGTTCAGCCTTCACGGCGTCGAACTCCGCGCGCTTGCTGGCGAGGTTCGTGAATTCGTATTCATCATTCGTGTGGTCGTAGAGTTCTTCGTCCCCATTGACGTAGCGGATGTAGCGCCAGCGTTCGCTGCGAACGGCGTGGTTCTGAAAACCGTGCGTCGTGACGGCGGGGAGGCTCCATTCCGCCTTCGGATTCGCGAGTAGCGGACGGATGTTCGCACCTTCAACGTGCCTGGGCACAGGCACTCCGCTGAGAGCGCAGAGCGTCGGATAGATGCTCATGAAATCCACCGTGCGGTCGCAAACGCCTCCGGGCTTGGTCACGCCAGGCACGACCCAAATGAACGGAGCGCGGGTGGCTTCTTCCCAGAGCGCGAACTTGCGCCAGTGCTCCTTCTCGCCGAGATGCCATCCGTGGTCACCCCAAAGGCAGATGATGGTGTTCGTCGCGTAGGCCGAGGTGTCGAACGCATCCAGGACGCGGCCGACTTGCGTATCGAGATAACTGATGGCGGCGAGGTATCCTTGCACGGCTTCCTTCCAGCGGCCGGACTCGAGCACCTTGGCGTGGTCGCCGAACTGATGCGCCATTGTCACGGCGGATGGCGGAAGGTCGTCGAGATCGTTCGTGCGATGCGGCGGCAATTCGATTTTGTCGAGCGGATGCATGTCGTAGTATTTCTGCGGGACATTCCATGGCATGTGCGGTTTGTGAAAACCCACGGTGAGGAAAAATGGTTTATCGTGCTTCTTGCCCAACTCCGCGATGCTGTAGTTGGCGATTTGGGTATCGGAGACCGACGCATCGCCGCCCTCGATGATGCCGAACTTGATGCCGCCGATGCTGCGGTCCTCTTTCAACTTGCCGCCCGCGCCGCCGCCAGGTTCACGCCCGCCGGTCGCCGTCCACTGGTCTGGGAAGCCAAGTCCGCCGTGCCAGAGCTTGCCCATGCCGAGCGTTTCGTAACCCGCGTTCTTGAACTGCGTGACAAGCGATTCCTCCACCTTCACACCTTGCCGAAACGGCTGCGAGTTGTCGTAAACCCCCGTGACGCTTGGCCGCTTGCCCGAGAGCAAGGCGGTGCGCGAGGGATTGCAAATCGGCGCCGCGCAATACGCGTGAGTGAAGGTGACCCCCATCCTGGCAAGCCGATCGATGTTTGGCGTCTTGGTCTGGGGGTTGCGCCCCAGATGACCGACCCAGTGATTGAGATCGTCCACGGCGATGAAGAGGACGTTCGGCCTCGGCTCAGGCTCGGCCGCGAGCACAACATGACCGCAAAGAAGGGCGAGAGACGCAAAGGAAAGAAGAGCGCATTTCATAGTCTTACGATCGCTGCACCAGCCTCGCTTCCCGGCGCGCCTCGGTGCGTTGCTTCTGTTTCCCCGCCATTGGCAATTCCCGATGAAGAACCGCTCAAGGAGTCGGCAAGCGAAGCGTCTCGCCGCAGGGATTGGGGCTTTCATGATTCGCGTTCGAGCATCTCGAATTCCGTCCCACGGTCAAATCATTTTGGATCTGCCAACGCAGCCTCCTCTCCTGTGCCACACTCACGAATCCATCCCAGACACCCAGTAGCCATGGTGGAAGATCTCGCTTGAGCTTGTTTCCTGAGCCGTTCGGGTTGGCAAACATCCGCATCCTTCGGCCATCGAGGGGGAGATCTGTTTGCGGATGCGCCACATTCCCATCGAGGCCTGGCCAAGATTCTAGAGCAACGTTGTTCCCTCTATTTCTTGCCATCTCCTCACCGACGATCTTCGGTTTGCTTGTTTGAAAGAGGAACGTGCCGGTGAAAATGCCCGGGGCTGCGGTGCGTGGAAAAACCAGCAGTGCCGCCGATGTATCTTGTTTCCTCGACGGCGGTGTGATCGGGCTTCGGCGTGGAGCCCGCCGCGTCCTGCATGCTCGCGCGAGGATCATGGGTGCGTGCATGGGATTGCGTCGCACGCAAGGTGAGTCTAAGGTTGCATCTCAGATGTCATTCGTATGAAAAATTCATTGATCGATCCGCGGCTTTTTATCGCCAATCGCGAACGCCTCGCCAGCCTCATGGCTCCGAACTCTCTTGCGATCGTGAACGCAAACGATATTTGTCCGACGAACGCCGATGGCACATTCTTGCTGCGACAGAACTCCGATCTGTTTTATCTGACAGGGATCAACCAAGAGGAAACACTTCTGCTGATCTATCCAGATGCGCACGAGGAAAAGCTTCGTGAAATACTCTTCGTTCGGGAGCCGACCGAGCGACTCGCTATCTGGGAAGGGCCCAAGCTCACCAAAGAACAGGTGCGTGAGATTTCAGGCGTCCGGCGCGTCGAGTGGCTTTCTGAGTTTCGGGCGGTTTTTCACAGACTCATGTGCGAGTGCGAGCCTGTCTATCTCAACTCAAACGAGCATAAGCGCGCGGTCATCGAAGTGGAGACGCGAGAAGCACGGTTCGTGAAAGACTGTCAGGATCGCTACCCGATGCATCAGTATCATCGGCTGGCGCGGCTTCTGCATCCGCTCCGCGTTGTGAAGTCCGAGATTGAGCTCGACCTCATCCGGAAGGCGTGCGCGCTTACCGAACAAGGTTTTAGGCGCGTCCTCGGGTTTGTGAAGCCGGGTGTCTCCGAAGCGGAGGTTGAGGCGGAGTTCGCCCATGAATTCATCCGGAACGGAGGTGCGTTCGCGTATCCGCCCATTATAGCCAGCGGCGGGAATGCCTGCGTGCTGCATTACGTCGATAATTGCGTCGTCTGCCGCTCCGGCGAATTGCTGCTGCTGGATGTGGCGGCCAGCTACGCCAGCTACAATTCGGACCTGACGCGGACTCTGCCTGTGAGCGGCCGATTTACGCGGCGCCAGAAAGACGTCTATCGCGCTGTGCGGCGCATTCTGAGGGAAGCGACCAAGCTCATGACACCGGGCAAGCTTCCGAAGGATTGGCAGAAGGAAACCGAAGCACTGACACAGGAGGAGCTTCTTGGCCTTGGCCTGCTGAAGCGATCCGATATTCGACGACAGAGCCCGGATGATCCCGCGCTGAAAAAGTACTTCATGCACGGCGTCGGGCATCCGCTCGGCCTTGATGTGCATGACGTTGGCTTCACCACTGAGGGGATGAAGGCGGGTTGGGTGATGACCTGTGAGCCGGCTATTTATGTGAAAGAGGAAGGGTTCGCTGTCCGATTGGAGAACGACATTCTGATCACAGAAAGCGGTCCAGTGGACTTGATGGCATCCGTTCCTATCGAACCGGAAGAGATTGAAGAATTGATGAGCCGTGGACCCAAGCGTGAGCCCTCAAGCCGCAAGACAGTTCGTCGGCCTTAGCGCCTTCGAGCCCGCTTGATTAGCGGTCCGTCTTCGCCCGTCGGGGCGGCGGGCGGGTTCTCTTCACGAACTGTTCAACATATTTGCCCAGCAGGTCGGCTTCCAGATTGACCGCATCGCCCACTGCGCGCTCTCGCAAAGCGGTGACCTCGCGAGTGTGCGGGATGATCCAAATGAGAAAGCTTGTTCTGCCAACGCCGGCTACCGTTAAGCTGATTCCATCCACGGCCACAGCCCCTTTGAAAATGATGTAACGCATCACTTCGGCAGGTGCGGCGATCTCAAGCACCCAATCGTTTCCGCTCCGTTCCCATCGGATGATCTGGCCCGTGCCATCAACATGGCCCGTGACAAAGTGCCCTCCCAAACGCCCGTTCGCTTGCAAGGCCCTTTCCAGATTCACGAGAGAGCCGCGATGAACGGATTGAAGATTCGTCCGTTGCCAGGTCTCTTTGAGCAGATCAAATTGAATGAGTTTGTGTCGGGACTTCGAGGCCAGCTTCACAGCCGTCAAACAACACCCGTTCACCGCCAAGCTGTCACCCGCCTTCAAGTCCTCCCCGCAAATCCGCGCGCGAACGGCGAGCCGAATCGACTTGGCGGATGGCTCGATTTTATCAATCGTTCCGGTCTCTTCAACAATTCCAGTGAACATGGTGATGGGTCGAAGCTAAAGCGTGTGGTCACCCAAGCCGGGCCGTCAATAATATATCCGGTCCGATCCGTTTCCATTCGACGTCACTCAGTCTGAGGGTTTCGCTGGGAGACGGGATACCTTGGCCACTCACCGCTTTGGGGGCGTCGCTGCCGCCGACGATTTTTGGAGCGTAAAAGAAAGCGATCCGGTGCGCGAGTCCGCCGAGCAGAAACGAAGCGTTCACCTCGCCGCCACCTTCGACGAGCAGGCTGGTTACCTCCTCCGATCCGAGTTTCCGCAAGAGCCATTGCAAATCGATGTTACCTTGGCGAGTTGGAGCAACCCAGACATTCGCTTCGGCGGATAGCTTTGCGACGCGAGTTTTTGAAGCGGTTCGAGTGACCACCACAGTCGTCCACCTCGCAAACTCATCCGAAACAACTTTCGAGTTCAGCGGCGTGCGCCCCGTGGAATCGAGAATGATTCGCCGTAAACATTTTCCCGCGTTCTTCTGCCCTCTCACTGTAAGGCTCGGATCATCCGCCAAGACCGTATTCACCCCGACGAGAATAGCATCGGCCCCTTGCCTTAACTTCATCCCTCGGGCGCGCGCCTTTTCGCCAGTGATCCACTTCGAATCACCTGTCACCGTGGCGATCTTGCCATCCAGTGTCATTGCCGCTTTCACCAGGACGAACGGTGTTCGGTGTACGATCCAATGATTGAACGCTTCATTCAGGCGAATCGCCTCTGTCTCCAAAACACCGCATGTCACGGCAATGCCGGATTTTCTCAAGGATCGGTAGGCTCTGCCGGCATGCTTTGGGTTGGGGTCAGTCGCGGCGACGACTACCCGTGCGATCTGCGCCGATTTGATGGCATCGATGCACGGCGGGGTCTTTCCATACGTGCAACAGGGCTCTAAAGTGACGTAGAGAGTCGCTCCGCGGGGATTACATCCTTTGGCTTCGGCATCGCGGATCGCTTCGATTTCAGCGTGCGGCTCTCCTGCGCGATGATGCCAGCCCTGGCCGATTATTTGTCCCTGCTTGACGAGGACCGCTCCGACCAGCGGGTTCGGCGAGGTTTCACCAAAGGCGCGCTTGGCCAGATGAAGGGCGTGGCGCATGAAGGGGACATCAGTGTCGGGGCATTTGTTTTGTATTCCGGAGTTCATCGAATCCCCTCTGCGCCGATTAGATCAAGCCTTCGAACTCCTCAACAGGGAAGCCATCTTCGTTAGCAGTTCTCATTTTGCCCCGGAGCGCGGCTGTGTCGTCCCGACCAGCCGCAGCGCGCCCGCACAACACCAAGCGCTTCTGTTTGCCCACGCGCTGCGGCTGATGCTTCGCACACAGCCGCGCTCCGCATAATGAGAATTGCTGCATCTTCTTTTAACGCCAAAACATAACCCTCGATTGCCTCGCGGTTGTTTCGAATCGCTTCCTCCATGGTGCTTCCCTGAGACACACAACTTGGCAGAATCGCGCATGCCGCTCCCGAGCAATCAGCTTCACCACGATAGATGACGAACCGTCTCATTGCTTAAACCTGGCGAAGGCGTTCGCTTCCGTCAAGCTGGGCGGTTTTCTGGCTCCGAGAACAACGCCTTGGCGAATTGCTGGGCATCAAACGGCTGCAAATCATCTGGCTCTTCCCCGACTCCAATGAATTTGATCGGCAGTCCGAGTTCCTTCTGGATCGCAACCACCATCCCGCCTTTGCTCGTTCCATCGAGCTTTGTTACGGCGAGCCCCGTCAGGGGCACCGCTTTGTTGAACTCGCGTGCTTGGTTCAAAGCATTCATTCCGGTAGTGGCATCGATAACGAGCAGCGTTTCATGGGGCGCACCTGGCAGTTGTCTCCCCATGACACGATGCAACTTTTGGAGCTCCTGCATCAAATTATGCTTCGTGTGGAGACGGCCGGCGGTGTCCACCAGGAGATAATCCGCTTTTCGGGCGAGAGCCGCAGTCACAGCGTCATGGGCAACTGATGAAGGATCGGCGCCGTAAGCGCCCGCAATCACGGGCACATCAAGCCGCTGTCCCCAGAGCTTGAGTTGTTCGATAGCCGCCGCGCGGAAAGTGTCGCAAGCGGCGAGCAGAGCGGTTTCGCCGCGCGACTGGATCAAATAAGCCAACTTGGCTGCTGTCGTTGTTTTACCGGTGCCGTTGACTCCGACGATTGATATCACGGAGACGCCGCTCGGTTGCTTCTTGAGCGTGGCGGAGACCGAAGACAAGTTGCGGGCCACTTCCTGGGAAGCAATGTCAAAGACGTCCAGCCCCGCGCTCCCTTGCGTTTCGTAAGCTTTTCTCACTGCGGCCACAATCTCGTTCGTCACAGCGACACCCAGGTCTGCTCCGATGAGTGCGATTTCAAGTTCCTCCAACGAAGTGCCGGTCAGCCTGGGCGATCGACTGACAATGCGCTTGATTTCGTGGACTAGCTTATTGTGTGTTCTTTGGAGTCCAGCTTTGAATTTTTCAAATAAACCCATGGTGAAGCTTTCTGAGAAGTTGAGCAGGGACCCTGGGCCAGCTCAGTGACCTTGGGCAGGCTGCATCTGCGTCTGCCTGATTGCGTTGGCGCGAGATTTCAGTTCTCGGACATGTTCATAGGGCAGCTTGATAGTGCCGATCAGCGGCTTGCCCTTATTCATGCCGTGGCAATCCGAGCCGCCAGTGACGAGCAATTGATGCCGATGGGCGAGCGCCAAATAATGTTCCGAAGTGGCAGGCGAATGCTTGGTATGGTAACATTCCAGGCCGTCTAACCCTTCCGCGACCAGTTGTGGAATCGCATCATCCGTTCGGTTCAATCCTGGGTGAGCCATTACCGCCGCGCCGCCGGCTTGATGAATCAGCGCGATGGCGCCCATCGCTGAAATCTTGAATTTAGGCACCCAAGCCGGTCGATGTTTTTTCAAAAAGCGCTCGAACGCTTCATCGAGTGTGGCGCAAAAGCCGCCCTGCACCAGGGCGCGGCCCACATGGGGACGGCCAGGGGACTGGCAATTGGCGATAGCAAAAACGGCGTCGGCTTCCAAGGGAATGTTCAGCTTGTTCAAACGGGAAACCATTTCGCGGATTCGGTTCTGGCGGACGGATTGGAACTTTGCCATCTCAACGAGCAACTTCGGGTTCTGAGTATCAATCGCATAACCAATCAAATGGAGTTCGTTGCCGTTGAGCTCAGCGGTCAGTTCCGAACCGGAGATGAACTCGATGCCTTCCTTTTCACAGGCGATGGCCATGCGCGCGCAGCCATCAACTGTATCGTGATCGGTTAAAGCCACGGCGCCCAAACCATGCCGCTTGGCGTGCGCGGTCAATTCTTCCGGGGTGTAAGTGCCATCCGAAAAATTCGTATGTAGATGCAAGTCTGCAAACATTTCAGGCTCACTTCACAATACGCGCGGGCCGCATTAAGTCACCTTTTACTTTATCCAGGATGCCGTTGACAAACTTCCCGCTGTCTTCCGTGGAGAATTTTTTTGCGATATCGACTGCTTCATTGATGCTCACCACAGGAGGGATATCCTCGCGATAAAGCATCTCATAAATGGCCAGCCGGAGGACATTGCGGTCCACCACCGCCATACGGCGCAGATCCCAATTCTTCGCGTATTTCTTGATGTGCGTGTCGAGTTCGTCTTGGCGCTCCAAGGTTCCTCGGATCAAGGGGTCGGCAAAGAGTCGCTCCGCGGCTTCACTGGTCGTTTGGGGCGGCAATTCCACCTTTTCTCCCCACTTGGCCTCGCTCTTTTCATCGGCCAACGCCGCGGATCGCTGACTTTCCCAGAAATGATTCAGGGCCTGGTCGAGGTCTTCCGACCGGTTCAGGTCATACTGAAATAGAAATTGAACAGCGCGTTCTCGCGCGTCACGTCTCATACCCATGTCGAAAAGATGGAGGAGGAAGTTGGAATGAGCAAAAGAAATCGACCTGAGCGAAGAAGCATTGCTCCTCTCCGCCGAGCCATCCGCGGATCGCAGACGTCATTGAGCGCATGAACCGTTTGGAATCAGTCGCGGAAATTCTGGAAAGAGAGCGCTACTGGAAAGTCGTGCCCTCGGACAGCCTCTATCACGGATTGCAAGTCGTCACGGCTTTTACCGGAGACGCGGATCTGTTCGCCCAAAATCTGAGTCGTTACCTTCAACTTGCGATCCCTAATGAAAGTCGTGATCTGTTTTGCGGCGGGAGCTTCGAGCCCTTGTTTTATTTTAATGATCTGTCGCGCGTGTCCCAACGGAGAAATGTCGGGCTGGCCTCGGTCCACGTTCTTTAGGCTGATTTGCCGTTTGGCCAGCTTCCCGGTAACTATTTCGTCGAGCGCCTTGATCTTGAAGTGGTCTTCAGCGGAAAGCTTGATTTCATTTTTTTCGAGAACTATTTCCGCCTTGGAGCCTTTGAAATCGAACCGATTTGCGAGCTCTTTCTTGGCTTGGTTCACCGCGTTTTCGATTTCCATCGAGCTGACTTCAGAAACAATGTCGAAGGATGGCATGGCAAAACCATAAAAGTGAGTTCGGCAAAAGGGAAGCACAAAGCAGAGCA
>CAMAWP010000187.1 GCA_945861765.1 Akkermansia muciniphila | reverse complement strand
GCCACGATCTCCAGGAAATGCCGCCGATCCGCGTCGTCACGGAAGATGGCCTTGCGCTCGTTACCGCGGGCAGTAACGTGATACCATCCCCCCAATTTCTCGATCCGCAACGGTCGGGCCATAACCGTCAGGCTTATCCCACTCCCGTCATGTATCAATTGTTTAATTGTGAGATGTGACCCCTTGATCTTACAAAGAGGCGGACAGAACTGGGCAGCTATGTCAGGAGTTCTGAGCCTAGCGGATCCGAATTTCCGTCTGCCCCGCCGCCACCGGAACGACCTGCTCCCGTCCGCCGGGCCATCGGACCCACACTGCCACCGGAGCCGTCGGAATACCCAGCACCAACGTGGCGGCGTCCTGCGAACCATAGCCGCTACCGGCTTGCACCGCCCGCATTGGTCCGGCACGTCCCTCTTGAAAACGCAACCGGACCTGTGCACCGATACCGTCTGGATTCGCCGGCGGCCCGTCGAGAACAACGCGAAGGCCCGGGCGCGCTCGATGGTTCACGAACAGACGCGTGGGCCCATTGTTCTGCGTCACGACGACGTCGACGCGGCCGTCGTGGTTGAAATCGGCAAGCGCGGATCCGCGCTGTTCCCCGTGGATGGCGATGCCCGTGACACTTGAGTCCAGCGCCTCGAATCTCCCGTCCCCTTTCCCGCTCAGCCACAACCCTCGTCCGGCGTCGTCGCGGGACAATTCCGGCAGCAGGTCCGCCCGGTTCTGGCTGAGAAACAAATCCTCGACCCCATCGCCATCGACGTCGCTGACATTCACAGAGAACACCGGCGCAAGCTGCGCCTCGCGGGGAAGTGGGCGCCACTCAAACCGCGAACCCCGGTTGAGCAGAATGCCGGAGTCGAGTTCAGTGACCTCAACGATGCGCGCGGTGCTGGCGTGTTCGCCGAGGATATCCGCGACCGAGGCGCGACCGAATGCCTCGTGGGTGGGGAACCGGATCGCTAGGTCCGGCAGCATCGTGGCGAGTAGGGTCCGGTTTTTCACCGGCAGCCATTTGCCGTCGCGTTGCCATGCCTCAAGAATCCCGACTCGCCCGGGCAAGCTCCATTCGCCGGAATAGATGCGGATCGGTCCTGGCCTGAAGATCGCGTAGCCTGTGTTGCGCCCCACGTTGCCCACTGCAAGATCCATGCGGCCGTCGCCGTCGAAATCGCCAGCCACAATCCCACTCCACCAACCCGTCCGCTCCGCAAGCCCCATCGACTCGGTCGCTTCCCCGAACTTACCCGCCTGGTTGAGAAATACACGAACCGGTCCCCACTCCACAGCGAGCGCCAGGTCAAGATCGCCGTCGCCATCCAGATCCACTAGGGTCGCGCCGTTGACAAATCCAGCGGACTCCACGGATTTGCTGACAGCCGATGAAGGGCGAAGCGTGCCGGCGTCATTCAGCCAGATCTTCGAACCGACCGCCTCGGGATAACGACCTAGGCGAAACTGTCCGCCGATGAATAGATCGAGATCGCCGTCCCCGTCGATATCCCCAACGGCCAGCGGACCCATAGAATCACTTCCGATGTCGAGGAGTGTCGGCGGTGCCTGGCCGACGCCGGCATGGACCGCCAACTGGCTCGCCGTGTCGAGACCGGTGCCGTAGTTGGATGTGGCGGCCAGCCACTTTCGGGTGCCGCGCCCATCTGACCAACCGACTACGCCGCGATGACCGCCGGGCACCGCGCCGGCCCGGATCACGGTGAACGCCTTGCCCTCTCGACTATGAAACACCGCTGGCCGACCGCCGCGTGGGGCTCCGATAACCAGATCCTCCCAGCCATCGCCATCGAGGTCGAACCAGGCCACGCCTGGGCCCATCTGGCTCAACCGCCTGGGCAGCAGTGGCTGCATGGTGGAATCGTCGAAGGCCTCGCCCACAAGGTCGTGGTTTAACAGCAAACTAGTGTCCAGGAACATGGGCTGGACACCAGGATCGTTGGCGGGATTCGCAGGTGCCCGGGCACTCGCTTCTTCGATCTCATAGACATGATTCGGCTCGATGTGGGTGATGCGGCTGATGGTCCCGCTTCTCCAGCGAACCTCGAGCACGAGCGCGTTTGTCCGTGGCAGGTCAGCGGCGAACACTCGCATCGTTTGGTCGCCGGACAAGTAGCGGCCGCCGGCGATCATTTCCTGGCCCTGCGTGATGGCCGGGCCAGTGAGCCGCACTCGGGCTCCGATGCCACCCGTATTCGGGGCCAACCCCCGCAGCCGGACGCCAATGCGGCCGGCCGTGGAATCATTCCTATAGAAGCTCACCGGTGAATTGATATGGTTCACCACCACGTCGAGGTCACCGTCGTTGTCTAGGTCGCCCAGCGCCATGCCAAATGCCAGACCCTCCTCATGGAAGCCCCACTCTGCGGACTTCCGCTCGAACGTGCCGTCGCCTCGGTTCCGGAACGCGAGGCTCTCCGTGCGCCAGTTTGGAGAATACTGCATCCAACGCTTCATCTGATCACGGCTCAGGCGGCGCTTAGGATCCTGAAGGCGGTCGTGGCCATCCTGGTCCATCAGATCGAACTCGAAGCCATTCGTTATCAGCAGGTCCTCATATCCGTCCAAGTCCACGTCAAGGAAAACCGGGCACCAGCTCCATTCACTGGCTGCAATTCCGGACAGAAGCGCTGCCTCTACAAAAGCACCCCCGGGGCGCCCGAGGAAGAGCATGTTGCGATTGAACTGCGGCCTGCCTGTCAGGCTTTCTCGCTCCCGTGGATCGGGCGGCGTTTTTCCCAACTGCCGCATGCGCCGCTCATGGCGGGTGGCGAGCAGGTCCACCACCAGGATGTCGTCCAAACCGTCCCGGTCCACGTCCGCAACGTCGATCCCCATCGAATTGTAGCCAGTGTGACGCAGATTGAGCGGGCCGATGGGCCGAAAGTGTCCACGGCCGTCATTGATCCAGACCCGGTCTGGCGACGCATAATCGTTGGCCACATACAAGTCTGGGAAACCGTCGCCATCGAGGTCCCTGAAAACCACCGCCAGCCCCCAGTCCCGCGGCGGAGCCATGGACCGTCCCGTTCCATCCAGGAACACACCGGGATCGGCCTGGATAGCCGTGAAATGGCCGTTCCCATCGTTGCGATACAGAGCGTCGGCCTCCGGATACTCTATCAACTCGCCGTCAGGCATCACGCCGAACCGGTCCTTTAGCCGCAGCTCGGTCGTTGGCACATCGTTGACCTTGCTCACAATCCAACGGCCGTCCTGCTGGCTCATGGCAAAGCGCGTGGTCGGGTCAACCAAGTGCATGAAATCTATATAGTGTGCGCAATATAAGTCGAGATCGCCGTCGCCATCCATGTCGGCTAGTGCCATCGACGTGCTGGAGGCGGTGTGAGACATGCCGGAATCCCGCTTCTCAGTCCAGTGCCCATGACCGTCATTGAGAAAGAGACGGGTCCCTGCCGAAATGCCGTTGACGAACAGGTCCAGGTCGCCGTCCCCGTCGGCATCGGCGAATGCAGCGCCGGTGGACATCTGGCTCGCGCACGCCGCGTCGCCAATGTTCATTGCCTCGAATTTCCACCGACCGAGATTCCGGAACATCTGATTCGCCCCCTGGAGGGCGCAGATGTAAATGTCCGGCCATCCATCGCCATCGACATCCCCGATCGCGACCCCCGAGCCGTTGTGTGCGACGGCATTCGTGAGGTAGGCATCGCCAGTCAGCATGTTGGTAAACGTGATTCCGATGGTGGCCGGGGAGAGACGGGTGAACCCGACCCTCCCTCCCGTGCCGGGTTCGACGGCGACCGACCGGACGTTCGGTTCGGCACCCAGTGCACATAACGGCACGGAGCAGGCCCACGGACCTATAAGGATCGTGAGCAAGCGGAGCCAGGCCAACATGGGGCGTGAGAACCAAACCACCACTCGCGACGTGAAACGCCTGAAGTTGACGTGCCCCGAACTCTGCGGGTCCGGTTGCACTTTCCGAGCATTTGCGGGTGCACTCTTGAAATGGGTCGATCCGAGGCGCCAGCGGCGTGCCCTACACACATCGCCTGCGGCCGATATCGACCACCGGAGCTCGCCATTGCATGTCATTGGTATTGGGAGGTAGCAACCCTCAATGGTTGTGTTCGTGGGCCGGGATGTTTCCACCCGATTCCACATACGCGAACAGATCTAGGATCTGGTCTTTCGTCAGTTGGTTGAGCAGCCCCATGGGCATCAGCGATGAACCTTGTGCTTCGCGTTTCTTGATGGCGGAATGTTTCAACTGCCGGATAAGGGCGTCGGACGGGCCGGTATGAACGGTCACATCGCCGCCTTCCTCCTTCACAATCATGCCCGAAATTTCATCTCCGTCCACCAGTTCGAACGTGTGGTGCTTGTAGCGGTCAGTGATGACCTTGGACGGCTCCAGAATTTCGGCGAACACACCCGCGCGATCACCTTTCCATCGCTTCAACACGTCGGTGAGATCCGGGCCGTAGGCATAGCCTTCTTTGCCCAGTTTGTGGCACTGGACGCAGGCCAGTTTCGCGAATGATTCCCTGCCGCTCGCCAGGTTCCGGCCGACGGCGGCGATCTGCTGCAGATCGGCCTCAAAATCCGCCAACTTCCACTCGGTCACGATCGGAGGAGGCGTAGCTGGGTGGTCGGCGAGGTACGCTTCGACGTCTTTTACGACCGCCAGCGTGCCGAGCATGCGCATCCAGTGGCCAGGGAAGGTACAGACGTATTGGTAGTCCCCCGGCTCCTCGGGCGCAGTAAAGCTGAGTTTCGCCTGCTGACCGGGATCAATCATTTTTGTGGCGTACAGAACTTTGGGTGAATTTGGCACGTGGATGCGACCTTCGGCATCGGGCTCTGGAAGTCGTTCAGCGGCCCGTCCGATTTCTTCCGCGGCGTTCGGCATGACGACGACGAGGTTGTGCGGCATGGCGTCTTCATTCTTCAAGATAATCTCCACCGGTTTCCCAGCCTCCACCACCAGCTTTGCGGTGTCGTAGAGCATCTGTTCGTGAATCGTGCGGATGACGAAGACACGCACACCGATGGCGCCGAGTTTCTTACCGAAGGCACTCGCCTTTTCCACCGGCAAGAGCGATGCTAGATCTGAGGCCAGTTGAAACGTGTTGATTGCCTCGGGCTCGGTCCGTTTCTCCACCGGCAAGGCTTTCAGGTAGGCAAGCAGACTGTCCAACAACGGTTCGGCCTGGTCCTTTGGCCAAGCTTTCCGAGCGAGGCGCTGCAGGCTGGCCACTGCGGTGGTCCGCTCGATCCCCGCTTTGACCATGGCAGCCAGCATGGAGAACGTCTCCATCTCGCGGACGGGAACGGACGATATGGCGGCGATGGCCGCCTGGCGAAGCTCTGGAGCGTCGTCCCTCCTCAGCAGCGGTTCGATCTTTGGATGAAGGGACGCGCGCAGGCTCGGGTCTCGGACCAACGGCACAGACAGAATCAGGTCGACCAGTCTGCCCGGCTCGGCTTCAACCTGTTGCCAGGCCTTATCCGCCGATCCATCGGCGGAAATCACGGCGGCATAGCCTAGCTGACGTCCCAGCGGCGACTCCGCGTCTTTGGCGAGTTTATCGAGATCGTCCCGTTTCGGTGTCAGATCCGCCGACTTGTTGTGCAGAAGCAGCGCGGCTAGTTCGTGAAGCACAGGCCAAGCATCTTCCCCCTTTCTGTCGAGGTCGCCAATCCCCGCGATGAGTTCCGCAAGCGGGGTGGTGCCGCGTGACTTGGCCAATCCCTGAAGGGCTTCCATGCGAATCTTGCGCTCCATTCCGCCGCGCTGGAGCAGAGCGACGTAGACGAATTCACTCCGGGGGGCCTCGATCAGTTCCTTGTTGGAGAGCCGGGCCAGAACGTAAGCGGCGGCCGTCGGGCTTTTCGGCAGGAACAACGTTTTTATAGCCGCCTCCTCCGCGCTGCGGAGCATGGGCATGGGATGCCCGAGCAGGATGCCCGAGATGAAGGCGACTAGGGCGAATCGCCAAGGCCGGGTCGGCAGGAGGGCGGCTGGCTGTTTGTGGGGACATCGGAGCACGGCTGCCCTTGGCTCGGAGTTCATGGAAAGGCGAAGCTCGCACGGGTTCGCTGGCGCGGCAAATCCAAATACTTTCATATCAATACATAATACGGCCCGCGCACTCGGCAAGCGCGCGGGCCGTTTCGAAATCCTCGGAACGTCGTCAGCTCATGGCTATTTTGTGTACTTGTCCAGCGCCTTCATGGTCTCGTCCAGACAATATTTGATGTAATAATCGGGCTTCTTTGGATCGGCTTCCTTCTCGAGAACTTCAAGGGCGACTTCGGCGGCCTTCGCGGTTTTGAAAAAGCTGCAGGCGCGCACGGCTTCAAGGCGGACACGCGGATGCGCGTCGTTGACCTGAACCTTGACCAACGCAAGCGGATCGGCCACGCGATCGCGCCAGTAGCAGAGGACGCGCGTGGCGGCTGCCCGAGCCCGCGGTTCGGACGAACGGAGCATGCGCTTGAGCAAGTCCTCATTCACGACGTTGTGCCATTGATGAACCCAGAGCGCCTCCATCATCTGATGCTCGTAGGCCGGATCTTTCGAATCGAGCGCTGCCGTCCACTTCTTGACGGCGGCCATGACCTTCGTGCTGTCGCGGTTTCCGAGCTCGATTTTGGCCCGCGTGCGAACGTTGTTCTCAGGTTCCTTCAGCGCATCCAACAAAGCAGGGATGGATTGACCATAGATCTTCACCGTCTTTTGCAGCGGACGACCCTCGTAGGTCAGGCGGTAAATCCGCCCATGCTGTTTGTCGCGGTTAGGGTCGCGGATATGATGTTGCATGTGGCCGATGAGAGGCTTAGCCCAGTCCAGGAAGTAAACGGAGCCGTCAGGAGCCACGTCCACAGAGGAAGGACGGAAATTGGGATCGTCCGATTTGACGAGATCTTCGAGGGTCTCGCCCTTGAGTCCAGATCCTTCTTCGGTGACTTTCACGCGGAAGATGCCTTGGAACCCGATGACGTTACAGTTGAGAAAATTGCCGTTGAACTCCTCCGGGAAATGCCGACTGGAGAGGATGGCGGTGCCGGCGCATGGGCGCGAAGGGCGCGCCCAGAACTGCTGCATCCTGCCGTGGTGCCTGATGGAGTCTGGAAGGAAGCCGCTGAAAGCCGGCGCGAAGAAGTTCTCGTTGCCGGTGGCGTCAGTGATGATGTCGTTACCCCAGTAATCGAACACCTTCCCGTGGGGGTTGGCGAAACCGTAGGGGACGTAGCGTTCAAATTTGCTGGTGACCGGTTCAAAACGATAGATGCACCCGTCGGTTTGTCGCACCGGCCCTGTCGCTGTTTCCACCTGGGTGCGATGGAACACGCCATCGCTGAGGTAAGTGGCGCCGCCAGGGTCGAGCACCAGGGCGTTGGAGGTATGATGGGAATCGGCTGAATCGAGGCCCATGAGCACGCGCTCTTTCCAGTCGGCCTTTCCGTCGCCATTGGTGTCACGGACGAACCAGAGGTCGGGCGCTTGCACCACAAGCACGCCATCCTTGTAGAATTGAAAACCGGTCGGGCAATTCAACCCATCCAAGAAGGTCGTCATCTTGTCGGCCTTGCCATCGCCGTTGGTATCCTCGAAGATCAGGAGCTTGTCGGTCACGACATCGGTGGGCCTGCGTTCCGGGTAACTCGGCCACGAGGCAACCCAGAGGCGGCCCTTGGTATCGAACGCCATCTGCACCGGGCTGATGAGATCGGGAAACTCTTTTTCGCTGGCAAAGAGCTGGACCTTGACGCCCTTGGGCACGGTCATGTGCTTGATCCCTTCTTCGCCGCTCAAGAACGGCTTTAGATCGTCCCGATTTGACGCGACGGAGGTGACGGACGGCAGATTGGAATCGTCCACCTTCAAATCGCTTCCCTTGGCCACGGCCCAGACACGCTGGTCCCGGTTGGCGGTCTTGACATCGCGCTGGGACATTTCCTGCTGCATGATCCGATAATTCGAGACGTAGGGGTCGGGGGCGTTGCGGTCGGTGATGAACTTGGGTTGCTTGGGCTGGTAGGCGAGCGCGGAGCGGCCACCATACACATTGTATCCGTCCACTGTCCGATAACGGGCGTGCCACTCGACATTCTTGTCGTTGATCGAGGCGCGGAGTTTCTCAAGATTTCCTTTGGGCCCAACTTCGTTGAACAGGGCGCTAAAGATCTCGGGAGCGAGGGCTTTGTCACCGGCTTCATTCAGCATGAAACCGTTGAAGGTAAGCGACTGCTTTTGAGCGGATGCCTTGCCATACGCCTTCTGGGAAAGGCCGAACAGGTCGACGAACAGGACGCCGTTCGCGCTCGCCGTCTCAGCCATCGCGGCGGCGTATTTTTGCAGGCGGGCGTTGTTCGCGGCAGGGTCCGGCATGTTTGGATCGATGTGTTTCTCGTTGGCGATCGGGGAGAACACCACGATCCGCGGCGCTCCTTTGCCGCTGTAGTCCTTGCCCTTGGCTTCTTTGAGGAACTTTCCGAGCTCCAGCTTAAACGCGTCGATGCTGCCGTCGTCTTTGAAAGATTCATTGTATCCATAAAACGCCAGGATGACGTCGGCTTTGACTGTTTTGAGCCACTCGTCGCGGCTGCCGAAGTTCTCGGAGCGATGCCAAGTGCCGACCTCATCGCCCGAAGCTGCCAAGTTGCGGAAGACGAGGTCATGTTGGGAATGCTTGGCGACAATCAGGGTTTCGAGCCAGCCGTGGTGCTGCATCCGGTCCGGGAGCGCATTTCCCACCAGGGCGATGTGGTCGCCCGGCTTCAGTTCGAGCCGCTGCGCGGCCGTGACAGCTCGAGGCGCCAGAATCGTGGCAGCCAACAGGATCCAGGAGATAGAAAACGATGATTTCATGTGCGTGAAGAAGACATACTGCCGCAACCCTAGAACATCAAAAGAAAAAATCTGACAAATTCGACTGTTCTTTCCGATAGGGTCGACGGCCTCCATACCAAAGACACACCGGCGATGGCTGCCGGCAAACCTCGGACCGCGTGCTTCAGCAATGGCAAGGCCTCCGGGCCTTTAGAGAAACAAAGAGTCACGGTCATAGGCACTTCACGATTCTAACAAGCGTTGGCGAGGTCGGCAATCCGGAAACACGCCAAGACAAGTTTTGCGCCAAAAATGGCAAGCGCAGGACTAGCACTCCAGCGACACTTTGGGAAATTGACCACGGATTGCTCGGATAGGATGAGGGTGGATTCCCTCCCATCCGTGTCATCCGTGTCATCCGTGGTTGAATTCTCGGAGGAAGTGTCGCTGGAGTAATAGAAGGAAATACGGGTACCGTGGGAGGCGCGCATCCGAGTGGTTGGGTTCCTCCGCGCGCCTCTTGGAGGACGCTCTAGGCCTCCCTATCCCCCATCGTTTGCTTCAACGGTTCAGCCCGCGGGAGGCTTTTTCTACCGGGGTCAGCCGAAATGGTCGACGTCCTCCCATGGCTCCAGCCGATCTATCTCATCCATGATCTTGTCCGCAACCTCTTGGTAAAGTTGCTTGAGACGCGGTTTGGAGCACACCTTGGCCTCGGCGCGCGCGGCGCTGAAGTCAATGGGGTTGCCGAACTTCAAGACCACCGGGAGAGGCCTCGGAAATTTCAGATGACGGCCATAGGCTTCGAATGTGCCGAAGAGGCGAAGAGGGATCACCGGTGCATTGGATTTGAGGACCGTCAGGCCGATGCCGGATCGCGCGGGCTGGAGATTGCCGTCGCGAGTTCGAGTTCCCTCTGGAAACAGGAGGATGGCCTCGCCCTGAAGGAGACGTTCGAGGATGACCCGGAGACCCTTGGCGCTGCCTCCATCCCGATCCACAGGCACCCCTTGGAGGGCACGGATGTACCAAGTCAGGAGAGGGTTCTTGAACAAAGACTCTCGGGCCAGGTAATTGATCATCCGCGGCAAGGGCGAGCCAATCATCGGAGGGTCCACGAAACTGGCGTGGTTTGAGGCGAGAATGGCGGGCCCGGTTCTCGGGACGCGCTCCCGGTTGCACACACGCCACCTAAAATAGATTCTGAACACGATCTTGCAAACGATCGATGTCAGGAAATAAACAGCGTTCATGCTTCAGGTCCATCCAGCGGGCGGGGCGATCCCTTGACTGGAAGTCGCTTGCGCATTTCCTCAATAATCAATCCGCTGGATTGCGACGGCGTCTGCCCCGAGGTGTTTACGAAGAAGGCACCCAGGGGTATCATCAACGGGGCGGCGGCGCGTTGGCTGTCGCGTTGATCCCGCTCCGCCAGGTCCTCATGAACCCCCTCCGCAGCACGTCGCTTCGAACGTTCGTCCAGAGAGGCATCGATGTAAAACTTGAACTCGGTTTCGGGAAAGACATTGGAGCCAATATCCCGTCCTTCCATGACCAAGCTACCAAACGTCAAACATTCGCGCTGTTTGTCCCTCATCCAATCGCGGACTTTGGGAACAGCAGCGACGTGAGCCACATCCGCGCTCGTTTCCCGCGTCCGTATTTCCTTTTCGGGGTAGTAGCCATCCACCGTCAACCGCGCCTGGCCATCAACGCACTGCAATGAGGTCTTCCATCGTCTGCAAGCGGTGGCGACCGCTTTGGTGTTGTGAACATCGACGGCCTTTTGTCGACAGTACCAGGCCAGTGTGCGGTACATCGCGCCCGTATCGACATAGACGAAATCGAGGGCTTTCGCGACGAGTTTTGCGTTGGTGCTTTTTCCACTGGCGCTCGGGCCGTCGATGGCGATGACGATTGGTTTGCTCATAAATAAGAGGGTTTATCCCACGTTGGGCTCATTCAAACACCAGCGCTCGCTCGGTCAGATGTTCCACTCGATCCCCACCTGGGGAGGCGATGCGCCAGATGGAAGCGGCCCAGCCTGAGGGCTTGGGGGCCGCGAGTTTGGCGAAGAAATCAGGGAATGTTTTTTTGACACACGCCGGATTTCGGATCCGCATGCCGCCGACGCTCAGGCCGAGCATCCCGAAGCACATGGCCATCCGATGGTCGTCGTAGGTCTCTATTTCGGCCCCATGCAGACGGGAAGGAAACACGGTCAACGAATCCCCCGCCTCCTCGACGCGCGCGCCACACTTTCGCAGCTCCGTTCGCAGGGCCATGACCCTTTCGCATTCCTGCACGCGAAGTCGTCCGAGGTCCGTGAACAGGACGGGGTGGTCGGCAAGAGGGGCCAGCACAATCGCGGTCATGATGCTGTCGCCCAGATCCGAGTGCCTGGAGATTCGGGGCGGGAGAGGCAGGAATCGTGGGAACTCGCCGTCGATCTGCCATCCCGATTCAGGCCACTGGTTCACGGTAGCCCCCGCGCCCCAGAAATAACTGCCGCTCGACGCATCGGGTTCCACCTGGAATTCTCCTCCCTCGAAGGGGAACACTTTCAAAAGTTTTTCTGTCATCGCCACGTAGGGCGATTCATCGGCGTTCTCTCCCTCCAGCTGGATGTCCCAGCCGCCGATGCGGGCGCTCAGGAGCAGCGCGGAGGCGAACTGCGAACTCTCGGAAAGACTCACCCGGCAACGGCCGTTTCTGGGGCCTGCTCCATGAAATAGAGCTGGCAATTTGTCGTTGGATGAATCGACGACATAACCCAATTCGCGCAATGATTTGAACAAGTCCGATTGCGGCCGTTCGTGCATTCTGGGGACGCCGCTCAGCCTGTAAACGCCCTGACCCAAGCACACCAACGACGCTAGGAAACGCGCGGATGTCCCCGCGTTTCCCACGAACAACTCTTTCGGAGAGGCCTCGCTTCCACCGGGATCGATACCGCCTCCGCGGCCGTTGACGACGATCACCCGATTGCACATCTCCGCGAGGTCTGACTGGATGTCGATGGCGATTCCGAGTTGTCGCAGCGCTGTCACCATCACCTGGGTGTCCTCGCTCCAGAGAGCTCCCTTGAGCACGACGCGGTTCCGCGCCAGGGCCGCGAGTATCAACGCACGATTGGTGATGCTTTTGGACCCGGGGACGGTGATCGGCAGCCTTGGGGGCAATTTCTGAGGGATGATTTCAATGAGGGTTGGCGGGGGCACGGGTATTTCTAGGCTTTTGAAATCCAGTCGTCGCGGCGGCGTTTGGCGCTGCTGAAGAATTCTTCGACCGCTTTTTGATCTCCTCGCTGGAGCGCGATCTGGAATTCCTGCAAATCCTCAATGAAGACACCGAGAACTCTGGCCAGGTTGACCCTGTTTTCGATCGCGATATCGCGCCACATCTCCGGGGACCCGGAGGCGATGCGTGTGCCATCGCGGAACCCGGTCGCGCACAACTCGGCCTGTTCCACGGGAAGCGCCGGGTTGAGCACATAGTTTGCCAGTTCCGCCGCCACCACATGCGGGAGGTGGCTCGACCGGCTCACCAGATCGTCGTGGCGATCCGGAGCAAGCTGCATCACCTTCATTCCTAGGCTGGACCAGAATGACTCCAGCTGGCGAAGCGCCTCGGGATTTGTCCGGGGAGTTCTGGTCACGACGCAGACTGCGTTTTGGAACATGTCGGCCCTGGCGGCTCTGGGGCCCGCCTTTTCTGCGCCCGCCATGGGATGGCTGCCCACGAACGAGGCCTGGGCCTGGATTGCCAGAGGCTCAAGCGCCTCCACCAAGCCATTTTTCACACTGCCGACATCAGTCAGCAATGCGCCCTTTTTCAGGGATGGAGCGAATGTGGCGGCGAGCGGCCTCATCTGGGAAATGGGGGTGCATAAAATCACGAGATCAGCCTCGGCAACCACCTCATGCACGTTCGTGGTGATCTGGTCCGCAAGGCCCAGCGTCTGACATTCGACGACACTGGCGTCGCGGCGAACATAGCCCGAAACGAAGTCGGCCAACCGGCGTTGCTTCAGAGCCAGTCCAATGGACCCTCCGAGCAAGCCGATTCCGATCAAGGCTACTTTGCGGCAGTGCATGGGGGGCAGGGTAGCGGTCGGAAGGCGCCGAGGAAAAGAGGAAACTGAACGAGGTCAGCGGTTTGTGCGAATCTCAGATTTTTCCGGATCTTCTCGTAATCGTAATCGTAATCGTAATCCTATTCCAGGTCCCCCTCTTGCCAGAGGTAATAGGAGTTGGCCTTAATAAAGGCAACCCGCATCGAAACGGGGATCCACGGGCGGTCCTTCCCATGCACAAGTTGGTAAACCTCCAGCTTTCGTGATCGAATCGGCAGTTCATCCGATTACCATTACGAGTACGATTACGAGTAGGAAACGCGAGCACGAAAAATCTGAGATGCGCACCAGCAGTTTTGAGGGATCGCGCCCCACACGGCAGGGGGTTCGGGGCGCGTTTTGCGTGCTTGCGATTTTTGCTGGCCCTTGAAGAATTGGACGCGTGTCGGACACCGATGTGAGATTTGGCGGTATCAAGAGATTGTATGGCACCGCAGGCTTCGAGC
>CAMAWP010000186.1 GCA_945861765.1 Akkermansia muciniphila | reverse complement strand
TTCTTTCGGCAACTCTCCGTTCCCTGTCTATGGGCTGATTCTCCGAAAGAAATCAGACCAAAAACCGTCCATGTCTTTTCCTGTTCCTTGGTTCCCCGCGGCCAACCATCACACTCAATCCGCAGTCACCACCTGAATAGTCACGGCAGGATTCGCGAGCAACTCGTCACTGAGAGAAATCTTGCCAGTCTGCGCGAACCGCAAAACTCCCGCTTGCTCCGCGCGACGGATTGTGATGGGATGCGCTCACTCAGCAAAACCAATCTTGTGGCAGCGACTTCTTCTTTTGATCGGATGCATGGGTGTTTTTTTCTCCTTTGCTTGTGGACAATTTGGGCGGCTGAACTGACCGCTGGTCCGCCAACCGTCAGCAATGTGCGCGCGTCGCAACGGGCGGGCACCGGCCTAGTCGATATCTATTACGCCGCCGCCGATCCCGACGGTGAAGTGGGCTAATGCGCGCTCCGAAATGCGCGGACGCACTTCCGTTGATTACACGGACACCGGGTTCCAAAACGTTTACCGCACCGGGCAAAGCAACTTATCAAACGCTCAGGTCAAATGGGCTGCGAACGGTTATCGCCTCCCGACCGAAGCGGAATGGGAAAAAGCGGCTCGGGGCGGGTTGGCCGGCCATCACTTTCCTTGGTCAAGCTTGGGTGGCACGTTTCAAAGCCATATCAGTGGAAACAAAGCCAATTATTCTGAAAG
Source organism: Akkermansia muciniphila (assembly GCA_945861765.1). Taxonomy (GTDB): domain Bacteria; phylum Verrucomicrobiota; class Verrucomicrobiia; order Limisphaerales; family SIBE01; genus SIBE01. The sequence continues at coordinate 12,709 of CAMAWP010000186.1, read as the reverse complement.
CAACCATCCATTTCGTAATGGCAGTCCCCCCACGACGCCTGTCGGCTATTACAATGGCAGCCAAACCCCGGGCGGACCTGATATGGCAAATGGCTATGGCCTTTACGATATGGCTGGGAACGTTTGGGAGTGGGTTTGGGATTGGCATGACAGCGGTTGGTACGGAAGGAATGAAGCGCGCATAAATGATACGCGAGGGCCTGCGGGGAGCTCGAACCGTGTGATTCGCGGGGGCAGTTGGAACAACACGGCCAACAACTGCCGGGCGGCCTACCGCAACAACAACACGCCGTCCGGCCGCAACACCGACTTCGGGTTCCGCCTGGCCCTAGCATGCTGATGACGGGCAAATTCACCTAATTCATCGTCCTCAAGCATTTCGGTAAGGATTTGGGGATGAAACTACAAATTTCGATTTCAGCTTTGAAATTTCAAATTAGAAATCCATTATATCGCCCATGTCAGTTACACCGATATTGCAGCTCGACTTGCCTGGAGTCCCGAAAATAAAAAGCGGGAAGGTCAGAGAGATTTTTGATTTGGAAGATGCTCTGTTGTTTGTGGCCACGGATCGAATCTCGGCTTTCGATTGCGTGATGCCGAACGGGATTCCACGCAAAGGCGAAGTTCTCACGCAGCTCTCGCATTTTTGGTTCGATCTGATGGCGTCTATTGTGCCGAATCACCGGCTGGCCCGGGCCAACGATCCTTTGCCGAGCCGGCTGCAGCCGTTCGCCGACAAGTTGGCGAAGCGCAGTATGATTGTAAAAAAGGCGGAGCCCCTGACCATCGAGTGCGTCGTGAGAGGTTATTTGGCAGGCTCGGGATGGAAGGAATACCGGGAACGGCAAACGGTGTGCGGAATTGCGCTGCCTCCTGGCTTGGTCGAATCCTCCGAGTTACCGGAACCGATTTTCACGCCGGCCACCAAGGCGACGACCGGTCACGACATCAACATTCGTTTCGATCAGGCGGAAGAGTTAGTGGGCACTGGTATTGCGGAGCAATGTCGGGCGGCTAGTTTGAAGATTTATTCCCTCGCGCGAAATTATGCTCGCGAGCGCGGCATTATCATTGCCGATACTAAGTTTGAATTCGGACTCTTCAATGGCGATCTCATATTGATTGATGAGGTATTGACGCCTGATTCCTCGCGGTTTTGGCCCGCCGATCTTTATCGCCCAGGGACGAGCCAGCCCAGCTTTGACAAACAATTCGTTCGTGATTACCTCGATACATTGGACTGGGATAAAACTCCTCCTGCGCCTGAGTTGCCTCCTGCGGTGGTCTCGCAGACGCAAGCCAAGTATTTGGAAGCCTACAAACGATTAACCGGTCACGATCTGTGATCGACAATGGAACAACTGGTCGAAGATTTTCTGGTCTATCTGCGTAACGAACGCGGCCAGTCCGAGCAGACGCAGAAGACCTACGCGGCGTTGTTAGGCAAGTTTATTGTTTGGGCGGCGGCCGAAAAGCTAAGGGATTGGCGGTCTGTCGAGTTATCACACCTCACCGCATTTCTGCTTTACGAACAGCAGAGGGCATTGGTGAATCAACCCGAGGGGTCCACGCGTAAATTGAGCATGAGCACCGTTTACCTGGAGATCGCAGCTCTCCGCGCCTTTTATCGGTTTGCTGAAGGGGAGAGCTTTTTGACGCATAACGTGGCCGAAAACCTTTCCCTGCCCCGCCGCTGGAAACGTTTGCCGAAGGCATTGACCAACACGGAGATTGACCAATTGCTTCTACCCCCCGTTCAACCCACGGCACCCATGCTCTGCGATCAAGCTGTTTTGGAACTCGCTTATGCGTCGGGGCTGCGTCTGGCGGAACTCTGTCATGTGCGGATCGAGCAACTCCATCTGGAAGCCGGTTTTGTCAACGTGGTTGGCAAAGGGAACAAGGAGCGCGTTGTGCCGACCGGACGCACGGCGGTTGCGGCTTTGGAGCTTTATTTGGAGGTCGGACGGCCCAAGCTAGTCAATCGCCGCTCGCCTGCGAACGTTTTTCTGACGCGCCGTGGAACCCCCTTTGCAACCGTCACTCTTTGGCGGCGCATCAAACTGCGCGTCAAGAGATCCGGCGTTGAACGCAACGTCACGCCCCATATGTTGCGCCATAGTTTCGCGACACATTTGTTGGAACATGGAGCCGACTTGCGCGTCATTCAGGAATTGCTTGGCCACGCTAGCATCAGCACGACCGAAGTCTATACACACGTGGCTCGGGAGCATTTGCGGGAAGTGCATCGGAAGTTTCATCCTCGCGCCTGATCAGGTTCTATGACTCCAACGCCTGATTTTTTTATTCTTTGACCTTGAACTGACTCTGGCGTAAAGGACAACCTTGCCGAAAGTGATCACTCTGTTGATAACTCACACAACCTCCAGGACCCCGGCATGAGCTGAGGCTCACGGTCGATTTCTCGTGTCTCAATCCATCCATTTCTCATGTCAGAATTAGCTTGGTTCGTTGCTCATACACGGCCGCGTTGCGAAAAAAAATTGGCCCGATACTGTGAACGGGAAGGATTGCCGATCACCCTGCCGCTCTATCGCAGTGTCAAAAAGTACCGCGGCAAAAAGGTCATTTTTGAAAAACCGCTCTTTCCGAACTACTTGTTCCTGCAATGCCTGCCCGAGCAAACACGGACTGTTTTTCAAAGCGATTACGTCGCCAATCTCCTGGTTGTGGTGGATCAAAAACTCTTCGAACAGCAGCTTGGCGATATTTTGCAGGCTTTGGAAAGTGATGTGGAAATCTACCTCGCTCCTTACATCACGACCGGCTCACGGGTGAAAATCAAATCGGGCCCTCTCCGTGGGTTGGAAGGTTTCGTCGAGCAGCGCGCGGGGCAGGTGATGGTCTTGTTGAGGTTGGACTTTATCAGCCAAGCGGCCGCAGTGAAGATCGAAGCGACGGAACTGGAGCTGATTTAGACCAGAACTCAGAAGTCATAATTACGAAAACCCGTTGTCTTGTTTCTGATCTCGCATCCCCGAGATCAGCCTTCACCCCCAGTCACACAATGATTCCAGATAAGCCGCCGAGCCATCCCGCAGCCAGCCGTCGAGTTGCGCCTGGTCTTTGAGCTGCTGTCCACGCCGTCGCGGGACCACTACAAAGCGGCAATTGACTTCAGGAATTGCGGTCATGTCACCCCACAGCTTTTCAAACTGAGTTACTGGAAAGATATCTTCTTGTCCATGGCCCCAACGCTTTTTAACCTCCTTAAGCGTGACGTAAGTCGGCATTCGCGCGGCTAAACCTCGAATGGCCGCTGTTACCTTCTCATCATTGCCCAGATCATCGCGAGTTAAGTCGAACGCGGCCAAAAGCTGGTCAATGTCGATCCATGTGGTCATTGAATTGTAATAAGAGAGCCCGAACTCGTCTTCTTCGCGTGGCATCGCCAGCCCTTCGACCAACCGCACGCGGCCGTCCACTCGCGCCAGGCCACCTCCGCGATCATCGATTCGACGTGCGATCACTTCAAAGGAGAGGCATGAGCCGAGGCCGATGTGCAGGCCCAATAAGGCCGGGTCGAGATTCGCGCCGAGTGTGTCGATATTGTGAAGCATCAAGTGCTTTAAATTAGGCCGTTCCATTAACAGCGTTTTCAACACGCCATTGCGGAGGAGATTCGGAACCTCAAACCAATGGCCGACCGGATGCATGCATTGGAGTGGAACGTTGTCGGTGTAGTCGTTTCCTTCTCCGGAGTGTTGAGCCCAATCCATGAGCGCCGCTTGCAAACTTTTGCGCACTTTCTGCTTTTGTTCATCGAGAACCTGTTCCGGCATTTCTTCCCAGGCAAAGTGCAGGTCTCGAACCGTCGGTATCATCCGCAACCCAACAGCCCGGCCTTGGGAAAGCAAAAGCGACCCTTTGTATTTGTAATGTTCCTGCCCAACGAGAAAAGACTCTATCGGGGAGTGTGTCAGATAGCTTGTGGTAAAGACATGCGGGAGCGTCGCACCGCTCAGATCGCTGGTCCGACGGCTTTTCGCCAGATGAGTTTCGAGAAATGTGCGGTGTTTGCCACTTAATTTACAGAAAGGATGCAATGCCTTTACTGTGCCCGCCCCTTGAGTCCAACGAGTCCCCAACCCAGCCGCAAGGCTGACGACGGCTACCGACCCACTCGACAGAGCATCCATTCCGGCCTCGTAATAACTTTTGGATAATCCGCCCGTTGCATCGGTGACGTCCTCGGGCTCGACGTCTCTGATCGTGGCACTGGCCGGTAGGCGATTTTGAGCGAGGCCAATTCGCCCCGCCCTGAGATCATCCCGTATTTGTTCGTGCTGGGCGCGGTCAAATCCGAACGCGTCGAGCAGGGCCGACAAGCTCTGCGGCCCCGTTTCTTTTTTTACAGAGTGTGGCAGTAGCCGATCGAAGAGAATTTGGACCATGCCGCGCAGCTCCGGTTTGACGCGGCAGGCCGAGCCGAACCTATCGAGCTCAGCACGCTTGAGCGTCGAGAGCTTTCGCGCATCCGTCCGTAATAAGTCCGGCACGATCAGGGCATAATAGCCGGGTGGCAACAGTGCGTCCTCCTCTTGGAGCAGCGAGGCGCAGGTGCCCGCTTCGTTTATGGAGAAATCATAGACAACAGGGTCCATGGCGAAAGGGAGGGCGGCTTGCAGTTCACGTTTCTTTTCCAACATGAGCTCTTGTAACCGGGCTTGTGCCCGCTGTTTATGTTCCGGCGCAAAAATGAAACCCATTCCTCCACCTGACATGCCGCCCAGCATCCAAAAACCCCAGAACTGCTCACTAAATTCACGCCGGACACTCGCGATCAAAGCTTCCGTATAATGATTGCTCGCCCACGGAATGATCGTTTGGAGCGGCCCGAAAAAATTGCGGGTCGTGGCGGCACCTAGCGCCCGAATGTCATTCGCTCGCAGCGCCGCCAGCACGTCGTCGAGAATGGCCATGGCCGATTGGCGCCCGGTCCACTCGGCTTCCGAGCGCAGGAGATACTTCTCGGTCACCATTTCGAGAATCGGACCCACGTTCTGAGCCATCCCTCCGTGGACCAAGACAAGGCTCTCTTGGAGTTTTTGCCGGAGTTCCATCGAAGCATCGCTCGAATCGAGGATCTTGTGGCGAGGCAACAACCGCCCTCGGCTGACGCCAAACTCCGGATCGCCCTCTTCAGCGAGCGTGCCCTCGATCAATTTCATGCCGGGCCAAACGCCGCCTGAGTCCTGCCAACCGCCACCCGAGCCGCCCAGCCATTCACCCAGAATCGCTCGTGCTGCCACCATGCGCCGCTCCTCTTCGCGCAACGGCCCAGTCAATGATTTGGCTTGTCCAGTGGCGCGCATGCAAACGGAGATTAGGCACCCTAGCAGATTCGTGGACACCGCTAGGCGCGAACCTTTCGGAATGTCGTGAACGTTGCTGACCAGTTCCAATCCATGCTTCGGAGATACTGTTCGGGTAAGCAAGTCCACCAAGCTTTGACTTGATCCTTCAATGCCGGGCGGCACGATTCCAGAAGCAATGACAGCGGCCTTCAGCAGGCCTAAATGATCTTTCGCAAAATCGAAGACTTCCGCCAAGTCGGAGATGTCCGTGGTTGCCCCGAGATCGATGCTCGTAAGCCTGAGCACCGGTTCGTCAATGACTCGGAGATACGCTTCAACGGGGGGCTGCGGGAAGCCTCCGCGACCTCGGACACTCAGATCTATTGATACATTTAGGACGCGTGCGCCCTCTGGGAAATCCATCCCGAGAAAGAAGATGTCACTCCAAGCGCTGTGGGATAAATCCATTCGGACGGGCGTGCATTCCCGGAGGATGGGAAAGCATCCGTCGCCGCCAGGCCGTTCCAATAATTCGGGCCGGATGCGCAACGGTTGGTCAGACGGGTGTCCAATGCGGAACATCCATTGATTGCCGCGAACTGAGCGGACGCTATGACGGACTTGATCAGCCAAAGTTTGAAAACCAAGTCCATAATACGCGGCGGCCAACGCGCTCGAAACCCCTTCACTTGGGCCGACGAGCTTTTGGGTCGCCAGAAAAACCGCGATCGCTTCCTCGAATCGACGCTGCAACAGATGCTCGTAACCTTGGAATGGAATCAACCCTTTGCAAGCGGGCGCTGATTTTAAAGGAAGGTGAAACCGGTGCAACGCGTACAAGAAGAGCAGGGCGCGGACACGTTCGTAGAGATTGCGGCTTCGCTTCCGGAAGCTTTCCAAGCTGCTGCACTCGCCCAATAACTCGACCAGCGTTGCCTGTTGGCAAACCGCATCGAGCGACAGATTGCGCACGTTGGGATCCGCGGATGTGATGATATTAATCAGTTTTTCAGGCATTTCGCTGTGGGCCTTTTTCAGTTATTCGGAACTCGTGATTGCCTTCGCCATGGCTGGAAGGCTTGAACAATGTCGAGTGATCGTCGAGGGAAGTAAATGAACAGGCAAAGTTCACTGCCGCTGGGCCAGCAGCTCGACGAGTTGAGCGAGCACTTCCTCTCGGTCATTGCCATTCAACGCCAAGGCCAGTTGCGCATTGAGCAACCCAAATTTAACACCGATGTTGTAGCGCCGACCCGAAATTTCGAAAGCCAGGCAACGCTCTCGTTCAGCCAGCTTCACCAAAGCGGATGAAAGCTGTGTAGAAACGCGCGCGCCGGTCTCAGCCACATTCTGGCCCAGAATTTCCATGATCCCAGGGGTGAGCACATGCATGCCAAAAAAGCAGAGGTAATGTCCGGCTCTGAGACCGGGGACTATGAGCTGCTGCTCGGCTTCCGTCGGAGTTGGTTTCTCCAAGACCTTTTCGATCAAATAGAGGTGAGGCCGATTCGAGACGCCTTTGCCGCCAATCGCGCCATAATACGGAAGAAAAGACTCGCGAGTGGCCTGCACCGCAGAGACGGAAGAAGATTCGGCTGCTGCCGTCTCGACCAACTGTTGCGCGCAACGTCGCGACTCGCGACTCAGGTAGAGATGATCGCTGACCAGATGCAAAAAAGGTGCGTCGGCGACAAAATCCCGAGCACAGTAGAGCGCGTGACCATACCCCAAAGGAGCGGCCTGCTCGACGAAGATCAGGCGTTTAGCCCAGGCCCCTGCCGCGGCTGCGTACACATCTTGATCACCCGGACAAATAACGAGACAGATTTCCTCGACACCTGTGCTCGCGGCTTCTTCGATAATTATTTGCAGGGCTGATTTTTGAGTGCCATCACGATCAACCAACGTCTGCAAGGGAAGTCTGTTTTGGTTGCGCCCCGCCGCAGTGATGACAGCCTTCTTAATTTTCACAGTGTGAATCTATTTCTCAGCGTCAGTCACCGTGTCACAACTGGTTTCGGGCGTCAACACGCTACAGGGCCATTGTGAGTTTTGGGCTTTCGCTCGCGTGAACTTGTGGCGCGAATTGACCGGCACGAAGTGTCCTCAGCCTGTGGAAAGAAATGGCTCCATTTCTGTCCAGATTCGACGATTATCGTCTCTGTTCAGATCGGGTGAAGAATTTCGCTCGCGCTCAAAAGAAGCTGCATGACCTTGATGCCCCGAGCTGAGAGTTTGCTTTAAACGAACTTTGCCCTTGTGGCCGTTCGTGAATTCTGGACTCTTCCAGAGACATTATGAACATTCAATGGCCCTTGTTCTTGCTTTCAATTGGATTGTTGCTGCCGCCGCCGCGACTCTCCGCTTCGTTGCGCAAGTATCTCATGAAGCCTCGGCGAGACGTCAACCCCAGCATCCACTCCTTATTATTGCGCTGGCAAAATTGGGCCGACTTAGTTCGAGCCTGTGTTGGCGCTTACCTTTTGACCGAACTCGCTATTCAGATCAGTCCGGAGGTCAAGGGCGCTGCCATGAAGGGTCTGACGATCGAGGCAGTTGTCCTAGGTTGCGCGGTTGTGGTTCAAACTCTCCGGATTGGACCGGGCTTTCAGTTGATAGCGCCGGTGTTTTATTTGTCTGGCATCACTGTGATTTTGGCTGGATACGTTTCAGGCGGCTTCGCGGTTTTTGCTGTGTGGCTTTTTGCGGTTGGGGGTGCGAAGCCCGCTTATCAACTCCCTATCATGGGTGTTGCCCTCGCAGTTGCGGGCTACGTGCTCGGCTTGGGTTTGCCTCTAATTCTCAATTGTGGATTGATTTTATTGCCATTGCTAGGGGCGTTCCTCTTTCGGAAACAACTGCTATTTGTCGCGAGCGACCCGTGGGCTAATTCGTCCTCCGTCTCTGCAAAAAAGCCAACTGCAAATTCCCTTTCAAAAAGTGGATGAAAACATGACGGAAAAACCAGTTAGGACCTAATGACCACTTACGAAACAATCAAGACTCAGCTTCACATCACGCCCAAAACGTGGTTGGTGACTGGTGTTGCCGGATTTATCGGTTCGAATCTACTCGAGAACCTGCTCCGACTGGATCAAAGGGTGATCGGCCTCGATAACTTTTCCACCGGCAAGAAGCAAAACCTCGATGAGGTTCGAGACTTAGTCGGTTCTAACCAATGGGCCAAGTTCACTCTGATTGAAGGGGACATCCGGCAGTTGGATGCCTGCAAGAACGCCTGCCGGGGAGTGGATTATGTTTTACACCAAGCGGCTCTAGGATCCGTGCCACGTTCCATTGAAGATCCAATCAACACCAACGAGAATAATATCACCGGTTTTCTCAATATGCTCGTGGCAGCGCGCGATCAGAAAGTGAAACGCTTTGTCTATGCGGCGAGCAGTTCAACCTACGGAGATCACCCTGGATTGCCCAAGGTCGAGGATGCCATCGGGCGGCCTCTTTCACCCTACGCCGTGACGAAGTACGTGAACGAACTTTATGCCGACGTGTTTGCTCGATGCTATGGAGTCGAAAGCATTGGCCTGCGCTATTTCAATGTGTTCGGCCCTCGCCAAGACCCTGAAGGAGCTTACGCCGCAGTCATTCCCCGATGGATTGCCTCGATGATCGAGAATGAACCGACACAGATCAATGGCGACGGTGAAACCAGCCGCGACTTCTGTTTCGTGAGCAATGCCGTTCAAGCTAATCTCCTGTCAGCCACAACGACGGAACCCCAAGCTGTCGGTCAGGTTTACAATGTGGCACTGAGCGCTCGCACGAGCTTAAATCAGTTGTTTGCCATGTTGCATGAGCGATTGCTGCTCGCGTATCCACACCTCCGAGAATACAAGCCGGTTTATTGCGAGTTTCGTTCCGGTGATGTTCGCCATTCGCAGGCAGATATCGGAAAGGCTCGGAAGCTTCTAGGCTACGAGCCAACCCACACCGTGGAGCAAGGGCTGGATGAAGCATTGGAGTGGTATAAGAGTCAAGCCAACGACAACGGCGCTCGAATCAAGGACGGAATGACGGCAACCGTCTGATAGTTGTTAATGGCTGACTAGGTTCATGAATTCATCCATCACGCATCATTTCAGTTTATGAATATCGCTGTTATCGGACTCGGGTATGTGGGACTGCCCCTTTCGCTGCAATTCGCCCGATCGGGCGTCACGGTGATTGGTTTGGACATTGATTCCACGAAGGTAGAGGCTCTCAACGCGGGAAGGAGCTATATTCAACACATCGAGAGTTCGACGATTCAAGAGCAACTCTCGGCAAACCGATTTTCAGCCTCCACCGATTTCAGCCGCATCAAAGACCTTGAGGCTGTGATTATCTGTGTGCCGACTCCCTTGAACAAGAACCGTGACCCCGACATTTCTTACATCCTCAAGACCGGCGAAGCCATAGCTCCCCATCTGACGAAAGGCATTTTGGTGGTGCTGGAGTCCACCACCTACCCAGGCACGACGGAGGAAGACCTGCGGCTCGTGCTTGAGGAAGGTTCCGAACTCAAGGCTGGTGTTGACTTTCATCTGGCATTCTCCCCTGAACGTGAAGATCCGGGAAATCCGAGCAGCAAAGTAGCCGTGATTCCTAAGGTTGTCGGCGGCTACACCGTCAGATGTTTGGAACGAGCGAAGGCGCTCTACAGCCAGGCCATCACAACCATCGTGCCCGTCTCCTCCTGCCGCGCCGCCGAAGCCACCAAGCTGTTGGAAAATATTTTTCGCAGCGTCAATATCGCTTTAGTCAACGAGTTGAAGATGGTTTATTCCGCTATGGGGATCGACATCTGGGAAGTCATTAACGCCGCAAAAACCAAGCCTTTTGGCTACATGCCTTTCTATCCTGGGCCCGGGCTTGGCGGGCATTGTATTCCGATCGATCCCTTCTACTTAACCTGGAAAGCCCGCGAATACGGTCAGAACACACGTTTCATCGAACTGGCCGGAGAAATCAACACGTCGATGCCCCAGTATGTGGTCGATCGCGTGGGTGAAGCGCTCAATGCCAGTCGCAAATCGGTCAATGGCTCCAAAATCCTCGTCGTCGGACTCGCTTACAAGCCCAACGTCGATGACGACCGCGAATCTCCGAGCTACCTGCTCTTGGAACTGTTGAAGCAGCGCGGTGCGGAGCCGGCTTACTATGATCCCCACGTTCCGGTAATTCGTCCCAGCCGCGAGCACGGGCACTGGGCGGGCCTCAAATCGGTGGCTTGGACCCGTGAAACAATTGCCGCTTTCGATCTGGTCTTGATCGCCACCGCTCACCATGCCGTTAATTACAAAGAGTTGGCCGACTGGGCCAACTGCATAGTGGACACTCGGAATGCGCTGGCCGACGTGAAGGTCAAGGCAGGAACGGTTTGGAAAGCATAATCTGTTTTCAACATCACGTTTCTCGTCGAAAGTTCGTCGCGCATTATTTTTACTCATGTGGTGATCATCTCGGGATTTCTCGTAAGAATCTGACAGCGTCACAAATCTCAAAAATCTCTTTTCGCGATTGCTTGAGCGTGCTTTCCGCTGTTGGCCTGTTGAGCGAGTAACCGACTTAAAGCTGCTGCCCGCTAGTCTTGGTTGCCGCTCCGTCGGGCAATGGTTCTGTGGAGCGTATGAGTTATGGTTAAGAAAACGAACGTTGACGGAAAGGCATGGTGGCATTGGGCGATTTATTTACCCATCCTCTCGATACTGGTTTGGTGGCTATACGATCTTCAATTCCAATGGCGCGCGTTAGTTGAGTACCAGTATGGTTGGATCGTTGTCCTCCTGGCCGCTTACTTGGTTTGGGAACGCTGGCCGACAGCGCCTCGCGATGAACATCCAGCTCCTCTCTGGTTGTGCACTACGCTCATTCTCCTAGGCACTCCATTCGTATTGGTTGCCGAGTTGTATAAGCAAGCAATTGCCAACACTCCCGCAGCCAGCTTCTGCCTGAGCATCGGTTGCACGTTTTACCTGGCGGCAAACCTCCTTTACTTACACGGATGGAAAACTCTTCGACACGCTCTGCTTCCGCTCGCACTCATTTTTCTGGCTGTTCCGCTTCCGGGCATTCTCTGGAACCCAGTGGTGCTTGGGCTCCAGCGACTGATCACGTTCTTAAACGTCGAGGCATTGAACCTTCTCGGTATTCCCGCTGTTCAACAGGCCAACGTCATCCGTTTGCCACGCTGTGTGGTGGGTGTTGACGAAGCGTGCAGCGGGATCCGGAGCCTGCAATCAAGTATCATGGCGGGACTTTTTATCGGAAATCTAACATTTAAAAAATTCGGTTCCCAATTCATCTTCCTATTGACTGGTATCGGCTTGGCCCTAGTCGGCAACTTCCTTCGTTCTCTTTACCTCTCCATCACCGCTCATCGTCACGGAATCGAAGCGTTGAAGAGCTTCCATGACACAGCAGGATGGAGCATTTTTCTATTCAGTGCCGCGGGACTTATCATCATGGCCTGGCTGGTTGGGAAATTCGAAAAGCTTGCCACGCCAACGCGGAAAAACCGTGTTCCTTGATGTCGTGGATTCATGGATTTCAGGCTCTATCTAAATCATGCGCGCCGTTCAGCATCAAACAGATTCACGGCATGAGCAGGTTCCTCGCTGTTTTCAGTGGAATAGTTCCACAGCGGATGAAGACCATTTTTCCATCTCACCGGGATGAGGGGAGTATGGACCTATTGGCCGCCTTCGTCTCCCGGAGGGAGATTCGAGAATAGCCCAGCAGTTCACTGCTGGGTTCGAATGAGCCATCGCACAAGTCCCGCAGGGACGGCCGAATCACCCAATGTCCTACGTTACCTCTCAACCGTCCCTTCGGGACTTTGGGTATTTGCGACGCAATCCCACCCTTGAAAGGGTGGGCTATTCTCAAATCTCCCTCCGGGAGATAGGTGTGGGCTATTCTCGAATCTCCCCTCCGAGAGATGGCAGTCGGAAATAGCTCATCGGATACACCAGCACACGGCCGGAAAATGTCCACTCTCTACAAACTCTACGCACTCCTCATGAGTGAGTTCTCCTGTCCGGACACGGAAATGATTCCACTCAAAACAACGGAGAACCAATGAGCACTCGAAAGGTGTCGCTGTAATAGCGGCCCTTCGAAGTTGGAGCTTTACTCAATGGCCGTGAGGCCGAGGGGAGGGGAGAAGCCGTGTCAGAAGTAAAATTGGATCACTTCGGTTCCATGGCCTCAGGAGTTCTGAGGCAGCGTAATTGATCAGCAGCAATTCTCTCCATGAACCCTCGAATGTGCCGCCAGGTTTTGGACTGCGGTGACGGAGTCTGCGAAGTCACCGCTTTGGCAACGCTCACAGCTCCGAAACTCGCCGACGCCGAAACCATCCCAACCCAAAGCGGCAACTCCGCAGA
>CAMAWP010000185.1 GCA_945861765.1 Akkermansia muciniphila | reverse complement strand
CGAACTGGCGGTGGAAGTGATTTCGCAGGGAACACGGAAGCGCGACCGCGTCGAGAAGAAAGCGCTCTACGAGCAATTTGGCATTTCCGAATTCTGGATTGTTGATCCGGAAAGCCGTTTGATCGAAGTCTTCGCGCTCGTCAAAGGCGCCTATCAACTCCACTCGAAGGCCGCGGACACCGCACCCGCGAAGTCACGCCTGTTGTCAGGATTCAAGGTTTCCTTCGACGAACTTCTGGCCTGAGACGCTGTTTGCGAGCGGGACTCTCCGGCGAAAATCTGCTAATATCGGTTCACCGAACGGGTCGGCGCAGGGATGTGAATGTGCTGCTTCATTCGCTGGCAGAGTATTTCCTCTCCAAGCGGGATCGAGAAAATGCCATCACGCTCTGGCAGGAAGTAATCTCGGACGATGTGTTCGCTCCGCTGGCGCCTGTCGAGATCGCGGCCGCACGGGCTTCGCAAGCCAGGAAAACCATCAACGATGGGATGAGTCACATCAATACCCTGCGCAAGGCGGCGCCAGATTGATTTGGCAATCACACTTCCCGGAAATCTCAAGGCCAACCTGGATCAGTGCTTTTCGGCAGAGTCGTAGGTTAAGAATTCGGCAATACGCGCGGATACGCGACGAACTGTCGGTGCCTTCAGAAAACTTTGCAACTACTGGACAGGCATGAATACGGGCGCAAGGTGAGTGACAGCCATGAGCGCCGTCGCGACACCAGAATCCGCAAAGACGCCAGACACGGCGCTCATGGCTGTTCGGTCGAGCGCCTGGTTGACCAATCCAACGCCCCTGCCTCTTCACTCCGAGTTGTCTACATTCCTTCTTTTGTTAGGCCCTTGGGGGCTCAATCTGCTGCTTGAGAGGGTCGGTGAGCAGGCTCCATAAATGCGGATGGGCTTCGACCAATCGAGCTATATCTCCAAGATCTTTGATCCGTTTACTTTGGCGCCGAGCGGAATCAATCCAAGCCTTGATCTTTCCTCCTAGGGTGTCCTCCAGCGAGGCTACTCTGAGGAGAATGCCATGCACATCGGCAGCGATAGCTCTGGATGGAAAGTCACGATAGAAATCTTCCGTGCTCAGTTGCAGGCTGACTCTCGAATGTCCCTTGAAGTTGACTGACCACTGGAACTTTTGTGAATTGAATCCGGCTTCGGTCAGAATCCTAACTACGCGATCAATCAAATCGGTAGCTACGACAAAATCAACATCCTGAGTAACCATCGGTTCTACTGCCCAATGGTTGACCGCGATTCCTCCGATGGCGCACCACGGAATATCCGCGCGCTCCAAGCAGTCAACGAGACGCATGACATCGTCAGTGCCTCCTACCGTCTGCCAGTCGTAGAACTTTTTCGCAGTCATGCCGGAATTCTGCTGAATATAGCGGAAGACGCGAGGTATTTTGACCAACGAGCTCACCGACCCGGCCCACGGGACCCGTGGATTGCAACCTGGACGCGATGGGCGGGCGCTGGAGCGATTTTGTTAGCGTTGCGGTCATTGGGAGTTGCGACGGACGGTCGGCTACGGGGCCCAGCCGGACAACGCGGCCGCCTGCTTCACCCGCGTCGCCATCTGCACCTCGTCGAGGTCGTCTTCGTGGATTTCGATCCAGCGCGCATCCTTGCCCGTGCCACCGGGCGGGACTGGTCGCAGCGGCTTGCCGCGGAAGAAGCTCACCTTGACGTAGTGCGTGAAGGTGTGGAACCCCAGGAACCAGCCTTGGCCTTCGAGGCCGTAGAACGACGAGTTCCATCTCACGGCCTTGCGCACGTTGGGCACGTTGCGCACGATGAGCGCGTCGAGGCGCTTCGCAATGTCGCGCTTCCAGCCGGGCATCGCCGCGATGTAGGCCTGTACAGGGGCGTCGCCGTCGGCCTTCGCGATTTGCGGGTTGCCGCCTTTAAGGAGTTTCACCGGCTTGTCCTTCGCGCCTGACTTCTGCGTGGACTTGGAAACAGAGGTGGGTCGCTTTTTCATAAGGCGGTTTTAGCGCCTAGACCCAGCCCAAAGAAACCACTGGCGCTGGACACTAACCTCGTGCTCGATCTCGCCGAGGAGAAGCAATAAGGATCTCGGGCAGCAGTCGGAGTGTTTATGCTTTGAACGCCGCCCGAGTGCGCTTGACCAGGTCATTGTCCGCAGCTCCAGATCCTCGGAGATTAAAGACGCTCGATGCCAGATAACGGCCGCGCCAAGCCGCGGAGACGTGTTGGTAATCTTCGAGCACCGCCGAACTGAACTTGTAATCGTGCGCATTGTTGCCCTTGAGGAAAACAAGTCTGCGGGCCGCATCCACGAACTCCTTCGCTCCATGGTTTTCTTTCACGTAGGTCAGCACTTTTCTCGCCGCCGTCATTCGATCTTTGCCTATCTCAGAGAAGATTTCTTCGATGGGATTGGATGTTTCGAGGGGCGTGGCTTCGAATTGATCAACCAAAACTCCCTGCTTAGCCGGTTCGCCGCGAAACAAGGTCAGGAACGCGGCATTCTGAAGCAACAAGCGGCGTCGCGTTTCGTCATCAGCGCAGGTCTGATAGGCGAAATGTATCGCATTCGTCGATGTCACGGCGTGCAGCGCCACGATGCCGGGGGCGCGCATGAGAAGTTCTCCGGCCCCATCCATCAGCGCATCCCAAATAGACTGCGGCGCGGTCCCGCGATTGAGGAGCTCGACCACTTTTTCACACGCTTCCGTAGCTGAGGCATGCCGCAATGTTTTCAACATTTCGGCAGTCGCCGACTCACTGAGCTGGCCGCCTCGCCAGTCTGCTCGTATTTGAGGAGCGAGTTTCAGGTTGTTTCTCCAGGGCCGATCCGGTGCGGCGTCCCGTTTGGCCGGATTCTCTCCTTCGTGATCGACGAGGGCATAGGCGAGTGAACGCAAGACGGGCTCGGCATGTTGCCAGCCGATGCATTGCAAGGTTCGCCAACTGTTCGCCACATAAACCGCTTTGTGGCCAATGTCGCGGAAGTCGCGCGCGCCGTACTGGCAGAAGATTTCAAAGACTTCGTGCGCGCCAAGACTGCGCGCCAGGCCGGCTACCGCCGCATCCGCCGCGGCTGTGTCCCAATTATCCATGGCTGTGATGAACGCTTGCTTCGCCTTGTGAGACGGTGGCACAGCGGATTCATCCACCGGGCCCATCGTCCAATTGCCTTCGCGGACATCTTGGGCTTGGGAGACTTTGAAATTGTCCAGAGCCCAGAAGATGGGGAGCCAGCGATCGGAATCCGGCGACGAAATGCTGGCGAGGTGCGCCGAGTTCACCACCAGGACGGCGTGGAATTTGAAACCGACCGGACGCGGCTGAATGTTCCGGACACCCGCGAGCAAGAGTGCCGCGAGCAATTCGCGATAACTTAGCCCACGCTGAATTCGGCTGCCGACCTCCTCCAAGAGCCGTTCGCGGGGTGTTTCTTCCAGGAGCCGGATGAGCGGTTCAAGTTCAGGATGAAACTGAACAATCTTGGGATCCAATTTCGCTTCCGCTGCCGTAACTTTCGGCAATCGCGATAAGAACGCGAAATCACCCAAACCGATGATTCCGCCCGAGACTGCGGCAGTTTGGAGAAAACTCCTTCTGGTCACTGGTGAACTCATGGTGTTTGTGGGCAGGAGTGTTTAGTAACAGATTACTTCTTGTTCAACGCCTTGATCTGTTCGGGCAACTCGAAAGCTGAATCCTTAACCTTGTTGAACTCCATCGAGCTAAGTTTCATGACTTGCTCGACGGGTCCGATTTTCTGAGTGACTTTGGTGACGAACAGCACATCGCCAAATTTTTTGTAATCGCTCAACGCCGCAGTGACCGTGAGAGGTCCAACGGGGGATTCCTGCGTGGCGACGAACCCCGAGAGCAGACCAGACTTAGTGTCGTAGTATTCTGTTACTTCGCGGCCGGATTTCTTGATCAATTTCAACTTGTAACAATCCTTCCCCTCGAACTGTGTCACCTCGATTGTTTCCATGGACTTAAAATCCTTTTCATCGTGCAGGACTGAGTCGAAATCTGCTTGCTCGAGTTTTTCCTCAAGTTGTTTGCCGTCGAGAACCATCGGTCCAGTCGCGGGATTCACCGTCCAAGCCACCTTTCCGTCGAAGCCTTCCAAGATATCGCCCAGGCCGGGCAGGTTGACTTTGACGAACATCTTGTTGGGCCGAGCAGCGGAGATCTCCAAGTCTCCGCTGAGGCCCTGGGCCGCCATCTCAAATTTTCCGGTTGCGTGCTGAGATTTGATTTTTGAAAAAGCCTCCTTCCCGCCAATCGCTTTCACGAAGTTCGCGATGATTTCTTTGGCGGGCGGTAGTTTGGCGGGTGGCGCAACCTGTGCCGCTGCCGGCGATTTGGCCGCTTGGCCGAACGTTATCAAGGGCACCGTGAGCGCGATGAAGGCCGTGAGCCGAACGAGAAAGTTTGAGGACAGTCGAGTAGATAGGCGGTTCTTCATGGGTATTCCTTGGTTGTGAATGTTAATATTTACTGGTTGAGAGACGGTGTTCGATTAGGGGAGGGTCCGGGGCGATTCTGCGGTCTTCCGCGAGTTGTTGTTCCGCTCGCTCGCGATCCATTTCATCGCTGCCGCCAGCGCCGGATCGCGGTTGGCTAATAAATCTTCCCGGGATAAGGGAACGACTTCATCCGGAATCACTCCGCGCGCTTCCAGACGAATGCCTGATGGAGTCACGAAGTCCGCGATCGCGTGATAAAGCACATCGCCATTCGGCAGTTTATCCCAAACTGCGGGGAGAGCTTGGCCTGGGGTTGGTTCGCCAAAAACGCGCGCTCGGCCAATATCCTGCATTCCTCCGGCAAAGATCTCGGCCGCGCTCAGTGAAATGCTGTCCACCAGAATGGCCGCTGGACCCGAGTAGGGTTCCACTCGATGGCCCGACGGACTCACCAATCGCGGGTTGGCGAAGAATTTCATTTCGCTGCCGCGCGTCTTCATGCTACCCAGAGAAACTCTCTCCTTCAGAAAATGTCCCGACAATCCCATCACCATCCCGCCAAGACCGCCGAGATTGCCTCGCAAATCAATGATGATTCCATCCTCTTGTCGGAATTCATCAATCGCTTTGTCAAAGGGGCCTGCGATCGGGATCATCCAGAGGTTGAACCGAATCAATCCCACATTGCCTCCGGCCTCTGTTTTCAAGCGCTCGCTCTGCAACCGGGCATAGAGCTCCGGGAGAAAACCGAATTTCACGAGGTCGCCCGTTTCATGTGATCGTTTCAAATTCAGCGCGATAGAGCGATCCGCTTCATTAAGAAATTCAAGCTTAAGGGTCGAGCCTGGTGAGCCGAGAAGCTGCGCTTTGGCGATGCGCCACGCCATGAACTGGGTTTGACGAGCATCGAGATCGCGAGGAAGTTTTTGAAGAAGCTCGCTGACGCTCCGTTCCCCAATCGTCCGCACGATCCAGCCCGGTTTCACGCCGGCATCTTGGGCAGGTCCATTTGGTTCGACCCGGTTGACGACCAGATTTCCGCCCAACAACCGGACATCAAATCCTACATTCCCGGCAGAATTCTCCGGAGAGGCGTGACTCGAGCTTCGACCAGTGGCAGTGGTGTCGTCCGCGCCCTCGGCTCGCTCCCCCGATCTCGGTCCGACCAATCCGTTCTGTTCTGCGGCCGCAGTTAGTTTGTGTTGCGAGGGCTCGCTGCTCTTTTTCTGATCGAGCGTCACGGCAACATCCCGAGGGATCAACGCCATGTGGGATTGGCCCAATCGCCCCAGCATCTCCTCGATGACTCGACGCAACTCCGCGAGGCTTCCGGCCGCCTCGGCCTTGGGCCGTAACGAGGCGCGAACTGCGGCCCAATCAACCCCGTTGAAATTGGTGTCGAAGTGGGTGTCCTGAATAATTTTCCAGGCGGCATCAAATGTTTCGAGGCCGAGAACCGGCTTGCTCCCTACCACTGGAGGGATCGGCGTCGGAGGGTGAGTTGGGCGAGGCGAGCCGCAGCCACCAGCCAGCAGCAAGGCCATGAGGCAGGCGACTCCTGCCAATCGCTGAAAGCTTGGTCGGGCTAAAGTCATCTTGAGATCGGCGATGGGGATGGCTGCCGTGCAGACCTTTTCCAAGCCAAGCTCGCCGAGAAGCTAGCGAACCGACAAATCGAGAGCAAGCCTTTCGACACCTTGGCTCGTGGAACCGAATTTTCGCGCGGTTGTCGGCGGGGTGGGGGGCTTTATCGGAGCGACGGCACCGACGCCGGCACAGTCCTTCAGTTGATCTTCGGCGGCCAGAAGGTCACTGTTAACAAGGCGCAGACCTTGGCGCTGCCTCTGGGAAGTTATGGGGCCTTGAAGGCCGAGCAAGGTGCCACCTTGAATTTGACGAGCGGCTATTACACCTTCGACGAGTTCTTCATTGAGAAAGAGGGCCGCGCCCATATCGACCTGACCCAGGGCTTGATCGTCATCGACGTGAAAGTGAAGGTGGACCTCAAGGACAACGTCCAGATGACCGCCGTGGTTCCTCCGGGAGGCACCGCGGAAGATATTCTGGTGCGAGTGGTGGGCAACACGGTGACGCTAAGGATGAAGTTGTTTTGTTGAAAGATGGGATCGACGATGGGATGTTTCTGGAAAGCAACAAATTGACAACACTCATGACCGCTTCAATCGAGGGCTTGGAACTGACTGCGCTGTATGCCGTGGCGGTTCAGGAAGACGTCGGTGAGGCGATCATCAAGTCCGAGGTGGGTTCTCACAATCGCCCCGGCGGGCATTCGATCGAGCCGTTCGACTGGCAGAGGTTTCTGGAGTTCGCTTAGTATCACCTGAAATCAAAATGACCCACACTCGCTCTATGACCTGCATTCAACCCCACCACCCGTTACGAATGGGCGTGGGTCGAGACCACGGAATGAGATGGTTGAGTCTGCCTCTCGCGCTCGCCCTGACCGTCCAGACCTCCGTCGCCCAGATTCCACCCCCGACCGATGCACCCAAGCCGTTGACGCCGGAACAAAGCGCCGCAGCGTTCAAACTGCCCGAGGGTTTCCGCATGGAAGTGATCGCCAGCGAGCCTCTCATCGCGTCGCCTTCGGGCGTTTGTTGGGACGAGCGCGGACGGATGTTCGTCAGCGAGCTGCACGGTTACAACCTCGAGGGTCAGCTCGACGTCGAGGAGCTGAACAAGACCGGCCAGCTCGACACCGTGGTGCGCCGCGTGCAGGCGGACGAGAAGTTCAAGAAGGCGGCGGAGCGCGGCACCTATGGCGTGGTGAAGCTGCTTCGCGACACCGATGGAGATGGCCGCATGGACCGCGCTGACGTGTGGTCCACCAATCTTCCGGCCGCCTACGGGCTCGTCCCGGCGCGCGGCGGCGTCATCGTGGCGTGCGCGCCGCATATCATTTTCCTCGCCGACCGCGACGGGGATGGGAAGGCGGAGGTGCAGGAGAAGCTCTTCAGCGGATTTAAGATCGGGCCGCTGGAACGTGGAATCAACGCGCCGCAGAGGGGTGCGGATGGCTGGATCTATTTCGGGCGTGGCGCGGGCGGAGGACGAATCACCGGGCCGAACCTCGCGCAGCCGGTTGATTTGCCCGCGAGCGACTTTCGCATCCGGGCGGACGGCAGCGCCATCGAACCGGTCACGGGCGGCACCGGCACGTTCGGTTTTGCCCTCACCGAAGCGGGTGATCGTTTCACCAAGTCCACAGGCGAGCCAGGCCATTACGTCGCGCCGTTGCCCTGGCGTTATCTCACGCGCAATCCAGATGCGACGACGCCCAGGCTCGAAGCGGCCACGGGCGACAAACGGGTCTATCCGCTCGCCCCCGCGCATCCCTGGCGGCAGAAACGCGCGGATCACGCCGCTTATGCCAAGTTCTACCGCGACCGCTACGGCGCAGGAGACAGCGACGCGGGTGGCTGGTTCACGTCCGCTTGCGGCCCTTTGATCTACGAGGACAGCGCGCTTCCTGGGCTGCGGGGACAGTATTTTGTCTGCGAACCATCGGGCAATCTCATCCACCGCGCGCTGATCAAGCCGGACGGCTCCGTCCTCACGCTCCATCGCGCGCCGGGAGAGGAGAAATCCGAGTTCGCCGCCACCAGCGACTCGTGGAGCCACCCGATGAACCTCCTCCACGGGCCGGACGGCTCCATCTGGATCGTGGATTATTCCCGCGAAATCATCGAGGACTACTCGGCCATTCCCCGCCATCTCCAGCAGCAATATGGTGTCTATGCCGGTCACGATCGCGGCCGCATCTATCGCCTCACGCATCGGAATTCACTGCGTCCTCCTGTCGCCGACATGAGCAAGCTCGACACGAAATCGCTCGCCCGCGAAGTCGCGAGTTCTCTCTTCTGGCGGCGTCAGACAGCGCAACGACTGCTCGTTGAAAAGGGCGACCAGTCCGCCGCACCGATCCTGCGCGAACTTCTGATCGGTCAGAACTCAGCGCCAGCCACCCTCATCATCGTCCTGCGCACACTCGACGGGCTAAACGCTCTCGCGCCCACTGACGTGCAACCCTTCATCTGCCACAGCGCGGAATCCGTCCGCGTCCACGCCTTGCAACTCGCCGACCGCTGGTTCGCCAAAGACGAAGGCCGTGCCGTGCTGGACGCGACGCTTGCCGCCGCTGCGACCGAGACCAGTTCGCGCGTGCAAATCCAGTTTGCCCTGAGCCTCGGCGAATCCCGGGATCCCCGGGCCTTCGCGATGCTTGCGCGTTATGCCCGCGAAAAACTGGACGTACGCTGGATGGATGTGGCGGTGTTGTCGTCATTGCACAGGCGCGGTGGGGAGATGCTGGCCGAACTCATCCATGAGCCAGGGGGTTCTGCCGCCTTTCTCCCACCGCTAGCCCAATCCATCGCCGCACGTCGCAATGAAACCGAACTCGCCCGGGCGATCAACCTCGCCGCCACTGTGAAGCCCGACACGCAGACCGTCGTGCTGACCGCCCTCGCCAAAGGTCGCAAGAATGCGCCGCGCAAGCCTCTTGGTGACGTCGCGGCCCGCAAGACCCTCGCCACGCTCGCTGCCAGCCCGGACGCCGAAGTTCGCAAGGCCACTCACGCGCTTGAGGATACCTTCCTCGTCACCGTCGCGGACGACGAGGGGCTCGTGCCCGCCGGTCAACTGCCACCGATTGAAACCATCAGCGACGAGACGTTCCGCAAGTTCGTCGCCGCCCTCGCCGGTCCGCGCGATGTCAAACGCGGCCACGAGTTGTTTGTTCTGGCGTGCGCGATCTGTCATCGCATCGGCCAGGAAGGCCACGAGGTCGGCCCGGATTTGCTGGGCCAGATCGGACTGGGGGAAGAGGCGTTGCTCAAAGACATTCTGATGCCGAATGAACGCACGCGCCCCGGCTACGAAACCACGCTCGTGCAGTTGGCCGACGGTACCGGCGTCACCGGCATCTTGAAGGACGACGGCGCGACGAGCCTGACGCTGGCGTTGCCGAATGGTGTCGAGCAGGTGTTGCTGCGCAAAGACGTGACCGGTGTCCGCCGCCTCGCCACGTCATTGATGCCCTCGTTCGCCGAAGGCCTCGCCCCCGCTGACGTGGCGAACCTCCTCGCCTGGCTCCGGAGCAACCTCGATCCTTCCACACCGGCAGCGTTCGAGCAGGTGAGGACGGAGCTTCGCCGCGCGATTAATGATGGCAAAGCGGCGGGCGCTGCTCACCTCGTGATGCGCGATGGAAAAACGCTCTATCTCGCTGAGGCCGGCTATTCGGACATCGAGGCGAAGTCGCCGCTGAAGGCCGACTCCATCGTCCGCATGTATTCGATGACCAAGCCGCTCACGTCGGTCGCCGCCATGATCCTGCACGAGCAAGGCAATTACGGCCTGGACGACCCTGTGTTCCGATATATCCCGGCGTTTACCAACGCGACGGTCATCGAAAAGGTTGGCGACGAAACCCGCCGCGTCGCGCCCAAACGTCCGCTCACCATTCGCGACGTGCTTCGCCATACGACGGGGTACAGCTACGGAGACGAAGCCGCGGTGCGCGAGTTCTACGTGCGCGAGGGAATGCGGTACTGGGGGCCGGGCGACATGTTTCCACCGAAGATGACGATCGCGAAGGCGGCGGAGGCGCTGGCGCGGATTCCTGCGCTGCATCATCCAGGCGAGAAGTTCACCTACGGTTACAGCACCGATTTGCTCGGGCGATTGATCGAAGTCTGGTCGGGGAAACCGCTCGACGTGTTCCTGCGAGAGTCGGTGCTTGAGCCTTTGGAAATGGCAGACACGGGCTTCTCCGTGCCGCCGCAGAAGCGGGCGCGGTTCACCCCTTGCCTGACCGTGCGCGACGGCAAGTTCGCCGTGCTCGACCCCGCCGCGTCGAGCCCCTTCAACGACGGCTTCGAGTTTCTCTCGGGCGGCGGCGGACTTCTCTCGACCGTCAACGACTACGCGAAGTTTTGTCAGATGCTGGTGGGCGGCGGGCTGCTCAAGGGCCGCCGCCTGCTCAAGCCGGAGACGCTGAAGCTGATGTTCTCCGATCAACTCACCGACGTCGGCGGGTCGTTCAAGTTCGGGCTGGGGTTCGCCATCGAGGAAATCAAGCTGGGTCCCGGCGAAGCCCAGCG
Source organism: Akkermansia muciniphila (assembly GCA_945861765.1). Classification (GTDB taxonomy): domain Bacteria; phylum Verrucomicrobiota; class Verrucomicrobiia; order Limisphaerales; family SIBE01; genus SIBE01. Next base: position 2,832 of record CAMAWP010000185.1, on the reverse strand, counting down.
CCACGCCATGCAGTATTCGTGGGGCGGCTATGCCAGCACGGAATTCCGCATTGTGCCAGCCGAACGCCTCATCCAGATCTTCGCCCGACAGCAGATTCCCTACACGCAAGACCTGGCGAAGAAACAGTTCGCAATTGTTTACGAAGGCTTGAACTCGTCGGCAACTGCAACTAAGAATCCAGCACCATGAAACTCATGACGCAGAACTTAGCCGACGTTTCGCGGCCGATCCTGGCGCTTCTGATAGCGGCGCTGTGCCTGGGATTGCGCGCGGAAACCCTGTCAAGTCCCGAGACGCCGAACGAGCCAGTCAAAGATTTCGCGCTGCTCGATCACCAGGGCGCGTTTCGGCATTTGTATTATCACGCGAAAGACCCCGCGACGAAGGCCATCGTCCTCTTCGTGCAGGGCAATGGCTGTCCGCTCGTTCGCAAGCGCGTGCCGGAGCTGAAACGGCTGCGCGACGCCTACGGCACAAACGGAGTGGTCTTCTGGATGATCAACGCCAATCCGCAGGATAGCCGGGCCGAGGTGGTCAAAGAGGCCGCCGAGTTCGGCATCGACTTGCCCATTCTTTTGGACGAAACGCAGCTTGCTGCCCAGGCGTTGAAGATTACCCGCACCGCCGAAGCGATCGTCATCGAGCCGAATAGCTGGCGCATCCGCTACCGCGGTGCCATCGATGACCGTCTCAGCTACGAGACCGAGAAGCCGGAGGCCCAGCATGCGTACCTCAAGGAGGCTCTCGATTCGCTGCTCGCTGGAGAAGCGATCAGGACCGAGGTCACTTCCGCCCCGGGTTGCGTCATCACTTACGTCAAGGCGGCCGTTGCTTCCTACTCGGACACCATCGCGCCCATGCTCAAGGCAAACTGCGTGCAATGCCACACGCGCGGGGGCATCGGTCCCTTCGCCATGTCGAGCTACGAAAAGGTGCGCGGCTGGACGGAGATGATACGCGAAGTGCTGGTCACGCGCCGGATGCCGCCCTGGCAGGCGGACCCGCACGCCGGCAAGTTCGGCAACGATTTTTCGGTTTCGCCGGAAGCGACGCGGACGCTGGTGCAATGGATCGATGCCGGGGCGCCGCGCGGCACGGGCGCGGATCCACTGGTCGGTTATCAACCGGAGTTGCCGGAGTGGAAACTCGGAACGCCCGACTATGTGGTGAACATTCCTGAGCAAACTGTCCCCGCCGAGGGCGTGTTCGATTACCGCTACATCACGGTCGGCGTGCCCAACACGGACGACGTCTGGCTGCGCGCGACCGAGATCGTGCCGGGCAATACGCGCGTGTTGCATCACATCATCGTCACCACCGTCCTGCCGGGCGGAGATCGGAACAAGAAGGGGAGGTCACTCACAGGCTACGCCCCGGGCATGGGACCGGACCTGTTGCCGGAGGGAGTCGGGATTCGGTTGAAGGCGGGTTCCAAGATTGTTTTCCAACTGCACTACACCGCGTCGGGCAAGACGGAGACGGACCACTCGCGGCTCGGCCTGTATCTTTCCAAGGAGCCGCCAAAACACGAGCTCCAGTCCAGCGTGCTGATTGACTACAAGTTCTCGATTCCGCCAGGCGTCGGCGAGTTCGTGGCGAAGAAGTCGCGTCGCTTCGACAAGGACGCGCTGCTCTACACCATGAACCCGCACATGCATCTTCGCGGGAAATGGATGCGCTACACCGCGCGCTATCCGGATGGCACGGAGGAAATTCTTCTCAACGTCCCCAACTACCGCTTCGATTGGCAGCGCAACTACGAGTTGAAGGAACCCAAACGCCTGCCGAAGGGAACCGAACTGATCGTCGAGGCCGCCTGGGACAACTCAGCATTGAATCTCAACAATCCTGATCCCGCCAAGGCGGTCGGCTGGGGCGACCAGACCTTCAACGAAATGTTCTTTGCGTCCTATCGCTACACTTACCCGGACGCCAAGATCTTCGTCGCGCGGCAAGCATCGTCCCCAGCGAGCGCTTCGGCGGCCCAAGCCGGACTCCCGCGCGATCGCGACCATTGACGCCGACATCGGCAAGCGCGAGTGGAGCAGGGAAATCAACGCAGGCGGCTTGTGAGCGAGGTGTGAGTCGAAGAGCTTGCCTGGGGCTACGAAACCTTGAGGACTGGGCCAAGCGGCTCGGGATCGTCGCTCCACGATCTGCTTGTTAAGCGAGATAGAACATTGTGTCGCCCACCTTAAAGGTCTGATTCGGCTTCAATTGCACGGGAGCTTTGATTGACTCGCCGTCCACGTAGGTTCCATTCTTGGACCCGAGATCCTCGAGAACGAATGACGACTCGGTCCGCGTCAACTGACAGTGGCGCCGTGAAGCTTTGACATCCTTGATCACCACGTCGCAGTCGAGGCCGCGCCCGATGACAATGGATTTGCGCTCTTCTAAATCCGCCGCGGTGCTGGGAGGTGCGTCTCCCGCCGAGAGCTTCAATGTATTAGGAACTCGCTTTGGTTTATCAGCCATGAGCAGCCACTCTAATCACTTTGCACCGGTCCGCAAGCTCTCTCACCTCCTTGCCAGCAGCTCTCATTTTGGCACGCATGTAGTCCCGCCTTCAGGCGGCGTGGCGTCGGAGAATCCAACGCCTGTGGACTTGCCGCCGCCCCTCTGGCTGAAGCCGGGACTACGTACCGCAACAACGGAAGTTCCGACTTCACATGATCGGAAGCCGAAATGAGAACACCCCGAACTTTGTGCGCGCATTGCGCCCTTGAACGGTGGGGCGAGACTCTCTCCGAGCTGTAGTCTCCGAGCCGGAAGCCGTCGAGCCCTGACATGCTCGAGCGCCAGAAAAGGTCAGGGTTCGAGGGGACTCT
>CAMAWP010000184.1 GCA_945861765.1 Akkermansia muciniphila | reverse complement strand
AGTCCCCTCGAACCCTGACCTTTTCTGGCGCTCGAGCATGTCAGGGCTCGACGGCTTCCGGCTCGGAGACTACAGCTCGGAGAGAGTCTCGCCCCACCGTTCAAGGGCGCAATGCGCGCACAAAGTTCGGGGTGGTCTCATTTTGGCTTCCGACCGCCTGGAGGCGGGACTCCGTGCGTTCGCCAGGTAGGTAGTCCCGGCTTCAGCCGGTGGGGCACCGACACTTCCAGACGCGTTGGATTGTTTGACGCGTTGCCGCCTGAAGGCGGGACTACGTGCCTTGGGAGTCCCGGCTTCAGCCGGTTCTTGGTGTTATCCGCGGCCATACTGAGAATTGCTGATGTGACTCACCGTTTAGTTGCATCCGTGGAAAAGTTTCGTAAGGATTGACCCCGTGATCTGCAAACTTTTCATCTGCTGTATCGTCCTTGCCGCCGCGGCCCTCGATCTCAAGGCCCAACCCGCTGCAACAACGTCAGCACCGGCCGCCAGCTCGGTTCAAGCGATTGCACCACCGCTCGAGCCACTGCCTCCCGAAGAACTGTCCGCCGAGGTCACGCAATTCTCTTTCATTGTTTATGGTGATACTCGAGGGCGGCGGGATGGCAAGGAGCTCCAGTACGAACATTCGCTGGTTGTCGATTCGATGCTTGAGACGATTCGCAAGCTTCAGAAGACCGATTTCCCGGTGCGGTTCGTCTTGCAGACAGGTGACGCGGTCGTCAACGGGCGCGATGCGCGCCAGTGGAATAACAGCTTCGTGGGGTTGATCAATCGGATTACGAAAGAGGGTGGAGTTCCGTATTATCTCGCGCCGGGGAATCACGATGTGACCAGCGCGCAGTTTCTTAATTCAGCGGGCCGGAAGGAAGGATTGGCCAACTACCTCGCGGCGGTTGCCCAGTTGATCCCGCCGGACGGTGCGCCGCGCCGCCTTCGGGGCTATCCCACCTACGCCTTCGGGTATGGCAACAGCTTTTTCATCGCCATGGATTCTAACATTGCCGCGGATGAGATCCAATTCGAGTGGACTACCGGGCAATTGGAAGGTCTCGATCGCAACCGTTTCCGCAACGTGTTCGCGTTCTTTCACCACCCCGCTTTCTCTTCTGGCCCTCATGGCGGATCGACAGTGGAACCTCCCACAGCGGACCTGAGGAAGCGCTACATGCCGCTTTTTCGCAAGCATCACGTCGCTGCACTCTTCACGGGGCACGAACATTTTTTCGAGCATTGGGTGGAGCGCTATGAAGACAGGGATGGACGTCGCTATCGAATGGATCAGATCGTGACCGGCGGCGGCGGCGCGCCGCTCTATGCCTACAGGAGCGAGCCAGATCTGCGGGATTATTTGAAAAACTACGCCGCCGAAAAAATCCAGCTCGAGCATCTCGTCAAACCCGGGTCTCGAGGCGGGGAAAACCCTTACCACTTTGTCGTGGTTCAGGTGAACGGGAAGGACTTGCGGACAGAGGTGGTGGGAGTTGATTGGGGAAGGGATTTTCAGCCTTATCGGAGCCACGGCACGGATCTGAGGTCTCCGGGGAAATGATCTTCGACTGTTGAAACCGAGACCATCCCCGACTTGGCGGGAGTATCCCCGCGCGCAACAGTTGAATATGTTAGGAAGTAGTCAATGACGCACAAGGAAGCCGAGACTCGCCATGCGGAACTTGCTGAGCAAGTTCGCGCTCACGACTACGCGTATTACGTCCTGGCCAATCCAACCATCAGCGACCAGGACTATGACCGGCTCTACCGCGAGCTGGCGGATCTGGAGCAGAAATTTCCCGGGCTCATCACTGTGGAGTCCCCGACTCAAACCGTGGGTGGTGCTCCGCTAACGGAGTTCAGGCCGGTTCAACATCTGACGCCGATGCGGAGCTTGGACAATACCTATTCGCAAGCCGAAGTGCGTGAGTTCGTGGATCGAGTCCAACGGCTTCTTCCAGGTGAACCCCTCGAATGGATAGTGGAACCTAAGGTGGATGGTATCGCCATTAACCTGCGTTATGAAAAAGGGGTGTTGATCATCGGTGCCACACGAGGTGATGGAACGACTGGCGATGACATTACTGCGAATCTCAAGACCCTTCGCAGCATTCCTCGCAAGCTCAAGTCTCATGATGTTTCGTTGGAGCTGAAGCCTGCTGAAACCCCGCGGCTGCCGGGTCTCCTCGGGACAATTCCTGATGTCATGGAAGTGCGCGGCGAGGTGTTTTTAACTCGTGCCGGTTTCGCCAAGCTGAATGCTGAGAGAAAAAAGGTAGGCGAAGAGACATTTGCCAATCCACGCAATGCCGCCGCCGGTTCTCTCAAACAGCTCGATTCGAGCATTGTGGCAAAACGGCCTCTCGACCTGGTGATTTATGGACTCGGATTCGTCGAAGGGCTCGACGGGGAATCGCCGCAACGGCATGACGCCGTGTTGAATTGGCTGAAGTCTCTCGGGTTTAAAACGCCTGAAAAAACGTGGCATTGCCGCTCCGTTGAGGAGCTGATCGCCGCCATTGCCGAGTTGGATGAGCTGCGGTCGCAATTTGTCTATGAGACTGACGGGGCGGTCATCAAACTCAATTCGTATGCCCTTCGCGAGAAAGCTGGTTTCACCTCCAAAGCTCCCCGATGGGCTATCGCTTACAAATATGCCGCCGAGCAAGCTGAAACAAAGCTTGAAGGAATTACTATTCAAGTCGGCCGCACCGGAGCTCTAACGCCGGTGGCTGAGCTGACGCCTGTCTTTCTCGCGGGCAGCACGATCAGCCGCGCCACGTTGCACAACGCCGAGGAGCTTCGGCGGAAAGACATCCGCATCGGGGACATCGTCACCATCGAAAAGGCCGGTGAAGTTATTCCGGCCGTGATTGGAGTCGTGCTCACCCGACGAACCGGGAACGAAAGCGTATTCGAGTTTCCAAAAACTTGTCCGGAATGCGCGGGCCCGATCGCTCGATCCGTCGGCACGTCTGCGGAAAATGCCGGGGTGGTTTGGAGATGCACCAATCCGGATTGCCCCGCCCAAGTGCGCGGAAGGATCGAGCACTGGTGTAGTCGCGGGGCCGTGGACGTTGAAGGCGGCGGAGAGGTTCTCGCCAGCCAACTCGTGAAACACGGCTTGGTGCGTGACGTTTCGGATCTTTACACACTCACGTTCGACTCGATCGCTCGACTCGATCGCATGGGCGAAAAATCCGCTCGCAACTTCCTGAAAGGTGTCGAAGCCAGCAAGACACGCGAGCTCTGGCGCCTCATTTTTGGCCTCGGCATCTGGCACGTTGGCGCTGGTGTCGCGAAGTTGTTGGCCCGGAGTTTCGCGTCGCTTGATGATCTGCAGCGGGCCAGTCTGGAGCAATTGACGGAAATCGATGATGTCGGCGGCGTGATCGCGAAGAGCCTTGTGGATTGGTTTGGCGAAGAACGAAATCAGCAACTCATCGAGCGTCTGCGCGCGGCCGGCTTGAATTTCCAGTCTGCCCTGTACGATCCCAAAGCGGCTCTTCGATCATTTTCCGGCAAGACGTTCGTTCTGACCGGGACATTGCCGACACTCAAACGCGAGGAAGCCGCTTCGAAAATAGAAACGTTGGGCGGCAAAGTCAGTAGCAGCGTGAGCAAGAATACCGACTACGTGATCGCGGGCGAGGAGGCTGGGTCGAAGTTAGAAAAAGCTCAAAAGCTCGGGGTCAGAATTCTGGATGAAGATGGTTTTTTGAAGTTATGCGGAGGCGGAGGCGGCATCGAAACTTGAGAGATTGCGCTCGCGCCGAGCCCAATCGAATTCAACAAAATACATTCGCAGGGATTCAATCGAGTCGTTTCACTTCGACAAATTGAACTCCGGTGCTCTCCTGACTGGCGACAATCCAGGTTTCGAGTCGCCCAGGGCCCGACCTCACCGAAACAGAGTGGAACCGGCATGTGGTCGCGCCTTTGGCGAGCTCCTTCTCCTGCTTGACTCCTCCAAGCGAAAGATGCGCGGTGCCAGCGGCCCGAAGAGCTGCAAACCGAAGGCCAATCTCGTAAGCGCCGCTGTGGGTTATATCGACTTCCCAATAACCGATCCCATCCGCTCCCCAACTCGCTTTTGGTCCCCGCCAATCTTGACGCGTCAGGGTCGTGGGGTTTTCCTGGGGCGCGCCGAGATGAATTCGCGGCGGAGCAAAGCCCCGAGCGCGGCCCACGTCGTTGAACCATTGGACGTAGCCCTCGCGCATTTCCCGGACGATGTCGGCATGGTCAGAAGCGATGTCGTGAAGTTCAAGCGGATCGTGGGACATGTCGTAGAGCTTGAACGCTGGTGCGCCCGGCGGTTTCGAGTTGGCACCCAAAGGCTGGACCAACTTGTAACCTTGGCTGCGGGCGGCGAAGGCTCGATACAACTCCGGTTCATCTCCGCGATGCCACTGGAAATAGAGAGTTCGATCCGGCCAACCAATCTGTTCTCCTTTCAAAAGGGGCCAGAGACTTTTCCCGTCAAGATTGACCTCGGCGGGTTTGGGTACTTGGCAGGCTTCGAGCAGAGTAGGCGTCAAGTCAATGTGCGCCGCAATCCGATCAATCTTGCGTCCTCCCGTGAGCTTGCCGGTCCAGCGAACGAAAAATGGAACTCGAATTCCGCCGTCATGAACGCTTCCTTTTCGTTCCAGCATGCCGCTGTTATAGCGGGCTTGTTGCGGGCCATTGTCAGTCAGGAAAATGACGATGGTATTCTCAGCGAGTTTGAGCGTGTCGAGCTTCGCCAGCAAACGGCCCACATTGTCATCAATATTGCTGATCATCCCATAGACTTTCGCAGTGACATCCTGGTTGGACTCAGCAGGCAGTGGATGTCCACGAACAGGAAATTCGCCGGGCGCGAGACTTGTCTTTTTGTACGGTTGATAATAATTATCCGGAACCTGGAGCGGCGTGTGAGGCGCGTTAAAAGCCAGCCAAACCAGGAAGGGCTTGTCTCGATTGTCCGTGATGAACTGCATGGCGGCATCACTGAACACGTCGCTGCAATAGCCCTTGGTTTTGGTTTGCTCGCCGTTGTGCTGGAGAATTGGATCGAAGTAACTTTCTCCTCCTGGAGGGTCGGATGGCTGGCCAATGCCACCGCCCCGGAGGATCAGCGATTCCTGAAAGCCTTGGTCCATGGGGCGCATCGGGAAGTTGTCTCCCAAATGCCATTTCCCAAAAATGCCGGTCCGATAGCCAACTGCGGCGAACATCTCCGCCAGGGTTGTCTCGTCCGGATGCATCAGAGCTCGGCCAAGAAAGGTATCTACGACGCCGGTGCGATAATTATATCGCCCGGTCATCAAGCTGGCTCGCGTCGGCGCACAGACGGGGCAAACGTAAAAGTATTCGCAGCGCACACTTTCGCCGGCCAGCTTGTCTATGTTTGGAGTGCGAATCTTGGGGTTACCATGGAAGCCGAGATCGCCGTGGCCCTGGTCATCTGTGAGAATCACAATCACATTTGGCCGTTGCGTCTTTCGCTCTGATTCAGCAGAGAACGACGACACAACCATCCCTCCGAGTAAGAAGGCAACGACAAGTTTTGAGATCATAGACTGCTTCAAAAGGGGGAGGAGGATAGTTTCAAACCGGCCGGGACTGGATACCTGAAGCTCTGCTTTACCGTGGGCTGATTGATCACGATATTTTGGTGAGTCTCGGTCATCGACCCCTTCATTTTCGAGGTCATCAACATGGCTTGTTGCATGGTTTTTTTCATCTCGGCGATTGCCGCCGGAGTCGCTTCCTTATTCAAAGCTTTCAAACTTTCTTTGATCGCCTCGTCGCTCATGCCGCGTTGTGGTGCCGGTCCACCGAGAACGTGCTGCCGCTGCCTGATCAGCAAACTCTCTTTACTGATCCAAAAGATCATCTTTTGCCCGGCCATGTTTCCGGCAAGCACGTAACAGTCATCGCTCTCGATTTTCTCATCTTTCTGCTGAGAGAATTCTCTCATCGCTTTGAACAGGTTGCTCTGGCCATCAAAAAAAATCGACGGAATGGTGTGGGCCGATCCGCCGGAAATCCCGGTCGCGCTCGCGAGCGCCAGTTCCTGGCTGTTCAATTTGGAATAGCTATTTTCACCCATGAGAAGGAAGTTTCCCTCTCCATCCGACCAGACCGCGCCCTTGTTAGAAAAAGCGGCATGGACCTTTTGCTCCCAATCGATTCGGTAAAGAGAGGGTCTCGCGAGCTTGACGGTAAAGGTGTGCGTCAATGTTTGCGGCTTGTTCATCGCCTCTTTGAACACCTGGGAATCCTTGATGCCATCAGGGGTGCCCGGCAAACGCGACGCATCGACGCCCGAGGCATCGATAATCGAAACTGTCTTGCCGGTGGCGCTGTAGCTGGAGAGCGATTTGTACTTCTCCTGCACTTTCTGGATAATTTCCTCCGGGGTCATCCCTCGGGCCTGAGACCCAGCCAGAAACGCCGCGAGAAAAAACGTCAGCATGATATTGTTATTCATTTTCTTCCTTGGTTGTTCAGCTTCTATCGAAACATTTGTTGTAGGTTTTGCCGACCGTTGGAACGGTTCGAAGCTATATAGAACCCGTCTCGATGTGAAACTATTTTTATGGAAGTCTGCCGATGAACCTCCCAGGTTCATCGGCAGACTCACAGCTTTTGCCGCGTCCGATAAAAGCGAAGCTGGGAGCGGGAAGCATCGGCATCCTGGAAATCAAAGACGCCACCGCTGGGTGCGGTGAACTCTTTTAGCAGCTCCCATTTTTGTAGATCGCTTGATGTTTCGATGACGTAATTCAAGCCTTGCTCTCCGTAAACTCGGACACGAAAGAGGCCTTTGGTGGAAAATCCTAATGGCTCGATCGCGGGAGGAATCGAACCCGTGGCCTCGGCGGTAATGAGGTAGTCATCAAAGATCATGTAATTATTCCCCGGCGAACCAGGCTCCTGGATAGCCCAAACTGCATCGATATCTCCCAAATTCAAGGCCGCGCCCACCGTAGTAATGGGCTTCGAGTTGACAATGATCGAGCCGTTCAGAGATGCCGACCAAAGGTTTCTGGCAAAATTCATCTGGATGACCACGTCGTAATAGCCATCACCATCGAAGGCAACGCCGGTCGAGACAAACCCTTTGGCGTCATCAAGGGCATAGGAGATATCTAGCGCCAAGTTATCGAAATCTAACGTGAAAAGCCGGGCCTGATTTGTGTTATAGACACTCCATCGAAAATCATCGAACCGGTTGTTCGTGGAATCAACCACTCGCATCGAGACGGAAAACGTGATGAGAGTTTGGTTGGAGCTGAGTGGCGCCAGGTCGATCGGTCGCCAGACATTAAAGACATCGTCCGTTCCTATCGGCGGTGCAAAGCCGATGTAAGCTGCCTGACCCGGCCCAGAAAAAGAATTGGTCAAGATTCCATTGCCTCCCGAGCCAAATCCTCCCCACTTGCTCTGGCCAAGAAGCGTCAACTTCGGATCGAACCCTTCATTCCGCTCAAAACTGGTGAAGTAAATTACGTTGGGATGGGCAGGAGCCGCTGGAGCTTGAATTGCGAGCCCGAGAAGACAAAGGGCCACGGCCAAGGACGATCTCAGAAAACTAGGTTCACAGTTCATTAAATTGGCTCCTTCTGGCTGGGCTACTCTCCTGCGAGCGGACAGATTACGCCCCGGTGGTGCTGGGTAACGGGGAACAGCTATTGTTTGTTAAGCTCCTGTCGGCGACCTCCGGATCCACCGCTTGAACGCCCAGACGGCTGCGATGTCGAGGGAGGAGCCGAGTTTATCGATGGACTTGCTTGCCTCGGCTGGACTTGAACCGGGGCGGGCGAAGGAGCGGGTGGCCTGGGTTGAGTTGTCTGAGGCGAATACTGTTGCGCGGAAGGCGGCGCGTACTGCTGCGCACTGCGTGGAGGCGTTGGTTGATAACTCGGAGCTGAAGGGGCGGATTGCGACGGATAACTCGGCGAGGGCTGCGAGAAACCCGGTCTCTCAGGACGAATCACTGTCACTGGCTTCTGCAACTCCTGTCGTGACGTCGGCTGGGGAGCAGCCTGAAAGCTGGGCTGATAAGCCCTCGTAGCGGCTCCGTTGATATCGGAAGGAGCGGCTGTGCCACGATAGGAACTTGGATTTCCACCGAGACCCGACGCAGGATTGGCGGGTTGCTCAATGCCCCGAGAGCGGAACGTGGATTGAGCTGGTTGCGATGCCCCAGGCGTGTAAGAACGGCTCTCCAAAGGCCTGAGAGACGAGTCAGTGCTGCGTCTCGTTTCCCGATTCGAGCGCATCGCCTCTGCGGAGGACGGAATGGAATTCTCCACGGTTGGCGCTTGCCCGGTCTGAACCGGAGGAGAGAAGGCAGAGACCGGTTGAGGTCGCTCTCTTCTCTGAATTGGGGTGACAGGCGTTTGAATTAATTGAGGCTGGGTATTCGGGGCTCCTCGGAATTCTTGCGCAGGCTTGGCCGGCGGAACGCCAGGGACTGTCGGGGGCCGGGATGTAATTTCAGCATTGCGACCGACAGTCGAGGCCGGGCCTTTTGCTCCGCCGTCATCGCGTGTCACCGGAGTTTGTGGTGACATGTCGGCCGCTGGGATTTTAACTGCGCGGCTTTCAATCGCCGACCTGTTCGATCGCTCTGGGTTCAGGGCTCTTGACTTTGTCGAGGGATCGTTCAACGCCGTTCCTGTGGGCGAAGCTGAAACGAGTGGCACGGTGCCGCTGGGTTGGGCCCTGCTCGCAATAGGATGGATCGTAGCGCCCGGCGGCCTGGTGGTGACTTCGGCCTGACCTGGTCGAGCCGATTGGACGGAGGCGCCGCTGGTTGATTTGCTTCTGGAACTCGGTCGCTCGATGGAAGCATCGTTAGCGGTCGAACGAGATCCCTTTCGCAATTCTTCCTGTCCACGAGTCGCACCAAGGTCCGCGGCGGGTAACTGAGGACGATAGACCGCCAACTCTGTCCCATTCCCCTTCAAGCGCTCCGATCGAATCCCCCGCTTTGCTTCGTCGGCGGGCAAATCACGAAGCGTGACTTTTCGGATCTCGGAGCGAGTGTGTGTGGCGATGTGGTCACGGCCGATCCCCTCATTGATAATAGTGCCGTTGGCGCCTCGACCGTAGTTATTCACGATCGTGCTGTTGTTATAGACATTGACTACTTGCGAGGAGGGCAAGGAATGTTTCCAGGGAGTTCGGTCGTAAAAGCGGCTCTTGGGGACGAAGGTGTAGCGATCCCTCCCCAGGCCAAAATCAAAGCTTATCCCCACTCCAGCGCCGTAATAGCGGAGGCCAAAACCCCGTTCGAATCGAGCCCCCGGCGGCAAGGGAGCCCATCCGCAATACGAATCGGCATGTCGCCAGGTAACCCACGCCGGTCCCCATGTGGTATCCGGGAGCCACACCCACCCGGAGACGGGATGGCTATGCCAGCGTCCGTAATGAAACGGAGCCCAGCCCCAGGAATAATCTGATTGCCAGTACCATCCGGAATCCGTGTAAAGCCAGCGCCCTCGATCGCAGTACGGTTTCCAAGAAGGATTGATGACCGCGACTGTGGGTCGCCAGCACAAACCGTAATCAGCCACTTCAACCCAAGATCCGTAAGGCGTCAGCGCACCATAAACAGAGGTGTATTGCACCTGAGGCTGGGGCAAAACGTAAGTAACTGGCGGTGGCTGAGGACCGGCTTCAAACTCCGGTGTGGCTGTAATCACGACTGATGGGGCGCTGTCGCCAGGGCTCCCGCGAGATATCGGCACCGAGGCCGGAGCGGTTCCGGGTGTGCCCTGCGATTGTGTCGCGGCCGCTGCGGGACCTGGGGTGCGCTCGACTGGCTTTTGCGCCTGATTCTTGAGCGAGTTACCGTGCTTGATTAAAGCAGCGATAACGGGTTCAGAAAACCCCAGATCGGTCAAATAGAGGATCTCTGCGGCGGTGAGGTTGAAGACTGACGGCGAATTCTCGATGTAAGCTGTGAGCACTTCATCTCCCACTCCTCGCTCCGCCATATCGATGATGCCTTGAAGGCGCGGAGAAACTTCGATCTCTGCCGCAATCGGCTTTTCAACGACCGTGTTTGTAATCGTCGTCTGGCTCGTGGTGTTGGTTAGAACATTGGTTACAGCCGGTGCCGCGATGGCTGCTTCCTGGCCGGCAATCGTGGATTTCGCTTTGCATCCAAGCAGCAGCAATGCTGCTCCGAGGACCGCGCAAAACTTCAAAGGGGGTGTATTCAAAAGATTCATAAATCTCACTCCAAACTTACTGGATCGCAGATGTGTGTCAAAGCGCTTCCCGGGGAAGTTATCGGGCGGGAGGAAACCCAATCGGCCTGGGCGTGAGGCGGCATGTCTTGGACTGGTTGAGTTCATATTGACCCTTTGAGTCGGTGGCGGAACCAAATTGTGTTGTGAAGTGTGTCTATTGTTTAACCTGTCTAATTGACTGAATTAGCGTTTGCGGTATTCACGACGGGGAAACACACCTCGATAGCCGGGGAGGAATCTCATTTCTCCGCACGTGGAAGCGTCTTTGGGTCAATAGTTTCCGCACATGTGGAAGGTTCCACGCTGTTTTCAATGGAATAAGTCAACAGCGGATGAAGACCTTTTTTCTCATCCCGCCGGGCTGACGAGAGTTTGGACTTGTTGGCTTCCTTCGTCTCCCATCCGGGAGATATCAGTCGGAAGCCTCATCCGTTAAAACAGCGCACGGCCGGAAAATGTCCAAATCCCAGGCACCCCTCCGGAATGATTCCTCCAGCCAAGACACGGAACCAATTGGATGAAGGGCACAGCGAGTAGGCAAGTCGGAAAAAGCCCGCACGACCAAATGTTTTAGCAACTTGCGGAATCTCGGGTTGGCAACGCAGATGTACACACAGTTCCGTTCAATATCTTGCCAACGGCGACATCCTTCTCACCGGCCCGGAACTTTTTGATCCGAAGAAGGTGGTCGAGGCGCGGGTGCAGTGTTTCCTCTACATCTTGGATCAAAGCATCACAAAACCTGCTGGGATAATGGGAATCACACCATCACCAAGTTCAGCCATGAGGGACGAGTGCTTCTCACGCTGAGTGAAACAAATGTTTCCGGCGAAGATAAAAAGCACTTCAACAAACCTGCCGACATCGCTTTTGGACCCGACCTGGAAATCTACATCGCTGACCGGAAGATGTTTTATTCGTTGCCGATGGTCGAGCCAACCGCACATTGAAAATGACTTCCGCGGGCCAGGTTTTGACGCAGTGGGGCACACTGGGTTCGGAGCCGGGCAATTTCAATATGCAGCACGGTCTCGCCGTAGGATCAGACGGCGCGGTTTATGTCACGGAGATCAACGGAAAGCGCCTGCAGAAATTTACGCAACCTTGACTCAGCTCGCCCGGCTTTTTCGCGACATCAGCGCCTGCGATGCAGTTGGCCGTTTCAAGATCGGCTTCGATGAGAACTTTTCCGCCCCGCAAGGCCACGACTCGATTTACCTACGGCTCGCGAACGGGTCGAAAGCCCGTCATGCGGTGAGTCTGGATCGATGGCCAAGAAGCGGACCGCAAGTAGGCGCGTTGATCCAGCGGCTCCATGAAGAAAGTTCCACCACGCACCACCCGGTAAGCGCCCATCTCCGGCCCTTTCGGATTCATTGTTGGGGACACCGAGTAATAATCCCGGCTGTACCAATCCTGGCACCACTCCATCACATTACCGGCCATATCATGAACGCCGTAGGGCGAAGCTCCGTTATGGGTCTGGAAATCGCCGTGTTTCGAACCATCGTAGTAACCGGCGACCTGGCCTGTATCGAAAGTTTGTGAGCCAACATAGTTCGCAAAAGACCTGTCAATGTTATTGCCCCACGGAAATTTCCGCTGGTCCGTTCCACGGGCCGCCTTCTCCCATTCCGCTTCCGTCGGCAGTCGGTATTTCTTGCCGGTTTTTGCGCTCAACCAGTAGCAATAAGCCGTCGCAGCATCCCAATTCACGCCGAGGACCGGATAGTTGTCGTTGCCCGGAAGAGCGCCCCCATGGTTCTGAGCTTGTGTCCAGTAGGGGATCTGCTCCTTCGGCATGACCCTGCCACCCGGCCAGAATTGCGGATCACTGTAGCCGGGGTCGTCGCGGAACTTGCGCCATTCGCCATTGGTCACTTCGAATTTTCCGATGAAGTAAGCGTCGAGAGTGACGACGTGGACGGGACGCTCGCGAGGTTCGCCGTCCCCGAAGTTATCGCCCATCTCGAAAGGTCCGGCGGGAACGTAGAGGTAATCGCCATGACCATCGTTCACGATTCGAGTCGGTGAATCAGCCGCATTTAGAGTGAAAGCTAATAACCAAACAATGATCAGCATTCTCATTGCTGCCCTCCTTTCAGAAAGCCGCCCTGCGTTAGAAAGTGTTGCAACTCCGACATCCATGGTCCGAACTCCGGACTCGTGAATGCGCCGCCGAATCCATGCCGGCCCTTTTGATAAATGTGCAACTCGACCACGGCTCCCGCCTTGTTCAAATCCATGAACAACTGCGCCGAGCCATTGGCCGCGCCTCTATCCCAGGCGGCGGACAAAAGAAAAGTCGGAGGGAAATCCTTCAATTGTTCGGACGACGTAGGCCGTCCGGGGCCGTAAACCATGACGGCGTAGTCGGGCCGCGAACTCGCCCGGTCAACCGGATCGGACGCGCTTGGATCGCCCGGCCCCGATGCCGCCACAACCACACGCGCCATGCTGGAGCCGGCGGAGAATCCAGCAAAGCCGATCTTGGTTGGATCGATCTTGAATTCGCTACACCGCGCCCGAACGAGTTGAATCGCTCGCTTCCCATCCGCGATCCGGGCGTCTTCGCCATAACGCGGTGACATGCGATAGGTGAGGACGAATGCAGTCACGCCCCAATCGTTATACCGCTCCGCAATTTCGATGCCCTCGCACCCATGCATCAACATAATGTTCGAACCACCGGGTGCGATGATCACCGAACCACCGTTGCGCTTGTCTTCGGTTGGTGAGAAGACCGTTAAGAAAGGCTCATCGAGCGGCGCGGCTCCCTGTGCCAGCGGCACCTTGCCCACGGGCCATAGCGGAATATTGTAGTTGAGAGATGGTTTGCGAGGGCCGTCCGCAGCAAGCAGGCAGACGCAGGAAAGGCTGAACCCGACAGCCAAGGAAATGAGTTTTAGCATGGCACCGGCAATTTGTGCTTTCCACGAAGCCAGTGTCAAGCGTCTCGAAAAGGATTACAGCAATTCTCTCCATGAACCTGACCTGGGAGCGCTGGCGTCTCGCCGGCGTGTTCCTAATTTCGCCACAGCAACGCGCCGGCGAGACGCCGGCGCTCCCAGGTTCATGGTCCCGATGCGGGTCCAATGTCGGAGGTGGAGGCTCTCCATGAACCCTCGAATGTGCCGCCAGGTTTTGGACTGCGGTGACGGAGTCTGCGAAGTCACCGCTTTGGCAACGCTCACAGCTCCGAAACTCGCCGACGCCGAAGCCATCCCAACCCAAAGCGGCAACTCCGCAGACTCCGTTGCCGCA